>CAZOZN010000001.1:0-52621 GCA_964584335.1 uncultured archaeon
TTTTTCTTCAATAAGAAAATTATGAACCTTTTTCTTTATCTTGGGAAAAACATCTCCCTTCATACATCAAATATTGTTTGATTCAAATAAATAACGAATTTATAAAATTACCCTGTAATAAAATAGTCAATATAAAACCAATAAAAATAAATATTGCGAAAGGCATGTGAGTGTGAACTAAAATACTACTGAATTTTATTTTGCTTTCTTTTTTTAGATTTGATATTTTTCTAATGTCTTTTTTTGTCAATATTTTTGAATGTATTAGTTTTTCCTTTTTTTGGATTAAAAAATCATAGAAACTGGCTTGGAATAACTTTTTTTTGAAATATTCTCCATCAGTTTTTATTATTCCTTCTGCCATTTCCATACCTGGCTTTAATTTATCTATATCAACTTCTTTTACATTTAACTTAAATCCCAGTTTTAGTATAAAGAACCTGAAGAAAATAAAAACAAAAACTATTATTAATAATTGGTATATGAAAGAGAGAGTAAACACGTTTTTAAAATCTATTATTATTCTAAGTATAGCTAGAAATACATATAAAAATTCAAGATTAATTTTTTTGATTCTGTTAACCATTTCTATTGTTATGAAGAATATTATTATGAAAATAAATACATTAACAGTTATTCCCATTATCTTTAGTGGCAGTGTTAAGAACCAAGCTAAACCCAAATAAATCAATATTATTAATGATGCATTGTATAGGTTGAAAGCAGATTTAAATGCTTTTTTTATTTCTTTTTTTCCCGATTTTTTAAATATTAACAAAGTGTAAAAGAAAAAGAAAGGGACAGAAGAATTTATTAGAAAATCTAGAGAAATTTTTGGACTTATGATACTAACAGGAAATAATAGTGATAAAACTATGAAAAATTTACCGTCCCCCGCACTCCAAACATCGATAAGGTACAAGAAAAATCCTATGAAAAATGTCCATATTAAGTGAATAAAAAAATCAAATACTATAAAATTAATGTTTATGAAAAAATATCCTATAAAAATCAAAAATAGAATTATTATAAAATTGTTTCTTATCAAACCGTTCTTAAAGTCCTCATAACAAATAAAAAGGCTTATGAAAGAAACAACTAAGAGGTAAATCCACATATATCTATTTTAGTGTGTGGTGTAAATTTATACTTATGACTGATTATCCTCTTACTTTTAAATGCAATAACAACTGCATATCATGTATAAATAAGACAAGATATTTTAGCAAAATACCTAACCCTAAAAAGACGGACATAAAAAATCTGATAAAAAAATTAGACCCCGAAAATGATTATTGGGGAGTTGGTGGAGGAGAACCCACCTTAAGAAAAGAGTTTTTTGAAATTTTAAAGTATGTCAAAAAATACAATCCAAGATTATATGTTTTTATAACTACAAACGGCAGAATGTTTCGCTATAAAAAATTCACTAAAAAACTTAAAGATCTGAATCTTGAAAATTTTATGGTTGGAATCTCTCTTTACGGACAAAATAAAAAAATACATGAAGAAATAACCAGAACTTCGGGAAGTTTTGAACAAACAGTACTTGGTATAAAAAACCTTATTTATTTTGATATACCTGTTGAGGTAAGGATTATAATAAATAGGATTAATTACAAGTATCTGGAAGATATAACTGATTTTGTTATTGATAATTTTGCTGGAATCGAAAGGCTTGTTTTTATAAATATGAAATATACTGGAAATGCCCTTGTTAACAAAGAAAAAGTTCTGGTAAAAGTAAAAGATGTTGTTCCTTTTGTTAAGAAAAGTATTGAAAAAATAAGAAATAAAAAAATAAATATGAGATTATATCATTTTCCTCTTTGTATTTTACCTAATAATATTAGGGATATAGCAAAGGGCGTCACAAAAATGGAAAAAAACGAGCTAGTTTTTGTTAAGGCTTGTAAAAAATGTAAACTAAAATCTGAGTGCCCAAAAATATGGAAAAGCTATGTTGATATTGTTGGAGATTCGGAATTTAGACCAATTCTATGAGAAATCTAATATTATTCCTCTGTGTTTATTATTTTTATTTATTTCACCTATTACTCTATCTTTCTTAATAACAATTATTTTGTCTTCAAAAACTTTTATTTTGTTACCTTTTTTTATAATATCAATTTTTTCTTTAGGTAACAATGATTTGTAAGGCAAAATTTTTTTGTAATTTATTTCGTTTTCTTCAACTTCACCTTCAAATAATATCCAGTTAAAATAATCAAAATATAGGAAAGGTCTTTTTATCGCGTTTATTATTTTTGATTCCAGACCTGGTTTTTTTTCTTTTAAGATTTCTGATGTTTTTTTACCGATTTTTATACTTTTTTTACAGTTAAAAGAACAAGGTACATGTCTAATTAAAAATAAATCTTCTAAAAAATATAGACTAGGGTTGTTTTTATATATATCGATAGTATTTCCAATTCCTATCTTGGAGTCAAAAACAAATATATTATTGCAGAAAAATGATGGTTTTTTTAAACTATTTTTATATGCTGAAACAACAAAGTCATTTTTTTTAACCATTTCTTTAATAAAACTTTTAATACAGCATCTTGGATATCCCAATAATTCTCCAAACTTTAGTCTATCACCGTTTTTTTCTGACATATAAGCTTCTTCTATTGTTTTTTTTGAAAGAGATATATATGCTATAAATCCGGATTTTTCTAATTTTTTACCGTATAATTCATTAAATTTCTTAACCGAGATAAAAAGTCTGTTTGTTTTTGCTAATTTTTTTAATAAATTTATTTTATCTTTTCTTATTCCCGTTCTAATAACGGGTTTTAATCCTTTTTTAAGGAGAAAAAAAGATTGATAATCTAATCCGCAATTTTTTATTTTATCTATATTCATAAATACCACTATTTATTTTTTTAAATGATAATATTATCTTGTTTATCAAAATATAATAAAACAAGAGTGTAATAATGGAAAAAAAACTGGCTTTAATTTTAGGTTATAAATGTAATAATAACTGCAGGTTTTGTTATTGCGCTGATAAAAAGAATTTTACTTTTCTTAGTACAAATAAAGCAAAGAAAGAGCTCGATGATGGTAGGAGAAGGGGGTGTACTTTTGTAGATTTTCTTGGAGGAGAACCAACACTCAGGAAAGATTTGCCTGATTTATTAAAATACTCGAAGGATTTGGGTTATAAAACAATAAGTATTACTACTAACGGAAGAATGTTTTCATACGAAAAAATTGCTAAAGAGTTAATTTATTCTGGTTTGAATTCTGTGGTTTTTTCTTTGCATGGACATAATTCTTATTTACATGATTTTCTGACTAGATCCGATGGTTCTTTTGAACAACTTAATAAGGGTGCTGAAAATATAAAGAATATAAATTCTGAGATTTATTTATGTACTAATACAACAATAACAAAATACAATTACAGATATTTGCCTGAAATCGCAAAAAAAAATATAGAGATTGGTGCGGATGGTTGTGAGTTTATTTTTGTACATCCAAGGGGTAATGCTCTCAAGAACTTTTATGATGTTGTACCCAAATTGGAAAGTGTAAGGTCATTTATACCAAAAACTTTAGAGATAGGCAAGAGGTTTAATGTGAAACATTTTGAGTTTAGATATTTTCCTTTATGTTATGTTCCAAAGAATAGTCTTTCTGAGTTTGTTTCTTTGGAAAATCTTAGGGAACAGCATGTAGGGCCTGAATTTAAAGATTTAAATGTAGAGTTGGGTAGAAAAAATATAGGTAGAGTTAAAGGGAAAAAATGTAAAGAATGCATTTATGATAATATTTGCGAGGGTGTTTTCAAGGAATATGCTGACAGATATGGTCTGGAAGAATTGAAACCGGTGGTAAAATGAAAAAAAATATATTTTTAATTTCATTTTTTTTGATTTTAATATTCGTTTTTTTACTTATTTTTTATAATACTCAAGAAAAGGCTAATAATTTCGATTATCCTATAGAGTATAGTAGGATAGAGTGTTTGAATGATACACCTGTAATAGGTTTTTTTAATCCAAACGAGACATCATATGAAAATATAATATTAAAAGTTCCTAATAATGGTGGTGTAAATATCTATGAAGTCGATGAAGAACTATATCCAAATAAAACGGAGGTTCTTTTTTTAATAAATTCATCATGTTCTGTTAAACAGGAGAATATAGAGCTATTTTGGTGTGCTGATAATTGTTTTAGTACATTTATGATAAAACCATCAAAAGATATAGAATTAGAGATGGGTTAGATGAAACAAAATAAATTAGTTTTTTTGGTTATTTTGTTTTCTATTTTTTTGTTCTTTTTATATTCGTTTTTTTATCAAAACGATAAAACATATAATATATGTTCTCTGGACAATGCATACTGTTATAATTTTTTTGATAAAAAGATTGTAGGTATTTATAATCCAACAGAAAATTTTGTTAGATTTTTAGGTACTGATATTTATGATTTGGAATTCTCTTTAAAACCTAAAGGCAGATATTATTTTACTTTAGGTGAAAATGAAAGTATTGATAATTTTTATGTTAATTTTTGTTGTGGTTCTGAATGCAAAAGAAAGTATTTTAGTTTGAACTGTAAAGATAGTGATGTCTTTGAGAAGAATCTTGTTGAGCTTGGTCAGGAACCACCAAAGGGTAAAATAGAAGCTTCTTGTTTTTTTAACGATTCTTTTAATATATGGAAAGTAATAATTAATTCTTCTTGGTCTTATGATACTAATGCTTCTATTATTATAAAAGATGGAGAAAATCAAATTAAAAAAGATATTAAAAATTCTTCTAATTTTAATTATTCGTATTTTTCGAGGAATCCCGGTAAAAAGGATACTTTTTTGATTTTAGAGTTTCTTAATGTTTATTTTATAGTAAATCATACGAGTTTCTATTGCCAAAATATTTCTAGTAAAATAGATTTTTTAGATTATAGTGGTTCGGGAAGATTAGGAGAATCAATACTTTTGAGATGTAATCCTTTGTTTGTTGATGATAAAATTAAGAACGTGAGTTTAAATGTTGGTTATTGTGATTCAATAAAATTAAATTGCGAATCATTAGAAAATTACAAATGGGAAAAGGTTAAAGATACCATGTATTATAATTCTTTTTCTGGTATGTATGAAAAGGATATTTTTATTGATGGTAAAGAAAGTTCTTATTTTGGTGCAGTTTGTAAAATATATAATAGAAGTGGATTTTTAGTTTCTGAAAGGAATTCTTTAAGTCTTTTCACTGTAAAACCCATGGAAAAATATCCTACATATCCTAATATTGAAAATTGTCGAAATATAAATTCAGAAGTTGCTAGGCAGTTTTGCTATTCTGATGTAGCAGAAATAAAAGATAATATTACTATTTGTGATATGATAAAAACTCCTGATATTTATTTTTTTTGCAAAGCTAGAATAAATATAGAAGAAGATATTTGTATTAGTATAAATGAGGAAGAATTGAAAATTAGCTGTTTAGATTCCATAAAAAGAAAAAAATACTGGCTAGGTTTGGAGTAATTTTATGTCAAGAAGATTAGATCTTAAAGTTGGTTTTAAGTGCAATAATAATTGTATTTTTTGTGCCCAGTCACATAAGAGAAATCTCGGAGACAAAAAAACTTTTGAGTTAAAGAATGACATTAGTGATGCATTTTATAAAGGCTGTAGGGAGATTGTTTTTACTGGCGGAGAGCCTACAATAAGAGATGATATAGTTGAATTGGTTGGTTTTGCAAAAAGAATAGGATATGAAATAATACAGATTCAGACAAATGGAAGAATGTTTTCTTATATGGAATTTACTAAAAGAATTTTAGATGCTGGTGCGACTGAATTTTCACCTGCTTTACATGGCCATAACAAGAATATTCATGAATCACAAACAAGATGTCCGGGAAGCTTTAGACAGACTATTAAGGGAATAAAAAATTTAAAGAGTCTGGGAGCACCCGTTTTATCGAATAGTGTAATAACAAAGATGAATTATGAATATCTCCCGGAATTGGTTAGACTTTTAATAGAACTCAATGTAAACCAGTTTCAACTTGCTTTTGTACATCCTGTAGGCAACTCTAATATTAATTTTGAGGAGGTTGTTCCAAAGGTTAAAAATGTTAAGCCTTACGTTTTAAAGTCTCTTGATATAGCAATAGAAAGTGATTATACTCCGGGTAAAGCTATGGTAGAGGCTTTCCCTCCCTGCCTTATACCGGATTATGATAAATTTTGCTCTGAAATATATATGCCTCGTCATAATATGGTAATCGATTTGGACAGGAATATAAGTGATTTTGAGGAGTGGAGAAAAGATAAGGGGAAAAAGAAGTTTGATCAATGTAAAGAATGCAAATATAATTCAATATGTGAGGGTCCTTGGAAAGAATATCCAGAAAAATTCGGCTCAAGTGAATTTGTACCTGTCAGAAAATAATCTTTTTATTCTAAATCTTAAAGATAGAATCATAAATTCAATCATATCTTTTTTAGAAAGTTTACTTTTACCATTTTTTCTGTCGTAAAAAATTATAGGGATTGAACCTATTTTAAAACCTCTTGAAAGTGTCTTTATTATTATTTCAAGCTGAAATGCATATCCGTTTGATTTTATATTTTCGAGGTCCAAAGATTTTAGCACGTTAATTTTATATGCTCTATAACCTGTAGTCAAGTCTTTTATTTTTATCCCTGCTATGTTTCTTCCTATGAAGTTTCCCCCAAAAGAAATAGCTTTTCTGTATAAACCCCAACCTATTGTTTTTTTTCTTTCTCCTATTACTAAATCAAAACCTTTATCAATTTCTTTTATGAATTTTGGTATATATTCTGGATCATGTGATAAATCAGAATCCATTTCAAATATCACTTCTTTATCTTCGTTTATTGAATTATTGAAACCTTCTATATAAGCCGAACCCAGACCCCCTTTAAAATCTCTCTTAATTATTTTTACTGGATATTTTTTGCCTAGTTCTTCTACAGCTTCGCTTGTTTTGTCAGGAGAATTATCATCTATAACTAGTATGTCTATATCAAGTTTACTTTTTTTAGCAATTTTAAATATTCTAGGTATTAATTTTTTTATATTTTCTCTTTCATTGTAAGTTGGCAATATCAATCTTATTTTTCTCATAATATTAATTAAATTAAAAATTATTTAAGATGTTTGATTAATCTTATAAAAAACAAATTCAAAAGTTTTGTAATTTTCTCCCGGATAATTTGATATATCGGTATGATAAGGTATTACTTTTCTAGTATAATTTTTATATATTGTAAGTCTATTTTGTTTTTCAAAATTATTACATTCATCAATTATCTTTTCTAAATCTTCAATATATTCATTTTGAAATCCAAAACTTTTTGCTATGGATATGTATTTTTCATTACAGTACATATCTTTAAAATATAATGTTTCTTTTTTTGTTTTGTTATTTTCTTTAAAATCTTTGAATGATATTGAATTTTCAGATAAAGGAGTTCCTGAAGCTATAATAGGATTACTCATCAATACAGTGTAGTTATCGAATTTATTTGTTATATTAAGAAGTATTCTATATTCTTGGCTTGTTGCGCTATAATATGGCTCAAAATAACCATGTATTGATGGTTCATGTTTCATTGTATTATAAGAAAATGAGCTAAAAATCAAAACTAAAATTATTATAATTATTCTAAAACTATTTTTTCTTTTTATTTTTTTACTTAAAATTTCTTCTGAATTATGTATACCATACCCAGTAAGTACGTATATAGGCACCGATGCGAATATCATCGCTCTTATTAAAACAAGTCCTCTTAGTATATGTATTAATGAAAGAAGAGAGAAAAATAAAATTGAAAAATAAACTAATTTTCTTTTCTTGCATTTAATGATTCCTATTATAGAGAATGGAAATATAAAAAACGGAAACAAAATAAACAAAGAGTTTATAAATTGTTCTAATCCTATTTTAGTCTTTGAAATTGATAATATGTCTGTTGTCCCCTTTCCTATATTTTCATAATTTTTATATTCTGTCCAAGCGTATGAAAATGACGTTGAAGTATAGAAAATATGGTATATTAGAGGTATTATTAGTAAAATAAATATTACAACTAACAATAAGTCTTTTTTCTTCAATTTAGGTATTTTTATTATTGTAAGAATCAGTAAAACAACAATCAAGTTTTCATATCTTGAATATAATGTAAGCAATAAAAGAAAAAAAGTCAGTATTAAGATTCTTTTATTTTTATTTTTAGAGTATATGAAAAAAGATATAAGAAATGATAATAACAAAAATATTGACAATGTGTTAGATTCTGCAGTTTTTGAGTAAAGCAAGAAGGAAGGCAAAAAAGCAAATATAGTTGAAGTATATAATCCAATTTTTTCGTTCTCAAATATAGAATAACATAAAAAGAATGAAAGAGGTATCGATAGTAAACTCAATCCAGTATTAAAATAAACTGCACTTTGAAACATCGGTCCGGTTAAAAAGAATATTATAGACAGAACAGCTGGGTATAAAATAGGTTTGAAAAATATATTATTAAACTCAAAATATCTTATTATTTCTTCAGCATTTTTTACGTATACTAATTCATCCCATATTGTTGTAAAGAATCTAGGTGTTACTAATCTTAGTAAAAATCCAAGAAATATTATAGCTATTAAAATATAGAGATATTTTTTTTCTATTTTTTTAAAGAATTTTTTTATCTCTGTAAAAGAATAAAAAAAATAAAATACTGTTAAAGAAATCAGAGAATATATAAAAATCAAATATATTTTATCTATCATTTATATCTCAGCTCGTAAAGCTTGTAACCTTCTACTGTTTCATACAACAAAGTTAAATTAAATGAATTTTTCATAAATTTACAGGGACTTTCAAAATATTCGTTACAGTATGGGTATTCTATAAAATAACTTTTTTCTGTTATGTTCAAAGGATTTTCACCTTCTCCGTATTTATTTTCTAGTTCTTCGAATGTTTCTCCTAGTAGTCTGTATTTTATTCTTTCTGCTTCGTCCTTTTCGCTTTTATTGTAAAATAGTGTTAGTGTACCAACTATAATCTCTTCTCTGTATTTTTCATTTTTTATTTTTTCTCTAAATACATTTGTCTGCATTGCTATGTTTTCCAAACTTATTATGTTTTTTAATGTTGAATATTCTATGTCCAATCCCCCATAAACAGGTATAATAATATTTGCTTTGTTATCATTTTTATTTTCAAAAGACTTTATAAATTTTCCTATTTTTTCCTCATTTTGCCCAATTTCATCATACTTAATTTTTATTGATGGTGTAAAGCTGAAATATGGAATTATTAAGACTATTAATAAAATTGTTGTAAATTTAAAAATTATTCCTTCGATTGTTTTGTTTTTTTTAAGGTATTTTATTACATCACGACTGAATAAACCAGAAAAATACAATAAAATAAAGGTAAATAAATATATCCCATATCTTTCTTTGAAACAATTATTACAGGTTAGATAAGGTACCAGTAGAAGTGTGAAAGAAATTAATGGTAATATTTTCTTTTTCTTGTCTTTAATTAAAACAAAACCAACAATTGATAGTATTGTGAAATATATAATTGGTCCTCTTATAAAGAAATAAAAAAATCCTTTTAAGGCTCTTCCAATTGGATTAAATTCGTTAATAAAAAAGTGAGTTTCAAAATGATAAAGAAAACTGAATATATAGCTAGAACTCAATAGTAAAGATAAAAATATAGGGATTTTCAATTTTTTAAAAACGTTTTCGATTTTTTTTAAGTTATTTGTTTTATCCCAGTTGTAAATTATTAATCCTATAAAAAATGCAGGTATTAATAATATTAACTCGAATCTAGCCGTACTGGCTAATATAGAGGATATTAATGCCAGAGAATATGTTTTGTAATTGTTTATTTTGTATGAAACTAATGAAAATAAAACAAAAAGTAATGAAAAACATTGAAAGATTTGTAACATGAAAACACCACTACCTGCTATATAAAAAGAAAAAAAGATGTATGATAAAGTCGTAATTATTGTGTATTTTTTTTCTTCTATAAGCAGATTAGATATTAAGAAAAAGGAAGAAATTGATATTAAAAAACAGGCTATATTAATATACAATGATGCTATTTTGTTTATCCCAAATATTAAAAAGAAAATATAACCAAAATAACCAAACAAGTTGTTTGTATAATAAGAAGAGCTCTTCCAAAGATTTCCTTCCCCAAATATAAATTCTTTTGATATAGTCAAATCTAGCAAGTAAGGTTTTTGATAATTCATTGTATTTAAAAATGAAAAAGAAGAAAAAATCAATATAAAAAGCAAAGATATCCATAATTTTTTTTCTATTTTAAAAATACTTTTTATTTGTTTTATGTTTATTAAAATCAAAATTATGAATGAAATAAACAAAAAATGCAGTGAGTAAATATAAAGAGTAATTTCTTCCATAAACATTTTATTTATCTTATTTACTATAAAGTCTTATTATGAACGTTTTTTATTCTGTAAAATCCCTAATCCCTTATTATTATATTTTTATACTTCCTTTGATTCTTTTGTTTATTATTTATTTTTTTTACAAAAATATTGATTATTTTAAAGAAATTATTGAAGATATGTCCAAAAATGAGAAGATAATACTAATTTTGACATTTATATTGGGATTTTTAATTAGATTTTTATTTCCACATGGTCCTTTTTTGGTTTATGACGAATTTTATCATATTTTCTATTCTCAGAATTTCTTAAAAGGTCTATACTATTCTTATCCTTTGGGGGCACATTTCCTGCTTTTTCTTATTTTAAATTTAATTCCGGGACACGTCACAGCATTTTACTTTTCTACTATAGTAGGCTCTTTATCGATATTATTTGCTTTCTTTTTAGGCAAGATTTTGTTTAACAATAAAGCGGGTCTGTTTTCTGCAATTTTACTTTCCTTTCTTCCTTATCATATAAAATTATCATCGGCCTTTAACCTAGGTACAATTTCAATGTTTTTTGTTTTAATGTCCCTTACTGCTTTTTTTCTTTATTTGGACAAAAAAGATAAAAATCTTCTTTATTTGACTTCATTTTTATTGATTTATACAGTTCAAATAAGACCCGAGAACGTTATTTTAATACCTTTGTTTTTCATTGGATTTGTTCTTTTCGAAAAAAATTGGAGAAAAGAGCTTAAGAGGCCTTTTTTTGTTAAAATATTGGTAATATCTTTTTTTATTTTATTACCACTTTTTATTCATTTAGGTATTGGATTGAATGACAGTAGATGGATAGAAGATGATAGTGTATTTAGCTTAGGTAGCCTTTCAGAAAATATAATACCAAATTCAATTTTTTGGCTTGACGGCTTTTATTTTCCGGTTTCATTTTCTATAATGTCTGTATTTGGTTTATATTTTATTAGAAAAAAGAAAAATTACTTTTTCTTTTTTGTTGTTTTTTTCTTTTCTTTCTTTTTGTTTTTGTCGTCTTTTTGGGCAACGAACATTTATAGTTTAACTCAAATGAGATATTCTGTATTGATGTCAATACCTGTTTTACTGCTTTCTGGTTTTGGTTTTTATGTTTTTTACGATAAAATAATAAGAAAGAAAATTATCTTCATTTTTGTTATATTATGTATTTTTTTAATAAATTTGGCTTTTCATCCTTATTTGTTTTTGAATACGAGTAATTACTATACAAATTGGATATATAGCTATGAATTGGTTACTAAGTCAGAAAATACCATAGAAGAAAATTGTACAGTAGTTACGATTTATCCCGATGTAACCGTTATGATAAACGTTGTTACTGGATTAAATACTATTTCACCTTTATTTGGTTATGATATAGAGGAAGAAATAAGAAATATGCTAGGAAATAGAGAATGTGTAATTTATTACGAGAACTATTGTTGTTATGACGAATATTATGATTACTCATGCGATGAAATCGAGAAAGAGCAATTTAACTATACCTGGTCTTATATATGTAACAGAATGAGACAGAAATACAATTTAAAACCCATTCTTAACTTGGAAGATAAATTCGGTTTTTATGAGATTGTTTATGAAAAATAATATTATTTTAATTTTCCTATTAAATAACTATTTTTAGCTTCTATTACTTCTGCTTTTATAAAATTTCCTATTATGTCTTTTTTTGTCTCTATCAAAACTGACTTATATGCTTCATTTCTTCCTATATACTGGTTTTTGTCTTTGCCTTTCTTAGTGACAAGTACCTGACACTCTTTATTGACCCATCTCTTGTTCATTTTTAAAGCAATTTTGTCGCAAATTTTGGTTAATTCCCTGCTTCTGTTTTTTATTGTCTCACTTGTCAATTGGTCCATTTCTGCTGCCTTTGTATGGGGTCTTATACCAAATTTGCTAATATTAACAAAATCAGGTTCTGTCTCTTTAATTATTTTTTTTGTCTCTTTAAAGTCTTTTTCTGTCTCACCTGGAAAACCTACGATGACATCAGTCCAAATCGTAAAAAATGAGTCAAATTCTCTTATTTTTTTAACTGTTTCTATGAAGTCTTTTGTCACGTAGTATCTGTTCATTTTTTTAAGTATTTTATCTGAGCCGCTCTGTATTGGTATATGCAAAAAATTATACATCTTTTTGTCTCTGTATATGTCAATCAATTCACTTATCATGTTTTTTACATAGTTGAGGTTTGACATACCGAGTCTCACTCTAAAATTTTCGTCTATTTTTGTCACTTCATTTAATAATTTAGTCAGATTAGTGTCAATATCTATACCGTAACAGCCACAATCCTGCGAGGTAAGCCATATTTCCTTACATCCTTCTTTTAGTGACATTCTTATGTCTCTTATTATGTCATTTTCTGTGTAAGAAGTTAGATTACCTTTTGCTTTGTTTACTATACAGTATGAACAGTTACCCAAACAGCCCTGTGAAATCTCTACTATCCCCGTATATTTGTTAATTCTTTTTTTTGTGTGACTTTTTATGACATTATTTCCTTGGAAATACTCTACTTTTCTACCTTTTTCTGTCTCTGTCACACATTTGTAAACATCTAAACAGTTTCTCGGTCCCAGCAGACTTGAATCAGGTAATGTTTTTTTTGCTAATTTATACTCTCCAGTTACCATACAACCCGCTATTATAAACCTCTTTTCGGGGTATTTCTTTTTTAACTTATTTATCCTGTTTATTATTTTTTTTTCTGTGGGCTCTTTCACTATGCAGGTATTTATTATAATTATGTCACTTTTTTCTGGTTTGTCAACAATGAGACAACCACTGTCTCTTAGAATACCTCCCATCAATTCTGAATGTGACTGGTTTGCGCTGCATCCGTAAGTTTCTATATAAACAGAAATTTTGTCTGTCATTTTTGTCACCTTAGAGTCTTTGTTAAGTTTATATATTACCTTTTTTATACTTATAGTGACAGTAAAGAGACGGTGGTTTTTTTGGAAGAGTTAAGAGAAGTGGAGTGGTTTAAGGTCTTTGATTGGAGTGACAATCCTTTCAAAATAAGAGCGGAACATGATAATATAGTTGGTTTTGTTGACATGAGAGCGAAAATGTTGACATACATGAAATCCGAAGACCCCTTTATAGTGACAGGCCCTACTGGCGCAGGCAAGACAACTCTTCTCAAATGGCTTGAAAGCCATAAAAAGGAGTCACTCTATTTTAATTTTCTTGGTGATATAGATGAGAAAAAATTCAAGAAGAGTGTTGAGGGGAATTTTTTAGAGAAACTTGTTAGACGATTTTCAGGCTCTAAAAAGATTGTATTAATAGACGAAGTTCAGGAAATGTCACCCAAACTTCTAAAATGGATTAGGGGCAAATTCGATGAAAATGAGATAAATTCTCTTGTTTTAGCTTCTATACAGGATGATTTGCAGAATCTTGAAGAGCCATTTGTTGACAGGATAGGAAGCAGAATAGTATCTGTTAGGAATTTAACAGAGGATGAAGCGTTAAAGATGGTCAAGCAGAGGATGTTTAGCAGGGGCAAGACAAACCCCTTCACAGAAGACGGCTTGAGAAAGGTTTTTGAATATTCTGGTTTTTCACCCAGAAAAATACTCGAAAATTGTGAGACATGCTGTATAAAAGCAGCCAGAGACGGTGTTAAGTATCTTAATCATGATTTTGTTGAGGAAACACTTGGCCATATAGAACAAAAAAATATAGTAAAAAGGGTCTCTGATTCTCGAAATGAATCTATTGAGACTGAAAGTGACAGTAATGTCTCCATAGAAGACTTGTCACCAAAACAGCAAGAAATAATCAGATTGCTTGAAGAAAATAATTTTACTACGGCTCAGATAGCCGGGGAAATAGGAGGTTCAAGAGCAAGCATAGCAAAACAATTATCAAGGTTGTCTTTTAAGACTGACAAAGAGCTTCTAGAAAAAAAGGGTTTTGATTTTCCTCTTGTTGAGCAAAAAAACAAGGGAAGACCTGTTGTTTACGGGCTTACCAAAAAAGCAAAAGGTATTTTGTAAAGATTTTTATGAGTGAAAATTTTTTTATCGATTTAAAAATGGCTTCTCAGATAAAGAATGAAGTTATGAAAGAAGTTAAGAATGAAATCAAGGAAGAGATAAAAAAGGAAATAAAATATTTCATAAAAAAAGAAATAAAAGATGAAATTATTAAGGAATTTGAATAATTTTTTAATGTTTTTTTTTGGCTTGATTTTTAAAATCAAAAATAAAGGCTCAATATGCTGAGAGTTTCTATTTTTTTAATTTCATGTTTTAAATCAAAAGCTTTTTAAATAGGAAAATCATACAGTTATGTAGTCCGAATGTGGTGGGTGTGGTTGGGTTGATAGGAAATGAATACAGAGAAAAAAATAGTCAGGATTTTAAAGAAAAATAAACAGGGCCTTAGCATATCAGAGCTGGCAAAGAAGCTTAAGATACACAGGCATACTGTTTCTCGTTACATAATGGAATTAAAGGGTAGTGGTGTTGTAAGCGTAAGAAAAGTCGGACCCACCAAATTATGTTATCTGGGGTGTGATGACAAGTGAATACCTCTTTAAACACAAAAATATTTTTTATTTTATTAATTTTCAGTATGGTCTTTTCCTTTAATTCTGTTTATGTTAACGCCGGTCAATGTAACAACTGCACAACGTTCGACATAAGGTTTACTCTTTATGATTCAAGCGGAAGTCAGGTTACTACTTTCACAAATTCTTCTCTTTTTATAGAGGATGATGCTCCATCATGTAGCGACAACTCGCTAGATAATTACACCGGAACTTGGCCAGGAATCTATGATAACAGCAATTACTGCGACATGGAAGGTTGGTGGAATGTTTCCCTCCGTTCATTGGTAGGTGATTGTGAAAGGAGAGCAAATACAGGAGGTTCAATTATATGTGACAGCTTACCCGCGGATTATGAGTACAGTAGCCAGTTTCAGGCATACGAAGTTGGATGGGATAATAAAACTGGTTGGTGTACTTGTCACGGAGATAGTTGGTTTACTGGTTACAGTGGTTCAGACCCAGAGGCTCCATGTTGCGGTGATGATACTGGAGAGAACTGGTGTTTCGGGCAAGGAAACAACACGCATTGCTTAAATGGGGTTACTTATACAGATGGAGCAGACGAGGATGAGGAGTCTTGTGAGTGTTGGCTTAATGGTAACATTGCTAACGATTTATGCAGTGCTGCTTCAGAGGGACAATCTTGTTATTCTCGAAGTGCTACTATTTCTGATTCCTATGCTCCCTGCTGCGGCGATGATGGCGCTACAGATGATTGGTGTTTTGGGTCAAATGATAATGAATATTGCCTTAATGGGGGTTACTATAATAGGAATGTAAATAGTGACGAAAGGTCCTGTCTTTGCTATCTGAACGATGACTTTACTTTAGACAGTGATGATTGTGATTCAAACGGAGAAAGCGATTGTTGGGACGGAACTGGTTGTTGCGAGGGGGGAACTGATGAATGGTGTGACGGCACAGATGGTGCTTGTGTTCAGGGTACTTGGTGGAACAATGATAACAGCAATCAAGAAACATGTAATTGTGTTGACGGAGAGAGTTATTCGAGACAAACCTGCCAGAATCTTGGAAGCGGTACTTCAGACTGCTGGGATTCTGAAGCCAGTGGAGGTTCTGGTCTTTGTTGCAGACTTTCTAATGATGATTTTTGCGATGGGGGTGGTGATAATTCATACTGTCTTTCTGGAACTTGGTACGACTTGCAGCCCGACAGTGACGAGTCAGCATGTCTTTGTTCTTTGAATAATAATTATGGTTCTAGTGATGATTGTGATTCTGACGGTGAGGAGTGCTGGGACTCTAGCGCTGACAGTGGTAACGGGGAATGCTGCGGCGATGGTACTAGTGATAATTGGTGTTCCGGTAGTGGTTATCAGGGCTGCCTGAACGGTGTTTTCAGAACGGACGGTGATTATGATAGTAATATATGCGATTGCGGTGGCTCTGGTAGCGGTCCCTGTGATGTTGCTAATGAGGATGGTTGTTGGAACAGTGGTGGAACTGGTCAGAACAAATGTTGTGGTGATGATGCAGGTTCTGATAATTTTTGTGTTGGTTCCGGAGCATGTCATTCTGGAGTTTATAGAACAGAAGCCGATGATTATTCGACTGTTTGCAACTGTACTGTTGGTCAGGACTTGTGGAACAATACAAGCAACCCTCCTGAATATGAGTCTGGAACGCCTTCGTGCTGCGGGGACGATCCTAGCGAGAACAAAATAGAACAGACTTGCGGAGGAGATGATTGTTCTACATGGCCTTCTTACTGGGCTTGTTGTAGTGACGCAAATGATTGTTCTTACAGGAATCAAACCACCACTGAAGTACAGTGTTTTGACTATGATACTTTTCATGACCCTGATGAAGACGGTGAAAATGAAATTTGCATTAACGGGGCCTGGGAGGATGGAGATTATCCAAAGTACTCATCGGTTGAAGAGACACCTTCGGGACCAATCACATATTCCTATTTGGATAGTTATCAGTTCAACATAACATGGAACGACACCACAAACGTTGACACAGTATTTTTGGAGCACAACTTTACCGGTTCCTCAACTCCTCATAACGATGAACCACCTTATGTTGTCGTTGATGCTTCGGGCCACCAAAAAGAATATTACTTTGATGTCTCTGGACTGGCCGCTGGAAACTATGTCTACAGGTGGATTGCAAATGATACTCTTGATAACTGGAACAATTCCTTTTCACAGGTTGTTTACACCGTCAGCAAGGACACACCGAGCATTAACTTGTATATAGACGGTGTGTCCAGCAACAAGGTGATAAACTGGACCGTTACATCCGGCATAAAGGCTAACGAAACTAACTGGATTGATACGGACCTGACTTACAACCTTTACAGGAATAACGGTTTGGTGGATTCCAATTCCGCTGATTCAGAATACACAGAGATAACAGATTCAACGCAGCTTTCAAATGATACTTATGTTTTTGTTTACAATACATCCGGAGGAGAAAACTGGACTTCCCAAACCACTTCGCTGACTTTGAAAGTGCACAAGCTCTGGAACCAGACAGATTCGGTTTTGGCCGGCTCATTATACAAACCGGACTTGGACGAACTTGAGTCTCCTATAGCAAAGGATGTTAAGACAAGAATACAGGATGATTCTTTTGTTACTGTGGCGGGAGGTTCGGCATATTCTGTAATACCAATAGAAATTACAAACAATGCGACCGATATTGGTAGCATAATTCCCACAACATTTACAAACATAGACGTTTCCATTCCAACTCCCTCGGGTTGGACCGGTGACAGGACAAACTGGGTTGTTGGTTCTCTTGCAGATACGGAAGCAAACGAGACTAACGCGACCTTCCACAACGACACAGGAATTATAACGAAATCAGAAGATAGCTGGATTGCGGATAACTCAACCGAACAAAACATCACCTATCAAAAGATTTTGAAGAGGCTTTATGGTGACAATAATGACAATGTTGTAAGTTATGATAATGTGAACTACACCACGACATGCAAGTCGGGATACGCTTGTAACACAACAACCGGTCTAATAAGTGTTTCTTCTTCATCTCCTTGGGAAGTTTGGATAGGAGCTGAAAATTCTTCCCAGATAATAACCACAACCAGAGCATCCAAGTACCAGGCTCCCGAATACTACCAGAACATAACTATAGATGAGACTGATGCACAGGTCACTTTTTTCAATCTTACAGGATGGAGCACCGGTTTTGACGATTCAAACGTTACATCAGAGTATATCAGGTATTGGGACGGTGACAGCTGGTACAGCTTAAGCACGGGTCCCTTGAGAGGGGACTGCAACACGGGAAGCCCAACCTACACCGCTACCACAGGCACACCAAACGGAACATTTTACGTATGCATGCAGGACACAGGCGGAAAGGGAGGAGTGGGTGACTACTGGAAGTTCAAGGTTCCACATACCTCGGAATGGATTATTCAGGTAGGCGGAACGAGCCTTACCCCGCCTAGATGGTCAGCTCTCCAATACGACTCCAATGTTGATGTAAATGACAGTTCCACGGTAATAAGAATAAATGTCACGGACGATGTTCAGGTTGACAAAGTATGGATAAGGGAAAATTCCTCCGGTTCCTTTGCAAATTATACAATGAATCTTGAGGACGGTGACGATACGGACGGGCTTTACAACCACACCATGACCTTTAACTCTATTGGAAACGTGGGATTTGAAATATTCATGAATGATACATCAGACAACATAAATTCTACATCATCCTATTTAGAGGTACAGGATATCTCGATAACGGAAGACTTTGACCAGAATGTCAACCCGAGTGACACTGTTTATGTTTACGGAAACGTGAAGACGATACCTGACAACAATGATGTTTCGGAAGATGTTTACATATACAGAGACGGGACTCAGGTTTCTCAGTGCACGCCTTCCTCCGGTTTCTATAACTGCAGCATAGCGGCACCCGCCACTCTTGGTGCTTACACAATAAAGGTGAACGTCACGGACTCTAATGGAATATACAACTCTAATCAGAGCACGCTTTACGTGGAGACATTGACTGTGGATGAATTGAATGTCAATTACGTGACAAATAGTTACTACAACTACAGCCAGGAAATAAACATCACGGGCCATGTAAAGAATGACAGGACCGGTTCCGATTCTCTTGCTAACGTTACTTGGTATGTTCCGAATTCCCTGTACTCAGGAACAGCTGAATCGGATTCTTCAGGAAACTTTGAGGTTACTTTCAATAACGACCTCTGCCCCGACACGTGGACTTTCAGGATAAATCAGAGCGACGTTAATGATACCGGAAACGTATTTAATGACGAGCAGAACGAAACAACCTTTGATGTTTACAACAGGATACTGGTCGAGCCTGTTTATAGTCCCAGCAGCGGTGGTATAGTTGACAGGCATACGGGAGGAGCACACGACTCTGAAATTTTCTGGAATATGACAAACATCCAGCTGGACTGCGGGGACTCCGTTGTACCGGACTCCGTGGAAATAGACTGGAAGTCAACAAACCAGTACATGGGTTCTGAAACAAACGGAAGTTTTGACGTTCCTAATAACACCGCTCTCGCAGCAGGAAATGATTATATATACGCAACTGTTTACAAGAGCGGTTTTTACCATAATTATACTAACACAACAAATGATTATGAAGTATACGGTGTTCTTGACAAATCAAGTTCATTGTATTCAATATCACCTTCAGGTACAGTCATAGTTAACTGGTCTCCTGCTCCATTTGACCCCGGACCAACAATAATTTTGCAGTCCGTTACTATCTACAACAAACAGGGTGTTGAATTGACAGAGAACCAGCATTACACTTCGGGCTTGAGTGTAAGCAGTGCCGTTGCTTACAATGCTGCTGATAATCTTACTACCGAAGTTATTATTGTCGGAAATAGCAGCAGCTGTAATTCAATAAATTGTTACACCGGAGATTTTAACTTTACCAAGTGGTATATGGTTCATGGTAAGTTTGACTCTGTCTGGGTTGACTGGAATGTGACAGGCGGAAAGATAGACAGATTCTCGCCTTCAATTTACGGTGGTCCGGAAGTCGGTTATTCAGATTATAATGCTACTGACAACAAGGGAATTTTAATACCTCAGAGCAATTATTCTATTGAACAACACGATGACTGGGACGCATCCGATAACGCTCCCGGTGATGTTATAACACCAGAGTTGAGATTTGTTTCCTGTTCCGGAAGCTCCTGTTACTGGGACAATATTGAGGTACCAAGCAAGCCGAACACGACCAGCTACACAGTTTACGGGAACTTGACAAAGGTTAAGCTTATACTGCCACAAAATGAAACCGAGATTTACACCTGCTGTATAGAGCCGAGAGACAGGACTCTTGTCGCAAATTTGACCAACGATACCGGCGGTTTGCATAAGGGTGCTTCGATGACTTTCCACATGACAGACGGTTCTTTCCAGGGAAGCGACGAGGGCAACGGAACTTACACTTATGTTTATGACCCTATAGATACTTTACAAGTTGGAATGCATGAATGGAAGGCCGAAGCCAACCAGACTTATTATCACGATTCAGGAAACTCTTCGTCACTTTACATATGGATAAGGGGAGTTTTCATCAATTCCACTACACATATCGAGAACTCTAGCATCACCAGAGGAACGGACAATTACCTTGAGGCAAGACTTACCGATGAGAACGGCCAGGGAATAGATGAGGCCGGATATGAATGCGAGTGGTATATAGACTCTACAAACATAGGAAACACCACGACAAACTCCAGCGGCTATTGTAATATAACATGGAACCCCGATTACAATTCCATAACAGTTGGCAGGCACAACCTTACGGTGAGACGTTCAGTGAAAGAGGAAGTAACTCCCGTAAACGTTTTTGGCTGGTCCGAGGTAAAAGAAATTTCGCCTCCAAACAGGACAGAGGTACTTTTGGGACAGAATGTTCCTATTACATGCCGTGTTGGAGATTATAACGATTCAAGCGACCTTTCAGATTATAGGGTTTACTTTTATCAGAAACCAGAGGGTGGCAGTTATTCAAGCTTTGGAGGCGCAAAATATACTAACTCAAGCGGTATAGCCATGGCTAACTGGGATACGGGATTGGATACTGCTGGAGTTTACTACTTTAAGTGTAACATAAGCGAGTCTTATGTTGACGAAAGTAACGGTATTTTCTATAACAGAAGCCATGAATTTGAAAACACAACAAATATAACCAGCAAGGCATCTTTGTGGATATCTGATACTATTGTGGACAATATGACCGTATACAGGGATGATGGTTATGCCACGGGAAAAGGATATTCCTATAGGGTAAACTTAACAGCTCAGGCCAAGCAAGGCACAAACCCTTCAAACGGGGCCGAGATACATTTCTACACACCCGACGGAATAATGAACTGTACCACTGGAGCGAGCGGCTATTGTTCTTATATTTACAATCCCTCGGGAGGAGTTTTCCCTTATAACTATACTGTCCCGGTTAACGCTACCAAGGCGCCTTGGCAGCCTACGACCAATTTTGACATAGAGCTGGAGATAAGAGGTGTTATATGGCTCGATAACTACACAATTTCTCCTCAGGACATCGGAGTAAACTACGACAGTACGGAGATAAGCACGGATGTTTTCACTGACTTAGCCGTTGATGAAGTGTGGGCAGTTATAGGGCTGCCCGGCGGTTCTTCGGAAAATATTTCACTTAATCCCCAAACAGGATACTGGGCAGTAAACTATACACCAAGTTCCTCTGGTTTACACAACGTAACTTTGTATGTTAATGACACTTCAGATTTTGGTAACACGAGCTTTGCCGGTTATTTCAAAGCCTGGGCTTCTACAACAGGACGCCTTAGCCAGGAACCACAAGACAACCAGTTCCGCACGACACAAACCGACGGGGCAGATTTTATTTTAAATCTAACCTTGTATAACACAGGAAACGGAACGATGATGGATGCGGACGCTTACAACCAGTCAAACCCAAGCTGGCCGATGGCTAATATTACTTCGTGGAAGAACCAGGAAATCTCTGTTAACAGCAGCCACACTTCCAGATGGAACGTTAGTATACCAGCAGCCACAACACCCGGCGATTATATAATCACGGGCATAGGCAACTGGAGCAACCCGGATTACAGCCTGGATTCGGAGACGAATACAACCACCGTGACAATACTTGAAAATCCTATAATGAACATGACTTATGAAACTTATTCTAAAAGAATGAACCATTCCACAGAAGAGTATATTGGAAACTTCCTGTTTAATTCAACGGGCAATTTCCACCTTGACGAAATATACTACAATAACGTAAGCGGCAACATTTCAAATGACTGGATTGAGTTTACTTCGGGTGGCTCGACTAACTATATAGGTTCAATAAGCCCTGGCAGTTATGCAAATGTTACTATAAACGCAACAGTACCTCAATGTCTACCTCCGGGAATTTACAGGTCAACTTTCGTGGTAAATGCTACAAACTCAACACAATTTTGTGTTTCACCAGAAGACTCATGGGGTTACCTCAACATAACCTTGAATATAAGCGAGGATTGGACATGGAACAGAGTTCCGAATTCTTTTGCAGGCGGAGACGTTAACACGTCCGGAGCGGAAACAATAGGATACATTAATGTTACGAACTCGGGAAACCTTAACATAACTTTTGATTTAACCAAGCACGGAAACATATCGTCTCTCTTGGCAATGCCTTCCTCCTTTGTTGTTGAGGGAAATTACAGTGTTTACAACCTTCCTCTTAACTACTCTATACCTGCAGACCAGTCTGTAGGATTTTACGAAGGATTTGTATCAATCTCAAACTCCTCGGCCGATCCGGACTATCCGCAGAATACAACAGTCAATTTCACTGTTTGGGACAACCTGGAACCGCTTATAGCAAATGCCAGCATATCAAAGGATGAAGTTCAGGCAAATATAGAATATCTAAACATTTCAGCTGATGTAGTTGATAACACGGATGATACGGATAAGGTATGGGCAATAATAGAGAATACTTATTACAACTACAACAATACCATAGAACTTTACAATATAGCAGGAAACAACTACAGCAGAGGATATACTGCCACACAAGGAGGAGAACACGAGGTAACAATATACGCTAACGATACTTCCGGAAACACGAACCAGACTTACGCCGGAAACTTCTCCTGCATAGGCCAGGTTACTGTTTCCAATAACCAATTACCACAACAGGTTACTGCGGATAATATAAGCTCTGACAACCCTTACAACTTTACTATAAATGTTACTCTTAATAATACACAGGCAGGAACAGTTTCAGATGTTAATTTGACTTTGGTAAGTATACCTTCTGGATACAACATAAACGCTACAAATTACACATGCGGAGATTTGAATCAGGGAGACTTGTGTTACAGGGAATTTGAAGTTAGTGTAACAAAAGATGCTTCTCCCAATACAGGATTTGACGACGAAATAATAATAAATTCTACCTGGATTAATCCAGATTTCTCTGAAGGGGCAAAGTTTAATCTAACCAAAGTTCATGTAGAATCAAACAGAGAATTAACCTTGGATAAGAATTATATAGAAAATGACTTGAATCACAGCGTATCAGAAATAGCAGGTAATTTCACAGTCTATGCTTCAGGAAACGGTAACATTTATGGTGTTCAGATTTCTGAGTCTGGCGGAAACCTGCCTTCGGCATGGATTTCTTATAACCCATCATCCAATTTGGGTAATGTAGATAAGGACAGCCCTCAACTTGTAGAAGTATATTTAGACATACCATCTGGACAGGACCCGGGAGTTTACTGGACTAACGTAACTGTTAACGCCACTTTAACAAGCTGTTCACCTTCTGATGAATGCTGGGAATTTTTGATTTTGAATATAACTGTTCCCGAGGACAAGTCATGGGATTCTTATCCTGAAGGAAATCCGGGTATTTACGAGCTTAATTTAAGCATACCCTCCCAAACATCAGGAACATACAACATCACCTTAAATAACACCGGAAACGTTGACAGGAACTGGACCATAACATCAAACTGGAATGGGGCAGAGGGACCTGCAAACATAGACAACTATCCCGAGTGGCAGAACGTTTCAAAGGTTTCCTCTGAAATAATAACTTTTGATTATGATGCAACTGGGACAAGCGAGGGACTTTACGTTCTTGACCTGACTTTTTCAAATAACACAGCAATCCCGACATCAAGGATAGTAACAGTTAACATGAATGTTAGCGATGAACACCCCAAAATATACAATCAATCCGTTTCTCCAAGTTATGTTGATATGAATTATGAAACCGTGAATATTTATGCAGATTTGACGGACAACGTGGAGCTTGACATGTCTTGGTATAATGTAACCAAGCCCGACAATTCAAAGGAAAGGGTTTTTGTTGATACGAACATAAACTGGAATGAATCCACTATGGATGAGACTTATACACCCAACCAATCTGGTTCTTATCAAATAAAGATTTGCGTCAACGACAGCGCGTCAAGAGTAAACTGCACTGATTCATTGTCATTTACTTCAGTTGGAACAACTTCCATCGACCTATTGAAAAGGATTTCCGGAAGCGAGATAACGTCTCCTGTTGTTGTTAATGGTATAACACAGACCAATGGAGAAAACTTCTGGGTTAATATAACATTGAACAACACCGGACAGGGAGGCGCCTACTGGCCAAATCTTACAATAAGCTTGCCTTCCGGCTGGAGCACAAATCCGGCCTCACCCAGGATTTATGATAATATAACTGAGGGAGAAAACAATACGGAACAAATAAGGATAAACATACCTTCAGGAACCGGTTCCGGTATTTACGATGTTGACCTGACTGCTCAGTGGACTCAGCCGAACAATAACAGGGGACAGAGAGTCGAGGATGAAGAGCAGGGTATACAGGTTAACGTAACAACAAACCCCATTTTGAAAATAGAAGAGAGCTCGCTTTCAATAAACACTGCGCCGGAGCTTTCAAACCAGACCTACTTTACCCTAAATTCGACAGGCAATGACGACATAAATAACATAGATTTTGAGTGCATGGGAAGCACATGTTCCGAAATATTTGATGGATTTACCCCTAATTCTCTTAGCCAGCTGGTTGCAGGCAACGAGACCAACGTAACTGTTGACATCTCGGTTCCTTCAGGTTTCTCACCGGGTTCATACGAGCTGCTGCTCAACGCATCGGGAGACGAGGACATGGATGATATAAACTTGACTGTTACGGTTGCAGTTGACTGGAGATGGAACAGAACACCAACAAGCTTCTCGAGGACCGTTGAAACCAATTCAACACCAAACTACCTGGGCGATATAGAAATAGAGAATATGGGAAACATACCGATTAAGTTCGGTTTGTCAAAACACGGTAATGTCTCGGACCAGATTATACTTAATGTTTCGGAAATAACAGTCGGCAGCCTTTCCACAGGAGCGGTCAAGGTCCAGTATAATACTTCTTATGTTAACGAGGACTTTTATGGTGTAATATCCGTAACCAATTCCTCCGCAAGTCCGGCAGAATTCAACACCTCGGTCACACTCAACGTTGTTGAGCTTGTTACGGACATACTTTACCCCAACCAGACTAGCAGGATGATAGGTGTCGTAGCAAACGATACAATTGAGTCTCATGCCAATGTTACCTATGACGAGGATTTAATAGATGAAAATGTAACGTGGGAGATAAAGCTTGATAACTATGACTGCTTGAACGTTTCCTGGAATTATGACGGATATTGGAATGTTACATGCGTTGCTCCTGATATACCCGATGCCCACAATTACACTTTGCAGCTAATAGGAAATTATACTACAATGCCCGGAGGCACTTGGGGTGAGACATCCGACTCGGAAGCAGGTGTTATAAACTACCTTGATGTCACGCCTCCCAAGTTCAAGAACTTCACCGCCCCCTCCGTACAGGTTTCCCAGCAGGTTAACGTACAGGCAAACATATCTGACAATACTAATGTTGAGAACGCTACTTTGGAAATAGAGCATCCCAACGGCACAAAAAAGAACTATACTATGACTTACACCGGAAGCTTGTGGGAATTCAACTTCAGCGAGACCCAGAAAAAGGGTGATTACGATTATAATCTTTATGCGAATGATAATGAGCAGAACAAGAACTATACTGTGGGTGGGTGGTTTGAAGTTTATCAGGAACTGGTTTTATCTTGCGGTGTCAAGAATTCTACCGGCAGTGGAATAGAAAGCAGATTGAAGTTTTACAGAAACGATGCACCCAAGACAAATAACTATAAGATACATGATTTCTCGGCTCCTTCCGGTTCTTTGTCACAGAATGTACACAACAGGACATACGATATATCTGTTGAGATGGTTAAAGGTTCGGTTAACGATAGTGTTACTTTTGATGATACTGCTATCGAACATACATCTGTCAAGAACATAACCAAGGATGAGATAAGTTCTGATTATATAAACTTGGAGGATGTTGAATATGAGCTTAGGGGAATAGGTCTGAATACAACATTTGAATTTAGCAGAGCTACGGTTTGTATAAACTATGATGGATTTACATATGATTCTCAGGATGATATAAGAATTTACAAGTGTAATGATTGGGACTTTGATTCAAAGACATGTAATTCTTCTAGCTGGACAGAGCTCAACACAACAGTTGACAAGAACAGTCACATAGCTTGTTCAAATACCACGTCTTTCTCTGGGTTCTTTGCTGCCCAGAAATCTGACTGCTCTTATGCGGGGGGTTCTTGTAGTGTGGACGGGGATTGTTGTTCCGGATTCAGGTGTTGTGGTGGACAGTGTCACGTTATTGCAGATTGTCCTTACTGCTGTGAAGACGTCTGTTCTATGACAGAGTGTGAATCAAGCGGTGATGGACCCGGCGGAGGAAGTGGAACCGGCACTGGAACAGGCACAGGAACAAACGAAACAGCAGCTGAATGCGGCAATGGTGTTTGTGAAATAGGCGAGAATTATCAGAACTGCCCAAGTGATTGTCCTTCTGATAAAAAACAGCTGCAATTTTCAAAGGACTTGATAGAGATAACCCTAAGCCCTGGCGAGTATCAGGCTTACCCGCTTGGTGTTACAAACAACCTTAATGAGGATATATTGGCAGAGCTTGAAGTCGAGGGCAAGATATGGGAGTTCAGTATGTTTTCTGAAACAAGCTTGAATATAAGCGCAGGCATGACCGGATTTACCGACGTTAAATTTTACACTCTTTCAAGCACCCCGCTTGGAACTTATACAGGAAACATAGTGGTACGTTACGAAGACTATATGAACAAGATACCTGTAAAGTTAAATGTAATCAAAAAAGAGAAATCTATGCTTGACATAAATGCTGAGACAATAGTTCCCAAGTTGTTCGAGAGCAGGGTACCTACTTTCAAGATAGATGTATACGTCCTTGGAGAAGCAAACGAAGTCGAGGTTCTAATTAACTATACTATAGAGAAGTCCGAGGTTAGAAAACTTGTTTTAAAGGAGGGGGAGAAAGTTTCAGTTGACAGGAAATTGACTTATACAAAGTCTTTCAATCTTCCCGAGGAGATGGAAGAGGGAAGATACCTGTTGGAAATAGAAGGTTCTTACAAGAATAACACCGCTTCAGCAATAACAAGCTTTGAAATAGGCAGCAAACCTCTTGTGTTTACAATATTTTACAACATAGCAACCAGTCTTTGGACCTATGTTGTGGTAATTATTGTTGTTTTCGGATATCTCGGTTTCAGGTACTACAAGAAATACAAGAAAAAGAAAAGGGCGGAGAGCAAGTATCCTTTCCCACTGGACTTTGGAAAGCTTCCTCTTGGAGTTAAAATAGGAAAGGTTGCTGAGACAAAGGTTAGTGCAAGGTGGGACTTGAATAAATTGACCCAGCACATGATAGTTGCGGGAGGAACAGGTTCCGGCAAGACCGTTGGCGCAATGGTAATGGCTGAAGAAGCATTAAAGAAAGGAATACCTGTCATAGTCTTTGACCCGACTGCACAGTGGACAGGATTCGTTAGGCCTTGCAGGGATGACGATATGCTAAAGCTTTATGATGGCTTTGGAATAAAGAGAGAGGAGGCAACAGCCTTCAAGGGAAATATAATAGATGTTACAGACCCGAGCATGGATATAGATGTGAAAAATTACGCCAACAAGGGAGAGATAACTGTATTTTCGCTTAGCAAGATGACTCCTTCACAGTTGGACAGTTTTGTTGTAAAGACCGTGAACTCCATATTCAAAATACCTTGGGAGGAATCAAGGAAACTAAAGCTTTTGATAGTTTATGACGAGGTACACAGGCTTCTTCCTAAGTACGGTGGAAAAGACGGCTACAAGGCTCTTGAAAGAGGTGTGAGAGAGTTCAGAAAATGGGGTATAGGTCTTATAATGCTTTCACAGGTTATAAGCGATTTCAGGGAGACAGTCAGAGCTGTAATATCTTCCGAAGCACAACTTAGAACCAAGTATTCAAAGGATATAGAGAGAGTAGAGAAGAAATACGGTGAAAGGTTTGCAAAGACTCTTCCCAAGCTTGAGATAGGAACTGCTCTTGTACAGAACCCCGAGTTTAACAAAGGTGATCCGTGGTTTGTGAGATTCAGGCCTTTGTTGCATGATACTTCAAGGATATCTGAATCAGAGCTGCAGAAATACAAAGAGTTTGAGAATAGAATTTCAAGGATGGAAAAGGAAGTTGAAGAGTTAAAGAAGAAGAAAATAAATACTTATGATGTAGAATTGGAGCTTAAATTGGCAAAAGAAAAGGTTAAACAGACTCAATTTAGAATGGCAGAAACTTATATACAATCATTAGAAAATAGAATTAAGAACTTAAAGAAGATGAGGTGATCCCCATTGGAGGATAATAATAAAGATGAAGTAAAAATGAAGAAAGAACAGGAAGAAAAACCTGTAGGTGAAATTTTAAGAGAGGAAGGAGTCATAAAGGACGAGGAACCAAGTTCTTCTGTGACAGATGTAGATGAAAAGACTTCTGACAATATGGATTTTAACAAAGTATTAATGAACATAGAGAAGATAGGAGCAGTTATAAACACACTAAAAGATATGGATTCTGAAAAAGAAGAAAGAATAAATGAACTTGCAGAGAATATTGGGGAGATAAGGTCACTTCATTTTCAAAAGGATGCTTTGATAAGGGAGACAGCATCTAAGCTTGGAAAGCTTGAAGAAATTGTAGAGGATATAAATCCAAGAAGAATTTTAAAGAAACTCGAAGAAAAAGAAAAGGAAATACAGGAGAACAGCGCAAAAATCGAGAAATCTGAAGTAGTAGATAAGGATTTATCAGAAAGGATAATTAAGCTGGAGGAGATATTGAACGAGGTAAAAAGTATAGAGAATTTGATGAACATTGTCAAGAAACTGAAGAAAAAGGTTTCAGAACTCAAGGACCTCGAATCTTCTACCAAGAGAAATGCCGCAAAGGCGGAAAAATTTTATTTAGAAATAGGAGAAAGGATGGAGGAGTTTGACAGCATAAAGGAAAAAACTAGAAAGATAGACGAGCTAACTAAGGAACTTTTGAGATCCATAGACGAAAACAGGATAGAACTTAATTCTAAGTTGAGCAAGAAAGATTTGGACAGTATTCTTGAGGACAGGCTTAAGATACCTGAAACAAAGAAAGACGAAAGCGTGCAGGAGTTGGAAAACAAGAGATTTGAGATAGCCAATCTCCTTGAAAGCCTTGAGAAACAAAGAGAGGAAAATCTTATATCTGAAAAGTCATACCAGGAAATTCTGGAGAAAAACAGGCTTTTGCTTTCTGAAATAGACAAAGACTTGAATAAGATGAAGGAGTTAAAGGAGCCTAAGAATCTCACGGAATGGTTGAACGCCACCAGTGATAAAATGAAGAGACTTGAAAACATAATAAAGATAAATGAAGTTAAGAGAAAAGATTTTGAAAGGAGGTTTGAGGACTTCATATATCAGATAGAAAGTATAAGAAGCACTCACAGGTACAGGAGGAAGGAAGAAATTAGGGAGCCTGATTTAGAGGAAAAGGAACCAGAGATAGATGTAGATAAGCTAAAGAGAAAGAGAGAGGAAGTCAACAATCTTCTTAACCATATAGAGAATGAATTCAGGGAAGGAAAAATAACCGAAAAGGCCTACAATGAAATAAAAACGAAAAACTTGGATGTATTGGAAGACATAGATGAGAAGATGAGTGTTGCAGGAGGCTCTCCCAGAGAATATGGGAGTTCTTCTCCAGAGGCTAAAAAGATAAGGGAACTTGAAAGAAAACTTTATTTTTATAAGGGCTCAAAAAAGGAAGATTTGAAACATTTATTAAAGCTGGCTAAGGAGAAAGACAAGCAAGGTTATAAACTAGTTTCTAGAAAGTATATTGATAAATTGGAAAACAAATTAAAGCCTGGTTTATATGAAATCGACTAAAGCTTTCTTTAAAGCAGTTAATGAAATAATAAGCTCCAATGTAGTGATAATGGAGAATATTTTAAAAAGAATTAAGGACAAAGAAAGACTTGAGAAAGACATGAATGAAAGGCTGGGTGTTTTGGAAAGAAAAATTAAAATGAAGTCCAATGATCTAGAAAATGTAAAAGAGGAAATGTCTGAAATAGAAAAGAAAATAAAGTCTCTTGAAGATTTGGAAAATGAACTTTCAAAGGTTGTCGCTAACCTTGACTTAAAACTTGATGAGAGAGGAAAAAGATGAAATTGGTTAAATTTTTTTGCCTTGTGTTTATTATATTCATATTTAGCTTTAATTTGTCTTTTGCTGCAGAGGAAAAATCTGTATTGGAGATAACTAACCACAGCAAAGAAGTAGAGATAGAGAAAGGGTGGACAAGTTATGCAAATGTAGGGATAAAAAACAGTGGAGAGGAAACCCTTTATGATATAGAAATAAAGATAAAGGGTATAGATGAAGAATGGGCAAAAATACCAGAAAAGATAGAATCTTTATCGCCGGGTAAAAGAGACAATTTTACAATAAAAATAACCGCGCCTTCCACGTCAGAATCAGACAATTATAATTCTACTTTTTTTGTATCTTCCGGTGCATTTAGCGACGAGGAAAATTTTGTTTTGAGGATTTTTTCTTCAAAGAAAGAACAGGTGCACCTAAAAATACAGTCTCTTGTTGATGAAATGGAAAACATAGAGAGAGAATTGGAAGAGGCGAGAAAAAATGGAAAAAGTGTTAAGAATGTCGAATATAAAATAGAAGAGATAAGGTCAGAAATATTAATAGCTAATGAATATCTTGACAGAAAGGTCTATGATAATGCAGAATATAGGATAGAACTTATAAAAGAATTATTGGATGAAGCAAGAGAGGAACTCGAAAAATCAAAAAAAGGAATTTCAACTAATTTGCTAAATCCGTATTTGATATTGCCTTTGGCTTTTTTAATAATTTTTATTTTTTATGCCAGGAAGAAAAAAGTTAAGTTAAGGGATTTACATCTCGGCAGGATTAAACCTTTTTTTTCTAAGCTTTCAAATTTTTCAATAATTAAGAAAATTTCTTTGCGAAGACCTAATATGAGTGCTTTGAAGAGAATACCAATTAAGATTAAGGGTTTCATAAGTTCGAGAAAAAAAGAGAAAAAGAGAACCGAACTTACAAAATTAAGAAGCAGCATAACTAAAAAATCGGAGCCAATAAAAGAAAACAAGGAAAGGGATAGAAAATCTATCGCTATGGATTTATTGGAGAGAGAATACAGGGAAGGTCTTATTTCTAAGGAGAGTTACGAAGAGATGAAAGGTTTAAGAAGGGATAGATAATGTCCAGAATTATATCTATATTTTCAGGAAAGGGCGGCGTAGGAAAAACTACTATAGCATCAAATCTCGCCGCTGCACTTTCTTCAAAGTTCAACAAGTCTGTAATACTGGTTGACTGCAATATAACTACATCTCATCTTGGAATGCATCTTGGCTTGTATGAACATCCCGTAAACTTGAATCATGTACTAAGAGGAGAGGCAGATGTTAATGATGCCATATACAAACACTTGGATAACATGAAAATAGTACCGGCTTCTTTGTCTTTAAGGGACATGAATGGTGTGGATGTTTCAAGGCTGAAGAGTGTGATAGACAGGTTAGACGGGAAGGCAGATTTTATTCTTCTTGATACTGCTCCAGGTCTTGGAAGAGAAGCTGTTTCTGTTTTAAATGCGAGCAAGGAGGTTTTGTTTGTTTCAAGGCTTTTCATGCCTTCGGTTTCAGACCTAATAAAATGCAGAGAGGCCGTTAAAGATTTGGGTACTATACCACTGGGAATTGTTTTGAATATGAGTACGGGGAGAGACGAACTAAACAAAAGTGATATAGAAGATTTGATGGATTTGCCTGTAATTGGAAACATACCCCAGAACAAAAACATATCAAAGAGCCTGGTAGCGAAAAAACCTGTTGTTGTCTACAACCCAAATTGTAGCGTCAGCAAGGAGTTCTACAAAATCGCTGGAAAAATAACAGGCGAATACCGCAAATTTGGCATTCTGGATAAATTTAGAAATGTTTTTTAGTCAAACTTTATATTCTTTCCTTGTTAATTTTTTTTATGATTGTCAAGAACATACGTTTTATTGTAACTATGAATCCTAAGAGAGAAATAATTAATAATGGTTCTGTTTTAATAAGGGGCAATTCTATAGAGGAGGTAGGAGATACCAAACATATTTGTTCAAAATACAAGGACGAAGAAATTTTGGATGCCGAGGGAATGGTAGCTATACCCGGGCTTGTTAATTCGCATACACATTCTCCCATGAGTTTGATGAGAGGATATTCTGATGATTTGCCTTTAACGGAATGGCTCGAGAAAATTTGGGAAATTGAAAAAAAGCTAAAACCAAAGGATTGTTACTACGGTTCTATGCTTGCATGTATCGAGATGATAAGATTTGGGGTAACCACTTTTTCTGATATGTATTTTTATCCGAATGAAATAAAGAAGGCAGTTGAAGAGTCTGGACTAAGATCTGTAATAGCGGCACCCATTTTTAGTAATATAAGAAAGGATTGTAATTTGATTAATGCAAAGAGATTTGTCAAGAAAAAGACAGAAAGGATAACCCCTGCTTTAGGTCCTCACTCACCTTACGCTTGCACCAGGGAAGAGTTGTTTGGTGTAAAGCAACTTTCTGAAGAAAACGATGCTCTTATACATATTCACGTATCTGAGACCAAAGATGAGGTAAAACAGGTTAAGGAAAAATACGGTATGAGACCCGTTGAATTCTTGGATTCTATCGGGCTTTTAAAAAACAACTCTCTTTTGGCTCATTGTGTTTGGCTCAATAAAGGGGAAATAAGTTCAATTAATAGAAATTCATCAAAGGTTGTTCATTGCCCGACCTCGAATATGAAGCTTGCTTCAGGTGTTGCTCCAATAAAGAATATGAAGGATATAATAATCTCTCTCGGTTCGGACGGTTCCTGCTCTAACAACAACTTGGATATGTTCGAGGAGATGAAAGTAGCTGCTCTTCTTCAAAAGGTCAGCAATCTTGACTCTACTTTACTTCCAGCCAAGAATGCTTTAGAGATGGCCACTATAAATGGCGCCAAGTCTTTAGGTTTAAGCGACATTGGTTCAATCGAGGCAGGCAAGAGAGCTGATTTGGTTCTTATTGATTTTAGAAAGTCTCATTTAACCCCCCTATACGAGCCTATATCTAATTTAGTCTATTCCTGCAACGGAAATAATGTCAACACTACGATTTGTAACGGAAAAATATTGATGAAGGACAGGGAATTGAAACTGGATTTAGGAAAAATAATGAAAAAAGCAGAGGAAATTAAAGAAAATTTAATTAATAAGTAGTTATTTAAACATTACTGTGTAGTAATTAAAAAAAACGTTAACTTTATATAGGAGTTATGATAATAATATTTATATACTTTAATGTTTGTTACTATCAATAAATAATAAATATATTATGTTAGTAATAACGGGGGGTTATAATATGGTTAAAAAAAGAAGAAAAAGAGCAAGTTCTGTAAGAAAATGTCCAGATTGCGGTTCTGCTAATTTATCAGAAGATTCTTCAAGAGGAGAAGTATTCTGTGCCGATTGCGGTTCTATTGTAGATGAAAACATTGTTGATCTTACACAAGAATGGAGAGCATTTGACCAGGAACAGAGATCCAAAAGAGCAAGAACTGGGGCTCCACTTACTCCTACAAAACACGATAAGGGAATGATTACAGAGATAGGAAAAGGACCCGGAGAGTTATTTAAGGTATCTCCAAAGAAGAGAGCTCAATATTATAGACTTAGAAAGTGGCAGAAGAGGCTTGTAGAGAGCAAGGATAGAAATCTTAGTTTTGCACTTTCGGAGTTACAAAGACTTATTTCATTTTTAGGTTTACCAAAAAATATACACGAGGAAGTTTCTAAGTTATATGAACAGGCCGTTGACAAGGGATTAGTTAGAGGAAGGTCAATGGAGTCTGTTGTAGCTGCTTTGCTTTATGCAGTATGTAGAGAATTTAAGTCTCCTAGAACTTTGGATGAAATAACAGATGTTTCTGGAGTAGATAAGAGAGAGATAGGAAGGACATACAGATATGTATGTCGTGAATTGGGTATAAGAATACTTCCCTCTCAGCCGGAGGACTACATACCAAGATTTGCCACAATGCTTGGGCTTGGAGACAAAGTTCAGGCAAAAGCAATTAATATACTAAAGAAAGCAAAAGAATATGATGTTACATCGGGTAAAGGGCCAACGGGTGTTGCCGCTGCAGCTCTTTACATCGCGGCTGTATTGAATGATGAAAAGAGAACACAAAGAGAGGTCGCTGATGTTGTTGGTGTGACAGAAGTAACTATAAGAAACAGATACAAGGAGATTGTCGATAAATTAGGTATAGAAGAAGAAGTTGAAAAGAAAGTAAGCGAAGATGATTAATCTTCTTTAAAATGTAAATTTATATTTGGGGGGTTGAGAATGCAAAATAGAATACAGGGCAAGTATCATTCAGATTTGACTATGGATATGAGTCTTTTTCCTTTTAGAGACAAACAGGATCTCGTAAAGATAAGAAAACCTGTTGTCAAGAGAGAGGGAAGAGTGGTTAAAGATTGTAATTTTTACAGAACCAGCGGTCAATGTTTCGGTACTAGATGTTTCTGGACTAGGAATGGTGTTTGTCCGTTTTTTGATAGTAAAAGAAATTCTGAATAAAAATAAATTTTTGGTTTTTTCATGATTATTGATAGCCATGGCTATAAAAATCACAAGGCTTTTTTTACTTCTTTGAATTTTGCGTTTGTCTTTATTGCAGTCGGACAGAAGTGAGTTCTTGAGGTCCTGAAGCCTTTTTTTTCTAGTTTTTCCATGGTAATTTCCATTTTCTCGGGACTTTTTCCTGTTTTCTTGTAAAGATAATGAAGGTCGTAATATAGTGGAAACTGAATCTCGTTTTGTATTTTTTGCAGAAGTTTTTCTTCGCTAACAAACATTCTTCTTTTTGCGCTTTCAATTACTTTTTCAATGAATTTTTTGTTTTGTATTTCCCCGAGAAAGACTTTACAGAATCTTGTTTTTTCTCCACACTCCGGGCAATTTTTTTCTAGTAAAGTGTCTCTCCAACCACACTTGAAGCAGTGTGATATATAAGAGAATTCTTTCATGTCCCTGTTTACCCTCTTTACACCTTTTTCTACTTTTCCGTATACTCTGAAGTAATGGAGCCTGGAGTAACTCAGAAGTGGCTTGAAAAGCCTGTCGTATCTTGAGAATATCTTTTTTACTGATGAAATAAGTATCCTTATACCAAGTTCGTTGTAGTAATCTGTTTTCATTGATTTTATTCCGTAACGCCTTTGGGAGACTTTTGGATAGCTTCCGCACAAAGGAGCAGTATCTGTTGCAGTTAAGGCGAGAAAGCCTTTCCTGCCGAGGCTTGATGATGCCGAATCAATGAATCCTATAGGCGAACCAAAAGGGTCTATGTCTATAAAATTAAAATGATTTTTTCTCATCAAAGTATTTGCATCTTCTTCAGTTATTTCTATGTCCATTTTGTTTAATTTTTTATTTTTCTTTATTATTTCAAAAGCCTTGGGGTTGCAGTCATTTGACCATGTGTTTATTTTGTTTTCTGCCTTGTACCTCAAAGCTCTTATACCTGTCGCCGATAAAGCGTCTAAGCCCTTTAAGTCCTCTTTTATTATAGAATCAATATTTTCTAATACACACACAGATATATTCCTGTCAAAGGACATTTTTGGGTTGTAAAAAACTTCACCTTCCTCAGGTTTTTTAACATCCGGTATTAATATCTCTACCATACCCTCTTTTATCTTTTTCATGCTCATAGATTATATTCATCATAAAACAAATAAAAGATTTAAATTTGTTGTTCTTACATTCTATTTATGAAAATTTTATGCTCTAGCGACTTTCATGGAGTAAAACCTGTACAAATGAAAAGCATAATAAAAAATAATAAGATAGATGCTATACTTTCAGGAGGCGACTATTCTCCTCATGGTTGGGGCGGAGAGGGAGATAGCGAGGAAGGTCCTTTGAAGTTTTTGACAAAGCTCGGTGTTCCTGTTTTTTCTGTTTTTGGAAATATAGACCAGGATAAGGATTTTTTTGAGGATTTTGATTCCAATAACAGGAATTTTAATTTTATACACCTAAAAAAGGTCAGAATAAAGGATTATTATGTCTTGGGGATAGGCGATTTTTATCTTGATTCTTTTGCTCTTAAGAAGTTTGAAAAACTTTTAAAGGAAAAACCCGATAAGACCATAGTCTTGAGCCATTACCCGCCCGAAGGAGCTGTTGACATCACTGATTTTGGCATGCATGTGGGTAGCAAGGAGCTGAGGGATTTGGTTGAAAAGTACAAGCCGCCATTGTTTGTCTGCGGCCATATACATGAGGCGGCCGGAATTGAAAACATAGGCAAGACCATAGTTGTAAACGTTGCAATGAGAAACGTTTTAATTGAAATAGAAAAAGATGAAATTAATGTGTCTCTAGTTTAAATTTATTTTTTACTTTTTTCATTCTCTCTGCATTCAGCCATTTTTCTTACGCTCCCAACAAATCTTCTTACGTATTCCTTGCTCATGTTTATTTCCCTGTCATTTATTTCGTCTACTTTGTTTTCATTTACAAGTTTTTTCATCTTTAGTATTTTGGCAAGTACATTTTCGTATACAGGATTTACTACGCCTTCCTCGACAAGGTGCTTTTTGAAAGCCGAAGGAAGTTTCTTTGGGTCTTCTGGAAGTTTTTCCATTGATTTTAGAGCTGCTACGCTTGCCTTTATCATTACCTGATAGGTTTTTTCTACATCGTTTGCTTTTCTGTTTCTTTCCAAGACCTTCAGAACTCTTTTCATTTCTTCTACAAATTCTTTTGTTCTTTCTATATACTTGTCTAGTTCCTCTCCCTTTATCTCTTTCACTTCCTTGTGTTCGGTCTTTTTTCTGAAGTCAATTATATCTTCAATAATCTTTATGTATTTTTCTTTTGTTAATTTGTTTTCAACCAAATATTTCTTTCCTGTTTCTGCAGCATGGTTTGCTCCAGGAGGGCCTCTTCCCATGTACATCAAAACAGCCTGAAGAGAATTTAGACATGCATAATAAAGGTCTTCTGCGACTATGTACATTTTTGCGTGCTCCGCTCTTCTCAATCTTTTTGGGACGCTTTCAAGCCTGTTTTCAACAGCTTCTTTTGTAAGTGGCATCTGACCCCTTTCAAATAGCCTCTTGTTTGTCAAAAAGAAACCGGTGTCGTATACAGCCATACCGTCTTTAAGTAAATTATAAGCTAGAGGATTACATTGTCTTATCATGCTCATAAATTCTGTTATAGTCCATATAGGCTGCGGCGATAATTCAACGTCAGCTTCCTTTGCTGCACTGAACATAAAATTATTTATCTCGTCTCTTATTTTTTTGTTTAGATTGCCTCTTGTATCGTCTACCAGAACTACTACGTCGATATCGCTTTTATGATGGAACTCGTCCCTTACAACACTACCCCATGCGACTATTGCCTTTACATAAGGACCGTACTTATCAAGCATGTTTTTGCTGAATTTTTTTATTACCTTGGCCCTTCTTTTTTTCTCGAATTCCCTTATCTTCTTGCCTGTTTTTTTCTTTAATTTATTTTTTTTTGTCTTCTTCTTGGAAATTCTTTTCTTTAATTTTTTATTAACCATAAGAACACTCCCAATTAACCACTAATAAATAGTTACACAAACTTCTATATAAAGCTATCGGTGCTCTTCTTTTTTCCAAGTATCCGGTTTTATTTGTTTTTTCCTTACCGCTTCACCACTCAGCCATGTGTAATCAAGTTCCGGAAGCTCCAGCATTCCTCTGAGCGGGTCGAAGGCATGAGAATCCACAATTCTTTTTTCGTGCTCCATCTCGGCTTTTGTTAGCCCGAAGAATTCATCTGGTAGTTCGTCGGGAGGAACTTCTCTCGAAAGGTAGTATGCAATGTCTTTTAAAGTTACTATAACCTGACCATATCTTTCCTTTTCTTCTTTTCCTCCGACTTCAAATATAAAAATGGCATGTTCCATACCTTTCTTTCTTAATTCCCATAACAGCTTATAAGTATGTATATCCCCTCTTGGCACGTGGCTGTGTTTGTGGGATGTTGTAGGCACCATTCCTATGTGCAGATTTTTTACATATGAACCTATATTATTCCATGTCTCCTTCAAGACCTGTTCCGGTCCCAGACCCTGTGTTGCAAGATGTTCAAAATCTATTGTTATTTTTATGTGCTCCGGGTCCAATGTCTTTGATATTGCTGCCATGTGTTCCGGTCTGTATATTTTCATCGCACCCACCCATTCCTCGTTCATAAGAGGCGGCGCTTCAAGAGTTATAGTCAAGTTTTTTTCTTGTATTTTTTCTAGGTGTTTTCTCAGATGCCCCTGTATATACTTTGCTGCTACTGCTGCTACAACCCTCCCTCTGTCTTTACCATTCATTTTTTCGTAACTTTCCTTACCGCATATAAGCCTCCATATAGGGTCCTTTACTTCAGACATCCACCTTCCCATTATCTCATAAGAATACAATTCTATACCTCTATCCCTCCAGGGTTGTTTTTCTAGGTTATCACTCTGCCAATCTTTTAGGTATTCCTTCTTCATTTTTTTAATTAATTTTTCATATTCTTTTTTATATTCCTCTTCTGTTATCTCCTTGCCCATATACTTGTCTCTAATTTCTTGCTTGGCAAAGTAATCCCAACCCCTTCCAAATATTTCTCTGGGAATGAAATCATCCAAAAACCATTTTTTTAATTTCGGTGTTCTTTTAGTTATCTTTTTTATTATGTTTTCACCGTTTTCATCTACAAGATGTTCGTGCCTTCTAGGTATGTTTTCGAGTTCCGGCCAAGGCGTCATACAAGAGTGAAAAAGAAGGTACTCCGCTTTCAGCTTTATTGCAGTGTCTATAAACCTTTTCATTTCTTCGTTTGCTGTCCTCCACTCTACCGAATAGGAACCAGTTATCTTTGGATGGCTTACTCCGGCATGAACTGCAATTTTCATTTCAAGTGATTTTATATTCCTCTTTATTGTGTCTATTTCTCTTTTGGTGTAAGCCGCCGGATGATCTGAAGCTATTTCTGCGAAATTAACTCCTTTTGAAGCCACGTAATTTAGTCTTTCCATGGGAGTTGCCCCGTGCATGCCCGTGGACGCGCCTACTATATAATCTGTATCAGGTTCAGAGCTTTTTTCTCCTCCCTCAAGAATTTTTTTTATAGCTTTTTTAATCATCTTTAAGAACACCGCTAAGAAACATTAATGCCTCTTTAGTTTTATTCCTCCAACCAAATCCTTTAAGCTGTCGTAAAATCCTATGAAGTCATCATTAACCATTTTTTCCAGCTTTCCCTTATACCCTTTAGGTATGTGATATTTTCCTTCTGCCGGTTTTCCTATTAAAGAACGTATAGTATTTTCTACTGAAACCAATATTTTGTTGCTCTCTTTTATTTCTTCTTTGTCTTCCTTTTTTTCACCGCCTCTGAACTGTTCTATTTCATTCCACAATATGTTCTCTCTCTCTTTTATTTTGTTTTTTATCTCTTCTATCTCCTTACCGGTTTTTAGATAGGCCTTTATTTTTATCTCCATTTTTTCTGTTCTTTTACCTGAAACAGTTAGAGATTTTCTTTTTATCTCTATTTCAAAAAACGAATAGAAAGAGTGCTTTTCTTTGTTTTCATACTCAAATCTTTTATCAATGTCAATACCTTTCCAGCAGAAAAGTTCCACACCTGCTACAGATGTATCATACCCTTCTATGAGGCTTGGGTCGTCCAGTCCTGTATATTCACTTTCTGAGAATTTTATTTTGTTCATAGCTTTTACGTAAGGCTCAAGTATTTCCTTGTACATGTTCAATGAAGCTTTCCTGCTATTTAGCTGTTCTTTGAGCATTTTTACCTTGTCGTTTATTTCTCTTCCGTATTTCTCTTTCCAATAAAGATAAAGTCTGAATTTCTTTTTTAATATCCCTTTTTCTGTTTGTGTTAATTTCATTTTTTTAATGTCTTCTTCGCTTTTAACTTTATAGAAGTCAACAACTATAGTCGGGAATTTGCCACTTGCAGCTAAATTTATTAAGCTTAGCTGGTCTGTGTTTCTGTCAACCAAATCCACGAAGTCGGATTTTAGCACGTGTTCGTCTTTTTCTCTGAAGTGGTCTTGAACTTCTTCTAGCCTCCTTAAATCATGTTTTATTAGTTCTATATCTCTCCTCATATCTCCCAGATTTACCATAACCCTGCCAATACTTTGTTCGAGTGCCTGTTTTTTTTGAAGCATTTCCTGGTGGTAATTGCTTCTGGGGTTTATTTCAAGCCAGTCCTTATATTTTTTTACCTCGTAACCGTATGTCTTCTTTAGAAGTGATATCATCTTAAAATAAATTTTTGTAGGAAAATCAGCTTTACCTTTTATTTTGAAGGTTCTTTCTTTTAAGGCTCCCATACTCACACCAATTTAATATTTAAATAACGTCATTTTAATATTTATAGGGAAATCAGATGCTTGATACAATTAAAAAAATGGTCCTGAACAAGAATAAAAAGGATTCAAATTTAGATAAACCTCGCAAAAGCGATGATATCCAAGGCAGGCCACATGACGATTATCATATACCTGAGCCCGAGGATATAAGAAGACTTCCTTCTCCAAGCATTCAGAACATGCCAAGAGATGATTATTCTAGAAGACAACCCATGGAACCTAACTATCCAAGAGAACCCCAGAGGAATAGAGAATACCAGTATCCGGAACCACAAAGAATGAATCCTGAAAGAAGAATGCCACAAACAAGGCCTGACATAAACGAGACTATAAGAGATATTCTATACAGGATTGATAATATTGAGAGAAGGGTTTCTAGACTGGAAAGATATGGTCCGCAGCCAGGGCCACAACCTGTAAGATATTAGCTGTAATAGTAATTTCCTTTTTCTTTTTGTTCCCTGTCTTTTACAGAACCAGGTTTGTTTGCTCTGGGTCTGCCGTTTTCAGGGTCTCTCCTAAAGCTGACATCAAGTTCTTTGAGGAACGCGTTGAATGATTTTTCCAGACCTGCCGGCTTCAATGCGCGTCCTTTTTTTCCGGGTTCGCCCAGAAAAACCATTCCTCTCTTTGAGATTAAATCCAGAAATAGGAGGTCGTGGTCTATTATCATACAAGTAGATTCTCTCATGTTTATTATGTTTTTTATTACTTTTGCCGTTTCTAGCCTCTGTTCCACGTCAAGATATGCTGAAGGTTCATCAAAAAGGTACATTTCCGCGTCCTGAAGCAAACATAATGCTATTGCAAGTCTTTGTTCTTCTCCACCGCTTAAGTTTTTTACGCTAGAGTTCATTAGTCTTTCTAAGCTCAATGGTTCTAGTATGTGATTTTTATATTTGCTGAAGTTTTTGTTTTTTCTTAACAATTCTCCAACACTTCCCCCGTAATTTGTGTATATGTACTGTGGTTTGTAGCTTATCTTTACTTTTGGGTTTATTAGTCCAGAATCAGGTTCTATTTCGCCTGCCAGTATTTTTGCGAATGTCGTCTTACCGAGTGCGTTGGCACCGAATATGCCAAGCACGTCTTCCATGTATATTTCTCCCGGTTCTATTTTCATTTCGAATTTTTTTAGTTTCTTTTTTATTTCTTCAAATTTTATAAGCATTGGTTTTTCCTTTTTCTTTGTTGGTGATACGACAGCGAACTTTATAGGTTCCTGCCTAATCCTTACATTATCTTCTTTTATGTAACCTTCTAGGAAAGTGTTTATGCCTGTTCTCACACCGTAGGGCTTGCTAACGACTCCGTATACCCCGGGCACTCCGTAGAATATATGTATCTGGTCAGCCATGAAATCCAGTGTGGCAAGGTCGTGTTCTACAACCATTACTGTTTTTTCTTTTCCTATCTCCCTTATTATTTTTCCGACTTCCAGCCTTTCCCTTACATCCAGATAAGAAGATGGCTCGTCTATAAAGTAAAAATCCCCTTTCTTTGAAAGAGCTATTGAAATTGCAAGTCTTTGCAATTCCCCTCCTGATAAATCATCCACTTCTCTCTCGATTACATAACCAAGGTTCATTCTTTTTAGAAGGTCTTCCGCTTTTTCGTTTATTATTTTTTTTACCTTTCCAGGATAAATCTTCGGTATCTCATCTACTTGCTGTGGTTTGTATATGGTTTTTGTACCGGAAGAAAGCTTATTAAAATAATCTTGAAGTTCGTTTCCGCGGAATATGTTTGATATGTCTTTGAATCCTTCCCCCTCTTCTTTTCCTATATTTGGTTTAAGTTTGCCTGAGAGTATTTTTAGTGCTGTAGATTTTCCTATTCCGTTGGAACCCAAGAGCCCTATAACTTTTCCCGGTACAGGTATCGGTAGCCTGTATAGTACAAAGCTGTTCTTTCCAAACCTGTGTATAGGCTCTTCTTTTAACGCTTCTGGGGTGTTTACTATTTGTATTGCCTTGAATGGGCACTTTTTTGTGCATATACCACACCCTATGCATATGGATTCGTCTATCAAAGGCTTACCGTTTTCACCTTCTACAATGCATTTATCTCCTGCCCTGTTTCTTGGGCAGAACCTTATACATTCTTTGTTGCATTTATTAGGATTACATTTCTCGTAATCAATAACAGCTATCCTCATAGTAATCTTAAAAGAAACCACGTATTTAAAAATTTAAAACCCAAATTAACTTGTGGTTTTATGTTTTCTGATGAAATGAAAAAGGTTCTTAAAAGAGAAACGGAAAATTCGTGTGTAACTTATTTCGAAAAGGAGGGGGGAGGTGTTTATCCTTACACGATTCTTCCGATGGAGAGTTTTGCTTCTCCTGAATATTTTTCTGCAATAAAGAATGGTTTAAATTATATGCTTAAAGGCGAGATAAAAAACTCTGATGCAATAATGGGCATAGAGGCAAAGGCTTATCTTGTGACTACCTTGCTTTCTGTGGAAAATAAAATTCCTCATATAGCTGTAAGAAAAAGAGATTACAAGACGAAAGACCAGATTGTTATAGAGCAAAAAAAGGCATACAAGGGCGGTCAAAATCTTTATTGTGTAGGTTTGAATAAGCTAAGAGAACTTGACCGTAATAACATTCTCATAGTTGAGGATATGATTTCTTCCGGCGGTACCTTGCTTACTACTCTTTCTGAATTAGAGAAAGAGGGGTTTAATATTTCAGGAATAGGAACCGTTTATGAGAGAGGAGACGGCGTTGAGAGAATAAGAGATAATGGTTATGATGCAAAGGGGCTTATGAGGCTGGACATGGAAAACGGGAAGCCAATAGTTTCAAGGTTTTATGGTGATTAGTTGCTTATAGCTCTTGTGGGTAAGACTAACGTTGGAAAATCTACTTTCTTTAAGGCAGCCACAATGACAGATGTTGAAATATCCAACAGAATTTTTACAACGATAAAACCAAACGAGGGAATAGCTTACGTAAAGGCAAAATGTCCTTGCAAGGAATTTGGTAAAAAATGTAATCCAAAAAATTCAAAATGCTTTAATGGGGAGAGACTTATACCGGTCAAGCTTCTTGATGTGGCAGGTTTGGTTCCGGGAGCCCACGAGGGAAGAGGTCTGGGAAATCAATTTTTGGATGATTTAAGGGAGGCTAACGTATTCATACATGTTCTTGATATTTCTGGAACCACTGACTCGGAAGGTAATCCGTGCAAGGAGCATAACCCCGAGGAGGACAAGAAGTTTTTTGAAGAAGAGCTTGATTACTGGTACACAAATATTTTTAAAAGAGAATGGAATCAGATGGCTAAGCAGGCAGAGATAGAAAGGAGTGATTTCGAGAAACAGATTCTTGAAAGATTTTCTGGCCTGGGTATATGCAAGGAGGATGTTCACAAGGCAATAGAAAAGTCAGGAATGGACCCAACAAGTCCTACGAAATGGAAAGAAGATGATGTTTTTATGTTTGCCAAGAATATTAGGGAAGCTTCAAAACCGATAATAATTGCAGCAAATAAGATGGATATTTTGTCCGGCCAGTCAAATTTAGATAATTTATCCAAGACTACAGAAAATATTGTTCCCTGTTTTGCGGATGCAGAGCTTGCTCTCAGGAAGGCAGCGGAAGCAGGTATAATAGATTATACACCGGGTTCTTCATCTTTTTCAATACTGAAGGAAGTTCCAGAGAAACAAAGACTTGCGCTAGAAAAAATACAATCTCTTATGAAAAAATACGGTTCCACCGGAGTTCAGGATTGCCTAAACAGGGCTGTTTTTGAATTCATGGATATGATTGTGGTATACTCGGTTGAGGATGAGACACATTGGAGCGACAAGAAGGGAAATGTCCTTCCCCATTCACATTTGGTGCCCAAGGGAACCACCGCACGACAACTAGCTTATCGTATACACAGTGATATAGGAGACAGTTTTATAGGAGCTGTTGATGCAAGAACCAAGAGGAAGATAGGAGCTGACCATGAGCTAAAGAATGGTGACGTTATCAAGATTTTAACATAAAAAATAATTAATTTATAAAATCTCCAAGGCGCCTCTGTTTAAGCATCTTGCTTTTTTCTTTGTAATTTTCAAGTGGTATTTTTAGCCTTCCTCTTATGTATTCAAGAGATTCTTTTAATGTGGAGAACTTTTGGTAACCTGATTTCATTGCATTCCTGACGTTTTCCCTTACCTGCCAAACACCTACCGGCACGACATAACCCTCGTAGACTTCACGGAAGCCTATTACACGCGCCTGTCTCTTCTCTTTTAAAAGTTTTTCGGCTACACCGAGCCTTGCAGCGTAATAACCCCCGGTTTGTTTATCTGCATATTTTTTTCTGCCTTTGAACGGCTCGTACTCTTCAACTACTTCTGTCTTTTTCAAGTTAAAGCTCCAGAAAGAGCCGGGTTTCCACGCTTCAAAATTTTCAAATTCCCAGTTTCCCGGCATCATAAGTATTACAAACTTGTTGTTAAGGAACTGAGACTCGTAAACCCGATATTCATTTATTGAAGGGAAATTTCTTATCTCACCGAGAATATTTTTACATACTATATCATCTATTGCTGTTATACTCCAACGTGTCGGTACCATTTTTTTATTTTTATCTAGTCCCATTGAACCGGAAGAAATGATGTTTGTGAGTTTGTACACATCTACATTTTTTTTGTATAAAATCATGGTGGCTTCGTTTGTTTTTAGCTCGTCATTTACAACCTTTTCCACATTTCTTGAAACTTTCACGTTTTCGGCCAAAGTTAGTTTCTTAACTGAAACTGAAGGACCGACCGGTCTTACCATGTCGGAGAAATTCATTCTGTAAGTTGGTTTTCCCTTGAAAAGAAGTTCTATGTCTGTAGGTCTTTTTGCAAGAGCCAGTAATTTATTATCTTCTACGAATCTTGATTTTGAAAAAACATTTTGCTTGTATTTGGACCTTAAAACCATTGACCTTTTTTCTATTATATCCTCGTAAGGTTTTTTGAACCAGCTTGAGGGGTTGTCGCTTAAATCTGTTTTTCCTATGTTACCCAGTGGACCCACGAAAACATTCGGATAGCCAATCCTGCCTACGAAAACTGATGGAGCAGCCCCAAAAAAATTGTCTTTTATTTTTGTCATTTTTTTATCGAGCTTGACTTTGTCTAACAGAGGACATCTTCCCAGTCCGCAGAGATTTCTGCTACCTTTGCAGTATATACATAACTGTGTAGAATTCATTTTCTTCACTACAGTTTTAATTTGAGATTAAACATTAAATAATTTGGCAGTATATTGCAAACTAAAAAATAAAAATAAATTAAAGAAATAAAAATTACTCTATTTTTTTCTCTTCAGTTTCTTCTTTCTGAGCATCCTTTTCTACCGGCATTTCTTCTTTTTTCTCTTCAGCCTTTTCAGGTTCTTTTTTAATTTCTTTCTTCTTTTCTGGTATCACTGGGGATTTTAGCTCTTCGCTTTCAATCCAAACTATTAGGATTCCTAGTATTATCACTATCGGCGGTATTACACCTTTTAAGACTGTTTTGAACTCTGACCACCAGTCGAGAGAAATACCTCCTATGTTTGATATACTGGCAGGTTTTATTACTGATAAAACTGCTGAATCTGCTGGTACTAAAAGCCAAAACCCTAGTAGAATCAAAATTATTCCGATTAAAAGTTTTATTCCTGCGTGCATTTTTACCTCCTCATGCTTTTCTGTATAAAAACTTAAATAACTTTTATATTTAAACCTTTTTTACACTAAAATAGTTAAATTTTATTAATATGTAAAACAATTTCATCTTTATCGATGAGTGGGATTAAATTATGACCATGAGAATTTTGTGCAAAGAAGAGGTTAATAAATTGCCTAAATACCCCATAGTTATTGGGATACCGACAAAGAACTCGGAAACGACTATAATTAATGTTATTTCTAACATAGTTAGAGGAGTAGAAATGCATTTCTCCGAGAAAGTTTTAATAGTTATTGCTGACGGACATTCTAAGGACAATACAATTTCTTTGGCGGAGATGTTTCCTTTGCCAGAAAGAATAGACATGTGCGTGGTTAAGGATGAAAAGCCTTACGGAAAGGGTTCAGGTGTTAAATCAATACTTGAAATAGGCAAGAAAGTGGGCGCTTATTCTACAAATCTTATAGATTCTGATTTGGTTGCGATGAGTTCGAGCTGGGTAGAATTGCTTGCTAAGCCGACACTTTACGGAAGGGTTGGGTTGGTTTCGCCTTATTACATGAGGCATAAGTATGACGGCCTTCTAACCAACATGCTTGTTTACCCAATGACTAAAGCCATATACGGTGGAGACAGAAGACAGCCAATAGGCGGAGATTTTTCAATGTCTAAACCTCTTGTATCCGATTTGCTTGAGGAGAAGATACCGCATCATTTTGGTATAGACATATTCATAACCACTACAGCTCTAGTTAAAAATTATAAAATAAGCGAGGCCATATTAGGAAGAAAAATACACAGCAGCACCAGGAAGTATATAGACCCCAAGAAACACATAGACCCAATGTTCCATCAAGTAGTTGGTCAGATGTTTGAAATGCTCGAAAGATACGAAGACTACTGGACAAATAATACCAGAACAGAATATAAGAATATTTTGCAGGAAGACATTGGTAGGAAACCCTTTCCAATAAGGCTCGAATTTGATAAGTTGAGAGGGTCTTTCAAGGGAAGATGCAAGATGAACAGGAAAGTAATTGATGATTTTGCAGGCAATTATGACAAGGAATTGGGAAATAAAATAGAAAATCTTATAAAAAGTGACAAGGGAATAGGAAAAAAGGACTGGGTAAGGCTGGTATATGCTGCAGCTCTTCAGTACAAAAAGAACAAAGACAAGAAAATTCTTGAGGGTCTTCTAAGTCTTTGGTACGGCAGGTTTTATAATCACGCCAAATCGATAGAAAAGTTTAACAGGCTGGAATCCGAGGCTGTCGTAGAGGATATTTATAAGGAGTTCAAGGAGTACAAAAAAGAGTTTAAAGAGAAGTACACCAAAATATAGTTATGCATTCTAGATTAAAGGAAGATATTCTCTCAATAATCAACTATTCTCTTAAGGAGACTTCTGTAGACAAATTATTGAGTGATAAAATAAAATTTGACGGCAAGATATTGAAAGTATCCGGAAGTAGTTTCAAGATATCTGATTACAATAAAGTCTATGTCTTGGGTTCCGGAAAGGCATCTTACAGCATGGCGAGGTCATTAAATTCTATTATTGGAGAAAAGATAAAGGAAGGACTAATAATTTACACGCAAAAAAAGAAGAAAATAGGAAATATAAAGGTATTGAAGGGTACTCATCCATTCCCTTCTAGAGAAAGTCTGGAATCAACCAAAAAAATACTGGAGCTTGCAGAAAGAACAAAGAAAAATGATTTAATTATTTATCTTCTTTCAGGAGGCACTTCCTCACTCCTTTTTTATCCTGAAACAAGTATTGAAGATGCTATAGATTTGAATACCAAATTGATAGAATCGGGAAAGAGCATAAAGCAGATAAACAGAATAAGAAAGAAATGTTCAAAGGTAAAGGGAGGAAAATTATTGAATCATATAGACGGGAATGTCTTGAATCTGGTTTTTTCTGATGTTGTCGGTAATGACCTGGGTTTTATAGGTTCCGGCCCTCTATTTAATCCAAAGAATAAAAAAGTTAAAAATTTCATTATCGCAGACAACAAATCGCTTCTTGATAGGGCCAAGGAAAAAGCAGAAAGTTTAGGCTACAAAACAAAAATAGTCTGGCCAGAATACGAAGGAAGTCCCCAGAATCTTGCAAAAAAATTCCTAAATTACTCTAAGAAGATGGATAGAGGAAATTGTATAATTTCCGGGGGCGAACTCTCATCGAAGGTGAGGGGTCCGGGGAAGGGCGGACCAAACCAGGAATTTGTTCTGCTTTGCGGTGGCATCAGTGCCTTTGTAGCTTCAATAGATTCTGATGGTATAGATGGGAATTCCGGGGCTGCTGGCGCGGTTGCTGATACGTCTTCACTTAGTGGTTTTGAAAGCTATCTTGAAAGAAGCGATTCTTATAATTTCTTCAGAAAGAAAGGCGGACTAATAAAAACAGGAGTTACTGGGACAAATCTTAATGATTTGAGAGTTTTGATAAAAAAGTAAACATTTAAATAACTACCTTCAGAATACTTTTACTATCAAACCTACGATGTGCCTAACGGGTTATGCCCACCTTTCGTTAAGCCGGGAGGTATCGGAACCGTGCCGAACGGTTCTGATTGGTGAAGGTTTAGAGGCTGTAAAGCCAAATAGGTGATAAAATGGGAATGTACAAAAGAATAAGAGAAGTCTGGAAAAAACCAAAGCAAAATCTTGGAGAAATCTGGAGGCAAAGGTTGATTAAGTGGAGAAAAGAGGAAGCTGTGGTCAAAATCGATAAACCTACCAGACTTGACAGGGCCAGAAGCCTTGGATATAAAGCTAAGCAGGGATATGTTCTTGCGAGAATAAAGCTAAAAAGAGGAGGAAGAAAAAGACCAAAACCTGCCGGAGGAAGAAGACCAAAAAGAGCAGGTATAGTTAAATTTTCTACCGGAAAGAGCCTTAAGCTTATAGCCGAGGAAAGAGTATCTAGAAAATTTCCAAACCTTGAAGTTCTCAACTCTTATTACGTGGCTGAAGACGGAGTCCATAAATGGTATGAAATTATAATGGTGGACCCTCATCATCCGGTGATAAAGAAAGATAAAAAAATAAACTGGATATGCAAGGATAGAGGCAGAGTTCACAGGTCTAGAACCTCTTCGGGCAAAAAAGTTAAGGGATTAAGGAAATAAAACCCAATTTTATGGTTTTAAAGCTATTTAATAGCTTTTGTTGTATAATTTATATTAGGGTTAGAAAGAGGGGTAAAAATGGATTTTTATGATTTAAACATTAGCCTTGAGAGTACTGATGACTTTGACGATGTTGTAAGTACTGCAAAAAGAATAGGTTATTCTGGAATATGTTTAATAGAAAAGTATGCAAGCCTTGATAAGTTTAACAAGATAAAGAAAATGGCCAATAATGTGGATTATTTGAAGATAATAACGGGAATAGAGATTGATGCTGACGGAGTAAAGGAAATGAAGAGAATGGTTTCAAAAGCAAGCAAGTTAACCAATTTTATCGTGGTTTCCGGTGGAAAATACAAGATTAACAGGGCTGCTACAGAGGACAACAGGGTAAGTCTTCTTTCCCATCCTGAGTATAAAAGGTCTGATTCGGGTGTTGACCATATAATGGCCAAATTTGCAACAAGGAATAACGTTGCTATAGAGATAAATTTTCACGAAATACTTGAAACTTTTAGGAAAGTTAGGTCTTTTGTTTTTAGTCATATGAAGGAAAATATAGAGCTGGCCCAGAAATTCAATACACCTGTTGTTATAACTTCAGGCGCGAGAAGTAAATGGGACATGAGAGACCCCAGGGAACTTTCCTCAATAGGTCAGATTCTCGGACTAAGTCTTGAGGATTCTATGAAAGCTGTTTCACAAACATCGAGTATTGTTGGTGGTTTCAATGGCTGACAAACCAAAGATTTTACCGCCCACTCTTAGGGAGAACAAGAGATATCTTGCTTTCGAAATAATAAGCGAGGAAAAACTTGATTTTGGAGAGGTTTTAAATGCTTTCTGGCACTCGCTTTTGAATGTAGTGGGAGAGTTGGGTGCGTCTAAGGCAAACATATGGTTTGTGAAGGATACTTGGGAAGATAAGAACCAGAGAGGACTTATAAGATGCAGCAATAATTATCTTGAATACGTTAGGTCTGCAACAGCTCTGATAGATAGAATAGGCGATGTAAGAGTGGTCCCATATACTCTGGGTGTTAGCGGTACCATGAAGGCTGCAAAGCGAAAATTTTTCGGTGAACGCACTTTAGAAGACTTCTAACAGACTTTTTATGCTTTAATTGCTATTTTTTTAGAAACAATAAACTTTATATAGTATTTACTACTATATAGTAAATATAGAGGTGTTTTTGTGGGGGAAAATACTGTCAATGATAAGGTAGGAATAATAGGAGGTTATTCCACACACAAAGTTCTTAATGATTATTCTAAAGTTAATATAGGCGATGATACTGTTTGTTTTAAGGGAAAAGTCGGAAAAAAAGAAGTATTTATTATCCCAAGGCATGGAGAAACACACAAGTACCCTCCTCATAATGTGCCTTTAATAAAATACTTTGAATTCTTGAAGAAAGAAAATATAAAGGATTTGATAACTGTTCATTCTGTTGGTGTTCTTAACAAGGGATGGAGAGTACCCTGCCTAATAGTAATAGACGACTTTATAGACTTTACCGGAGAGCTTGCTACAGTGTACAACATGTTTGATAAGGAGCCCATTCATGTTGAGATGGAACAGCCTTACTCAAAGTCCTATAAGGGCATAGTACACAAAACAATAGAAAATTATTCGGAAACTCCCTTTTACCACGGCATTTATTTTCAGACTGTAGGACCAAGACTGGAGACAAGAGCTGAGATAAGGGCCGCAAAGATTCTTGGAGCTGATATGGTTGGCATGACACACTCATGGGAAGCCATACTGGCTAGAGAGTACGGACTCAATCTTTTGAGTCTTGGGATGGGAGTGAATTACGCCTGCGGTATAACAGACAAGATAAGATACGAAGAGATAATAAAGAACAGCAAGATATTCTCTGACAAGATTACAAAAATAATAAGAGATTTAATAAAGCAGATGTAGCAAGGGTTTTATATACCACTATTTTGTTAAGAATAAAACATGAGACATTTTAAGTTTACAAAGCGCCGAAAAATATTATTTTCAATTTTAATTGTTTTTTCCGCTGTTTTATTTTTGTCTTTATTTTACATAGAGTTCGGCATTTTTAATTCGGAATCTTCCGTCAACTCTGACTCTGAAAGATTTTCAGCAATGAACCCCGAGTTAAAATCATCAGGGGATTTATATCTTTATGTTGAAGGCAATTCAAAAATTAAAAATTATTTGATTGAGGAGCTTAAGAAAGAATTGGGCGGGAAGTTTAGTGTATACAATTATGCTAATCTTAAAGAAGAATTTGATGGGCCGGTTCTCGCCGTATCTGTTTTAGAGAAGGATATGTTTTATACCCCTTTTTACTCGAATTCAGAATCAAGAGTTTTTTCATTCTATTCGCTTTCCGGCAAGACCAAGTATTTCAAAGATTTTATCTCTTCTTATTACGGTGCAAAAGAGCCTGCAGTTATTTTTAACAGCACCGAAGGCCCGCAATTGATAAAAAAATCAGAACTGCTCGCTGAACAGAATATTTACGGAATATTTTCCATAAACTCGGCCAGGAGAAATTTGGCAAATGTTATAGCAGAAAGGATTGCCGAAGATACTTTTAATAAATAAAATAAGATTTTGCTTGGGTAAACAGAAATAAATAATTAACAGGAGTAAATTGCAAAGTAAAAGAATAAATATTTTGAAAATATATTATTATCAATGGGTTATAAACCAAGTATTAAACTTGAAGAAGATACG
>CAZOZN010000001.1:52721-115781 GCA_964584335.1 uncultured archaeon
AAAGAATTTATGTCAAACAGTCCTTATTTTGTACCAGATGGTAATAGTGGTTATAAACCAAGTATTAAACTTGAAGAAGATACGAAAGAATTTATGTCAAACAGTCCTTATTTTGTACCAGATGGTAATAGTGGTTATAGATAAATGCTTAACGAGAATACGATTTAAAAGAAAATATAGCTAAGTTAATAAATTTAGACTTGAGTAAATAATTTCAGATTTTTTAGAAAGTGAACATAATATATTCTTGAGCGGTGCTTTGCAGTGGACTAAGGCATCATTCCAAATTTTTTATTCTTTGCAGTCATTTTAATGAAATAAAGTAATGCTTTTTGATATAATTCATCACTATGTTTTCCTTGACTTTGGATATAAGCTATTCTAATTCTCTTGTAAACTTGTGGAAATCTCTGAAAGTTTTTCCAAGCTTCCTTGTTTGCCTTAATATCCTTTAAAATATCTTGAGGAACAATAACTCTTTTTGGAGCTTTTTCAGGATCAAATGCATGAGCAACAGCCTTCAACCCCACCTTTCTCATTTTTTTCTGTTTAATCAACTTACGAATTCTTTCTTCATTAAGAACAGATAAATTACTTTTTTTTAATCTAGGAGTATATCTCTGAGCGAACTTATTTTCATCAATACTTTTAACCTTGCCATCTATCCAACCATAACAAAGTGCTTCTTCAACAGCATCTGAATAGGGAATTCTTGGTTTGCCAGAAGCTTTTTTGTAATATAAGAGCCAAACTTCCTTTTTCTTTTTATGATTTTTTGAAAGCCAAGAACGCCATTGTTTTCTATTAGTTACATATAGTGTTTTTCCTATATCCATATTTTCTTAAGATGTTATTACCTATATAAAATATCACATAGTGCGATTACCAGAAATAATTGGTGCGGGAGACGAGGTTCGAACTCGCGAAGCGCCTACGCGCACAGGGCCCTCAACCCTGCCCCTTTGGCCATTGCCGAGGACTTTCTTTATCCAAAAGTGCTTTTCAAAGAAAAGACCTTCTCGGGCACCCCCGCATGTAATCTAATTGGAAAAATATGCTTATAAAACTTTTTAAATTTATTGTCATAAGATATCTTATGAAAGAAAGAAAGTTTCTTAACGATTGGAAGCTTGCTATAATGTTATCCGTGCTGTCCTGGCTTTTCATATTTTTTGAGGCAGGGATTACCCTGAACATAATAAAAGACCTTACTTTTTGGACTCACAACTATTTTGTTTTTGCCTTGATAGTTACTTTTGTTTCTTCATTTTTCTACATGAGAAAACTTATTGATTTTGTTTGGTATGAGGAAGGTGCGGCTTTCGGAGTGGTTTTTGTTTTGATACATGTTTTTTTGGATTACGTTATTTTGTTTGTGTTAATGAATTCTCCTATATTCAACTTGCAAAATATTTTATTATACATATTACAATTCCTGGTTTGTATTCTCGCTTCTTTTGTTGTAAAGAAAAAATATATACAAAGCTTTAGAATTTGATTGTTTCAGACGTTTTTAATATTTTTAAACTAAAAAGAGGTAATTTGTTTATTATGGTAATGGAGAACATAGAAAAACTTGTTTCAAGAGAGAAGAAAATTTTCAAGTTTTTAGTATTTTATGTATTTTTTGCAGTTTTTCTTACAGTATTATTTATTACGACTCAGGTCTGGGTTTTTGTTGAGACTGCAATAATAGTTCTGGTAATAGAGATATTGATAACTGGAACTATAGACCGTGGAAAACCTCTTCATACAAAAAAGGAAGTTATTGATGAGTTAAGCAATATCAAGGAAATTGATGAATACAAGGAGCTCAGGGACGAGTACATGGAGAACAAGGATGATACCATAACGATATCGCTTGTAGTTTATTTTTTGGGTACTGTTGCTCTTCTTTTCTTTAGGGAGTTCAACAGAGTTCATATGGCACTTTCCATAGTGGGTTTCTTTTTCCTGTATTTTTGTGTTTATCTCTTTTTCCGTTACAAGACAGACAAGGTAACTATTATACTTCTTGAAAGAAGGAAGATAATAAGGGAAATGAGAAAAGAAAGGAAAAAGTCTTCTTCGAATAAAAATTCAAAAAGGAAAAATACCAAAAAAAGAAAGAAACCAAAAAAGAAAAAAACAAAAAAGAAGAGTAAATCCAAAAAAAGAAAGAAAACAAAAAAGAAGTGATTACCTCAGGTAAATGTTGTAGCCTCTTCTTCTGTTGTACATAAAATCATCTTCCGTCTCTTCCTTTGATTCGCGTACAAATTCTCTTATCTCCGCTATCTTTGAACTCATCTCGTCAGCATAATAAAGTACTATGGCCTCCGGAAACATTGGTTTTTTTGCTGCTCCGTATTCAAGTTTTCCGTGGTGGCTTGCCATCATGTGTAATATCTTTTCCTTTAGTTTTCCGTCTATTCCCGTCTCGTCTATCTTTTTTTCCACGTAAATACATCCAAGTACTATGTGACCAACCATCTGGCCGATGTTGGTTCCCTTTATTCTTGATGTTACAATCAATTCTTCTAGTTTTCCTATATCATGCAGAAGGGCTCCCGCGATAAGCAGGTCTTTGTCCATTTCAGGGAAAAGCTTAAGACTTAGCTTGCAGTATTCCAAAACCTCTAGAGAATGCTGAAGGAGACCGCCGCTCCAGTTGTGATGTATCTCTATGCCTCCGGGATGATTTTTAAATTTTTCCTTTATTTCAGGGTCTTCAAAAATGTTCTTCAAAAGTTTTTTTATTTTCTCATTCTTTACTGATAATACCTCGTCAATGAGTTCCGAATACATCTTGTCCAAGTCTCTTTGAGGAGGCTTTATAAAATCTTTTTCGTCGTATTCGCCCTTCTTCAAAACCTTTATGTCAAGAGGGTCGTTTGACGCCATCTGAAGTTTTCCCTTGTAGCTTGATACAGTACCTTTTATCAGGACTACTGAGTCTGGTTTTATTGAGTCGTATATTTTCTTTATCTTTTCCTTGTTTTTGTCTCCCCAGTACTTGTACTCGAGTGTCCTTCCTGAATTGTCTGAAAGAAGAAGACTGAAGTAAAATCCTTTTGAATAAGGAGATATTCCTCTCTTAATCTTTACCACAAAAATGTCTTTTATTTTATCTCCTTCACTCAAAGAAGATATAGAACTCTTTTTACTGTATTTCATTTCCCCCACAACTAATCTTTATTTTAATTATTTATATTGTTTGCTGACAAATAATCTATGATGGCAACTCCAAAAAAGGTTAATTCGTCTTTTGGCAGAATTATGGTAAAGATTTTTTTTGTTCTGTTAGTTCTACCTTTCTTGTGGTATTTCAGGCCGTGGTTTCATGATTTTTTCATGTTTTTTTATACGAATCCCCTTGTGCTCGAAGTCATATTAATTTTTTCCTTGATTTATTTTATTTTATTTAAGAAAAGAAAAGGGGTAAAACTTCTTGATTTTAAGGAAGGAAAGTTTAGTGTTAGAAAAATTAACATCGGGTTCAGTTTGGTTCCGTTATTAATTCTCATTTTGATGTTTTCTCCTATGTTTTCGTCTCTGATGCCCCAGCTACATATTGTAGACGAGCTTGACTATAATGAAATAGATAGGTTACCCGAGACGACAGAGAATGTTAGATTAATGCCTTATGATGTAGCTTATAGGTACAGCAAGGATTCTCTTCAGTTAAGTCAGTATAAACTTGGTACTGAGAATATTGCCAATATTGACGGTTCTATTGCCTGGATGTTTCCCATAGTTCCTGACGGTGCAGTTCTAAAGTTTACTCTGAAAAACAAAGGCACAGTTTTCGTAAATGCAACAACTCAGGAAAAGAATTCGAGATCTGTATGGAAGGATTTGAACTTCGGAGAGGGTATGCAGATAATAGATAATTTGAATTGGAACCTGTACAAGGAAAAGTACATAGTTGACTTGGATGACCCGTATTATATCCCTTATGAGGATGATTTGTATACGGTAGTTCCTGCTATAACATATTCATACCATCATTTTTTCGGTCTTTTATATACTGTTCCCAGATTCGGAGGAGTTTTTCTTATGGATTCTAGCGGCAACATAGAATTTTTGTCTCCAGAACAAGCTAAAAATAATAACATAATAGGAGAGAACAGGCTTTTCCCGGAAAATCTCGCGCGTTACTACATAGAAGCATATGTTTATAACAAAGGTCTTATTAACAAAATATTCATACACGAGGACCAGATAGATATAACAGATGTTGGGGGAATAAACAAGCAGCCTTTCTTGATGGACACTTCCGAAGGTCTTAAATGGTTTATAAGCACGGAGCCCTATGGAGAAAGTCATGGAATATTTAAGATTTTCTTGGTTGATGCGGTTGACGGAAAAATAGAGAAGTACGAACTTCCGATTGAGGAGACATTAACTGGCCCAATAAAGTCCATGGATTTTGTAAAAAGAGAGAATCCTCTGGTGGACTGGAACACCTTTAGGATGGTAGAGCCACTTCCTTTCGTAGCCGATGATACCCTTTTCTGGAAAGTTGTGGTAATTCCTTACGATTCAGCTGGAATAGCATACCAGGCTTTCGTTAACAGTAAAACAAACGAGGTATTTAATTTCGAGACAGACAAGGAAATACTAAGTTTCATAAATACAGGCAAAATAGAAAATATTAGTGAAACAACCGGTAGAAATGAAACGAAAGAAGATAAAATAACTGAGATAAAGAAAAAACTGGGTGAAATAGAAAAACTTCTTGAAGAGATAGAAGAATGATTTATCTTCTTAATTTGTTTTCCTTAAGTTCTATATTTTTGTATTTTTCCATAATCTTTCTCATTGTTTTGTGGTCTCTGTTTGACAATAATATTGTTGCCGTTCCTGACTTACCGTTTCTTGCTGTTCTTCCTATACGATGAGTGTAGGATTCTATTTCGTCGTTCAAGTCATAGTTATAAACGTTTTTTATTTCTTCTACATGCAATCCTCTGGATGCTACGTCCGTTGCTACTAGAACTTCTATTTTTCCGTCTGAGAAATCTTTCAGTACTTTTTCCCTTGCTGGCTGTGTCATATCTCCGTTTATACATTCTGCTTTTATGCCACTTTTTTTAAGCTTGTATGAGACTGATCTTGTTTTTCTTTTTGTGTTACAGAAAACAAGCTTCAATCCTTTCTTTTCTTTTTTAAGCAAGTTTATTAGGAGTTTTGTTTTGTTTCTTTCCTTAACGTTATAGTAATATTGCTTTAATATTCCTCTCTTAAGGACATTTCCTATGATAACTTTCTTTGGGTTCTTAAGGTATTTTCTTCCCAGACTCAATACTCTGGAGTTTATTGTGGCGCTGAATAACAGGCTCTGTCTCTTTTTTGGCATAAACTTCATTATTGAGTTTATGTCCTTTATGAAACCCATGTCTAGCATCCTGTCTGCTTCGTCTATAACGAGGTGGTCGCATTTTGAAAGGTCCAAGGCTTTTCTCCTCAAAAGGTCGAGAAGCCTTCCCGGCGTTCCTACCACTATATCAGAAACTCTTACTTTTCTTATCTGGTTTTCTATTGAAACTCCACCGTAAACTATTGCAATATTCAATCTTTTCTTTTTTGAGAATTTTATATATTCTCCCGCAACCTGCTTTGCAAGTTCTCTTGTAGGTGTAATCACCAAAACCCTGACTTTTTCTTCCGGTTCTATATTTTCTATCGTAGGAACGGCAAATCCTATAGTCTTGCCGCTGCCTGTTTCTGACTGAACAATAACATCCTCATTATTAAAAATAAGAGGAATTACCTTTTTTTGAACTTCTGTAAGTTCTTTTATATCGTTTTTACTCAAGTCCGATTTTAGCTCATTTCCTATTTCCAAATTTTTAAATTTCATATTTTACTCACTATCCTAACTACGCAAAAAGAACCCGAATCGCTCGAACGAGTTCATTTTTTACGAGCAATTTTATATTCTTATAATTATTCTAAGTTAATTAAATAAAAATAAAATGAAAATAATAATGGTACTCAGAAATAATCAATTTTTAATTAATCTTCTAACTTTTCAACTTCTTCAGCTTTTGGTCCTCTATCTCCATCTACTATCTTAAAAGAAACTTTGTCTCCTTCATTTAATCTTGTTTCTTCCTTTATTCCGTTCTGATGAACAAAGTAGTCTTTTCCGTCTTCTCCTGTTATAAAACCAAAGTGTTTCATTACATTGAAAAACTTTACTGTTCCTTCTGTCATTATTTTTTACCTCCTAATTTTCTTTAATTATTACATATATAAATAACCTAATATTTATCATTAAAATAAGATTAATCATTTTTTTTCAATTATTTTATAAATTTCGCATTTTTCTTTGTTATCTTTACAGTCCAGAGATTCCCCTGAAGGCAGATATTCCTTGCATAAGCTTCTGTATTTGCATTCCATTAAGATTAGATTATGTTTTTAACCTATAAAAGCTTTAAAATAGGTTTTAAATATTTTTTTGATTTAATATGTTTTGGTTTAAATGGAATACTCTGAAGATACATGCAAGGTAATTTTAGATAAAGTACAACAAAAAGGATGGAATATTTACCACACAAACGATAATCTTTCCAGAGAAGAAAACATTAAGAATAATCTTGTTGAGGGCAACCTTGAGAAAGATAAGCACTAAACTTTGCTTCCTGCTGTGGATAATCCAAGGGATGAAAGGGAAGTAATGGATGCGCTTGAGAAAGTTGCTGTAAAATTAGGAAGGGAAATGCCTACAATAGAACTTAATGGTTATAGGGAACCCTTTACTGGTTTTCATCTAAGAGACGACAACGTGAAGCTTCATACAGAAAAAGGAACAGTTGTATCCTATAATGATTTCATAATTGCTTTGGATACATACTTTAATGCTAAATAGTAATTTTTGTATTTCTTTCTAGATTTACTTTTTGCTATTTATATCATAAAAAATAGTTTCCCAATCTTTTAAAACCTGAAATCTATGATTTTATGATGGGATTGCTAATTGAAGTGGTGGTGCTCCCACCGTGCTTGCTATCCCTGATTTGAACTCTAGCTTTATTACAGACCTCATTTCAAATTACAAAAATGTCTGTAAATTATATTTGTAAAAGCTAAAATAAATAATTAACAGTGAATTACAAATAGGATATCCCTCATTTATTTCAACGGTAGAACTGAAAATATTGGGACAAATATTATATATTATAATTTTATTAAAATTTACAATAATTTTAATTCTTAGAAAGGAGGTAAAATTTTGGACCGTAGAAAGAAAAGTTGGGCTGACAGAGTATCTTTTTTTGGTGAAAATGACTTAGTTGATGTTTTTGAAGACTCTGGCGGTTCTTTTTTTGAAGGACTTATCGCTGGACGAATCGAAGAAGATGAAGAAGAATTCGAAAAAATTCGTAGGAAATATAGACGATAATAGATAACCCAACAGTTTTGAGAATATGGAAACATTAATCACAAGAGATGAAAGATCATCCGGGGCCACACTTAGTATGATAAGATTCGAAAAAGTCGCTTTAGAACGGGGAGTAGAATATTACAGTTCAACAATGTCTTGGGGTAGTGGCCCTATTAAAGAAATTCGTTTAATACATGGAGATCGACTAGCTTATTGGAAATCCCTAGGAAGTAGAGGTACTTTTGAGGGTAGAGAAGAATATATCGAAGTTAGAAAAGTTCCTCATGAGGAAATAAAATCAAGTTTTAGAGAGAGTATACTTTCCACAATAAGAAATAGAGGAGATATTGATATTAATGCTGTTCAAAAAATTTATTCTAATCAAGAAATTCGCCAACATTTCCCCCAATTATCCCGCTCATTACCATCCCCTCAAGTTGAAATGATGAAAAATTCGAATAGACAATTAATAAAATCTCTTGGATCTGGTTTTTATGCAACTGATATTCTATCTGCAATGGCTCATTTCAATAAAGCAAAAACATCTGGAAGATACATTCTTCCAATGATGAAACCCCCACATAAAATGGTAATAAAGGCCTATATTAGCCTTGCAGAAGGACTTGTCCTTTTATGCCAAGGGTTAATAGAAAACGAAAAAATATTTTTCGAAGAATCAATGCATAAAATGGATGAATCTCTTGATATTATTCCCGCAGTTAACTATCCACTAAAATTGTTTTTAAGGGCAATGTTAACAGAAGATAAAAATTATCGCAGAAGGAAACTAGATGACGCACGTAGAATATCCTCAGAAATGATATCAAAAAATGTTACGGACCTTGAACGAGATTTAACCAAATTCTTTCTTAAATACGTTGGAGATTGAAATGGGCAGAACTTTGATCGGATCATTCAATTATGAAATTGGTAAATCATCAATATATTACTACCCAAATAAAAAATCGACCATTGAAATTCTGAAGTTGAAATCAGATATTAATCTCATCCAAGGATCAAAAGAATATTTCATAAGAGATATTCATGACAAGGAAAATTTTGAAAAAAAATATGGACTCGAAGGAGAATACCATAGTAGACTTGCAAGTGTTGGAACATTTTCAGATTATCTAAAAGAATCAGTTCCTTCCTTTGATCTTTCAGTTTTCTATATTAATTCCCTTTCGTCCGGAATTGTCACCATCGATAATTTTCTTTTAGAAAAACAAATTAAGGAAAATGAGAAGAAACTAAAATTCAAAGAAAATAAGTTAAGAAAACTAGAGTTCGATCAAGATTCAGGGATACAAATTGGAAAAGAACTGATCTCCTTAAAAAGTGAGATCGATGAGATTAGAAATACCTTAAAAATACTAATGGAAGAACTGGAACTAAATGAAAAACTAAAAAAAGAATACAAAAAGAAAAATGTTGGAGCTACTTTTCTAATCAGGGTTAGATCTTCAGTTCGAATTGGAACAAACAAAACCATTGGGGAGGATATTACTGCTATTCTGGATGATTTGGAATATAAAAATAAAATTATCAAGAGTCAAGCCTGGCAAGGTTTCAAAGTAATTATTGATGACGTCACTAAGCCACACTTGGCATTCACGAGTGAGAGTATTGGACTTTTTGATCCAAGATCACTTGAAGAAATAAATGAACATTGGGATAACAAAGATGTAAAGAATTTGATAAATGATTTAGAGAAATTATTCGTAAATCGTCCTGGATCTCACATTAACATCGGAAGAAAGAATATACAAAAAAGTAGTGCAGTTGCCCAAGGAATTGCATCCTTAATGAGAAGGGCGGTATCAAAACCAGGATTTGAAAAGGAATTGCCTGAACCTGAATTTGGTAGACTCCCAACCATTCGAGATAAGAATAGAAGACTATCATTCATGGGGTTTATTCTTGATGATGGAGTCAGAATAAGTGATTACCCATTTTTATATGATCTTGATCATCAGGGTCCTCAACATACGCTAATTGTTGGGGGGACAGGGGCTGGAAAATCCATTTGCGCATGCAATATAGTTGAGGGGGCATTAATCAAAAATATACCTGTGTTTGTGTTGGATACGACAAAGCAATGGACTGGTTTCCTTAAGCCGCTTCAAGACGATCAGATGTTAAAACTTTATAAAAAATTTGAAATGAAGGATATTAAACCAACTGGTTTTAATGGCCGAATTTTTACACCAAATTCGGAGGTCGGAATTAACCTTGCCACGAATTTACTTGCAAGACCTGAAACAAGTAAAAGGGACGAATTACAACATTGTGCATATGAAATTGCTGCTATAATCAAAGTATTATGTAACTTGAATACTACTGAAGCAATGTATGTCAGAACAATTATATTAGAGGCTTGGGAAAGAAGAGAAGTATTAGATTATATCAATTTGAGAAAACTTTTAGAGGATTGGGGCAAGACTTATAGCAAAAATGTTTTTGAAACAAAATTAAAATTAGAAGAGCTAGAAGGATATTCCTTTCTTTTCAAAGGAGATCAACTTAATATCAGTAATTTATGGAAACCCGGTGAAATCTCTGTAATTAGTTTGGATCATCTTGCATACAATCAAAAAATATATACATCTTATTTTTTAATGAGAGAGCTACTTTCATATTTCTTTTCTCAACCTGATTCACATGAACTAAAACTTCTCCTAGTTGTTGAAGAGGCCCATAAATTCATACCAAAAAACACTCCTGGAATACCAAATGAACTCTACATTTTCTTGGATCGAGTAATACGAGAATTGAGAAGAAAAGGTGTTGGAACAATTTTTATTTCTCATGTCATGACAGATTTCAGGCAATCAATCAGAGCAAACACCGCTACTACAATACGTCTGAGAACAACCTATGATGGCGATATAATAAGAGCAAATAAGGATATAGGATCCCCGTTTGCTAATTTTATTCCAAAATTAAATACTGGTCAAGGTATCGTAAGTTTCCCTGATTTTGGTAATCCATTTATTGTTCATTTTAGACCACCACTCCATAATCCTTTTGGGCTTTCTGACAATGAAATTCAGAAAGAAATGAGGTTTTTTAAGGAAAAGAAAAATGTTCCTGAACTACTAGAAAATAAATTAGATGATATTAAAAAACTATCAGATAAAGATCTGAGAGCAATAAAGAATATCTCACCAAAGATTTATGACGTTATTAGATTTTTAAGAGCAACTAGAGGGCTAAGTTATACAAAAGATATGTCCTCCATGGAGTTCAATGAGATAAAAGAAAAAATAAATAATCTACCTGAGAAAAAATTCCACATTCTGAAAGAAGTACTTCCAGAGTTTTATGATATAATAAATAAGCTAAAAGAAATTTTTGAAATCGAAGAAGATTTGAAGCCACCAGAAGAAGAAATATTTGTTCAAAAGATTAGAAAATTCTCAGAAGAAAAAGGGATTCCACCTAAACAATCAGATATAATTAAAGATCTTGGTTGGGGTTGGAAAAAAACAAGTGAAATTGTATCTAAACTTGAAGAGCAAGGTCGATTAAAATTAAAACCAGATTTGGATGATAAACGAATAAAAAGACTTATAATATTAGATACAAAGTAATTTTTTTAAAAAAAATTGTAATAATCAAATAAAATTTAAATTAATTTACAATATAATTCATTAATTTTATTAATTCTACTAACCTATTTAATTAGTTGTATCAATTTTTTCTAATGATTTTTATTATTTATCCAAACCTGAATGTCATCTACAATATTTGGAATATAACTATGAGATTGATGATCAACGGGGATAATTAATTTATGATTAGTTAATTGTTCAATATAATTATTATATAATTTTTCACTACATTTGATATATTCCTTCTTAAAAAATATTCCATAATCAAAAATACCGAAAAATAGTTTTTTTATTAAATCATTATCTAAAAATTTATTGTCTAATACAGAGCACATTTCGATTCGAATATTATTCATGTAATCAAGAATCTCTTTAACATCTATACCATCATTCCACATAAGTTCAAATTTATTAATATATCTTTTTGTAATTCCTAAATTCTTTGTTAGTGTACCTTTGATTTCAAATTGATTTTTTTCATAGCTTGGTTCAAAAATTAATAATTTATCTTTATCAATAATATAATATTTTTCATCTAATCTATTTTTATCTAAAATTCTTAATTTAACTCCGACCTCTTCAGTATCTCTCTTGTTTATTTTATAACCAAAACTCACCAACGTTTTCAAGTCAGAAATTCGTTTATAAATAACGCCTTTTTCAATTTTATTTCGAATACTTCCCCATATTAATGCAATATTTGGTAGCCAGCTTTGGATAGTTATTCCTCTTATTATTTCATTTGAATCATTTATTATATCTGATAGTAAGATACCAAGCTTGTCTCCATCGGTTATTGAAATTATTTCATGATCTAATTCCTGATTTTTATAAAGTATTGATGCCTCTTTAATTAAAAAATCACAACATTTCTTAAAACTCAATATCCTACATCTTTCATTTTTATTTAACCTATATGACTGTGAAATATTAGGTATATAATCCCAAAGAAATTTTGAAAAATGAGCAGAAAAAGCAATTTTTGGATTAATAGGATGAATGGATTCAATATTATTTTCAGCCAAAGTTATTAAAATAAAACCCTTTTTTTGTAGCCATATTAAACTGTCTCTTAAACATTTTTTGTCATCAGATTTATTATTCAATACTGAAAATTGCACATCTCCTTCTTTTAGGATATATACATAAATATTGAAATAATGCATATCAAAATTAATTTCCCTTAAACAATTTTTTAATTTTTTTTCATTCATTGGAATTCAGCCTCAACATTTCAATAAATATTATAATTATCACTGATAATGCAAACAATGCACCCAATATAAAAGGAATAAATAAAAATTTTGTGAAAAGGAATAGAATTGATGTTATTAAAACTCCTAGAAAATGTCCAATATTCTCATGAAATTCTAGATCAAATTTCTCATGTTCCTTATATCTTCCAATCATTTTTTTAATAGTAAAAACTGTTCCTCCGCCAAATCCAGTAATAAACCAAAATATAATCAAAATTGATATTGATCTATATAGATACATACATACTAAGGAGAATATTACTATAATATGACCTAAGATCAATAGTTTGTAATAATTTATGTTTTTATCCAATATTTTTGGTGAAGATAAATAAGAAATCCATCCTATTGAAAATGCTAATGAAATCATATAAACTGGCAAATTATAAAAGAAGTAAAAGATAATTATCAACATATAACAATATGAAAAATAATGCATTTGATGAAATATCATAGATATTGCTAAATTATTAGTTTTTGTTTTTATTATTTTAAATACATGGTAATTTTTTTGCCCGTAATTTTTATTAATTACTATACATGCAAGTATGATAAAAATAATTGCTATAAATATTGTAATTATATTAATACTGAAAGAAATTAAAAAACCTGATACCCTAAAGATCCTTTTTTTAAATGTCGAGATTGAAATTTTTTTCTGTAAGAATTTTCTAGAAAATTGTAATGGTGATGCAATCATAAAAATACTAATTAAAATAAGAAAAACATTGTTTCTAAAAAATATAAATATAATTATAGATGAAAATGCAAGAAAAAGATATGTTCTTTGTGAAAGATTAATTGGTTTATTAAAAACAATTCCTAATTGATAAAAAACTCCAATAAAAGGCAACCAATATAATTCAAATCCTACATTAAAAAAATATATAAAAAAACCAACTTCAAGAAATCCTGATATTAAACTTAAGATATAATATAACAATTTGTATGTTAAATCATCCCTCATAATAGAACCCTTGATACATTAATTAGTATATAAAGGACAAGCAGGATCCATTTTTGAAAGCCCTATTATTATGTGACTCTCAGAAATTTTTGTATTTTCATTAGAAAATTTCGAAATATAGTTAGCAAGAGCGTTAAATCTCATTCCACCTGAACAAGGTAACTTACATTGTCCGCATCTATAACTTTTTTTTGTAATATTATTTGCAATTGAGATTATACTATCCTCTGAATTTATAATTTCGTTTAAAGACTTTGAATTAATCAATAAATTTCCCGCACTAAATTTATTATATGGTGGTACAACGCACCAAGGATCCATAAATACATTACCATACGGATCTATACCTATGGAGTGTCTTTTTGATGACATTATGTTCTTAGATAAATGTATGTCAAAACCTAATAAGATAGCCGAGAAAATTGATTCTAATGAATGATGAATATGTAAATTCTCCATTTTAATTGCTGAATCGTTAATTAATTTTGATATAGTGATCATCATCTGAAAATAATCAGCAGGACTAGGAATTTTATTTATTTGTTTGCTCATTCGTCCAATCGGCATTGGTCTATGAATGCTATAGTTGGTAACTCCAGTTTCTGAAATGAATTTTATAAAATCATGTAAATCGTTTATATTATCCTTTGTAACCATCGATGAAATTTCAAGTTTAGATTTTAATGATTTATTTTCTATGATTTCCTTTATCAATTCTAATGTTTTATCAAATGGATTTGTATTAATAGAATCTTCACTAGATCTTCTCCATTCATTATGATATCTTTTAAATCCATCAAGACTAATTTCTATTGTATCAACATAATCATGAATTTCAATTAAATCGTTTAATTTACATATTGTACCATTTGTATTTATTCCTAAATTTTCGGGACCTAACTTATGGGAAGCATATTTCATTATATCTTTAAAATCAGGTCGTATAAATGGTTCCCCCCCTCCAATCATAAGAAAATATCGTTTTAAACCATTTTCATGAAAATATTCATGAATTTTATCTATCAAACTTATAATATCATCAAATTTTTTCTCAAAGTTTAACTTCTTTGTACTTGGCGATAAAAATTCAGCATTTACACCACAATGTAAACAACTTAAATTACATTTGTATGTAATATCATATACAATTCCAAATGTATCTTTATTTTTCATCTGATTATTTCTATTTGTAAGATAATTTTTAGCCAGTTCTAGAGAATTTTCATTTATTTTATAATATTTTTTAATATAATCCATTAATTTTTTAAGATAGATATCATCTTTATCATCATAATTTTCTCTTAACCATTTTCCGTTGAATTTATTAATAAATATACCTCCCAATGAATCAATGTCTATAGAATCCAGTTATTGGAATGTTCATCTTAAAACAGGTTTCCCTTATATTTCTTTCTAACTTATTCCAATAATCAACATCTTTAGTCGTTTGTATTACCTTTTCGAATAAATTTGTATCTATCTCATCTAGGACTATTTTTAAATCCTTTTTATTTCCACATTTTGTATTTAATGACTCAAACCAAACTGAATCGACAATATATTGAATTTTATTTAAAATATTATCAACATCAGTGATATATGGAATTATAGGTCCAATAAATGCATATGTATTTATTTTATTATTTTTCAATTCAGTTAAACTTTCTATTCTTTCTATACTGCTACTGGAATTTGGTTCGATTAGCTTTCGAATATTCGCATCTAAAGTTGAAATAGAAACTCCAATAGAACAATTTTTAAATTGTTTAAAAAGATCTATGTCTCTACAAATTAATTTTGATTTTGTTAATATTGAAATTGAAATTTGATATTTAAGTAGTATTTTGAGAATATCTCTTGTTATTTCATATTTCTTCTCTATTGGTTGATAAGCGTCGGTTACACTTCCAATTAAAACTACACCCTTTATCTTTTTTTTCTTTAATTGTTTTTCAAGTATATCTGGTGCATTTATTTTTACGTCAAGAAATTTACCCCATTTATCATTACTATGTCCTGTGAATCTTCTCATAAATCTTGCATAACAATAAACACAGGAATTTAAACAACCAATATATGGATTTATACAATAATCAGATTCTGGTAAATTACTTTTATTGATAATGCTCTTTACATCAATTTCCCTAATCAATTATATTCACCCAATTAATGAAATAGATATTTCCCATTTAATTATATTAACTGATTATAACGTTTAAATTTTATCGAGGGGAAATTCTTCTTATCCTATTTAAAGATTGAACTGAAATTTTTTTCTCCCTGAACAATCTGTTTCTGAAATATTGATGATTATATTAATTTTTTGAAAAACATTGACTCAAATATATCCTAATTCTATAAAATTTCTAGGAAATTAATTAAGATTTAATGTAATATAATCTCTCTCAATTCTCTGATTCATAAAAGAGGGATTCTCCAGGCTTTAATTTTGATTTAAAGCAATAAGAAAAACCTTCTTGGAAACGATGAATAAAATTATTTTTTTCTTGTTATTCGAAAGAAAAGAGAGGGGAAAGTTTTGGGGAAATCCGAGCCTTATTTTTGCAGGAACTACAGGAGGAAATAGCACATTCAAGGAGGCTTACGGCCTACACCCAGCATCTTATGGCGTGGACGTCGACTTCTGGCGTCGTCGCCTCACTTTAATAATGATAACTGGTGTTATCTAATTGTGGTGTTTTTTCAGCTTCCATGAGTTTCATGGCATTGTTGAACGCACTATCAGATATTTCTCCGTTCAACAGTTTACGAAGCAGTGTCTCTTTCATGTTGGTCTCAGGTTTTGGAATCACTGTTTGTTCAGGTGCAAAGGATGGCATGGTTCGCATATATACCTCTTTTGAGTGTTTGTCTGCAAGTTGAATATACCCTTGCAGTGTATCCAGGTCATGGTGTCTGCTTTGTTTCTGGATTTCGGGCATTGTCGCTCCTTTTTCAGCCATATGGGTTATGCTTGATATTCTGAACAGATGCGGATAGACTCGTTTTGTAATACCTGCTTTTGCGGCATTTCTTTTTACTGTACTCTGAATTGCTGTTCTTCCGATTCGTGTGCGATAGCGGCTGATGAATAGGGCTTGTTCATGTCCTTCTTTTGGTTTCTTTCTGAATGCAAGATATCGCTTGACTGCTTCAAGTGCACAGGGATGGATGTTTATGATATCATATTTATTTCCTTTTCCTTTGTTCACCCTGATTTTTTCTCGATCCCAGTCGATATCTTCCAAGTTGAGGTTTCGCACTTCTTCTCTTCTGAGTTGCCCATAGTAGAGAATATGCAATATCGCATAGTCTTCCAGAGTATCATTTGATACATCAAACATCTTTTTTACTTCATTAATGGTCAGGGGATCTTTGTTTTTGACTTCCTTTGCTGGTGCAGAAAGTCTATATTGTTTCCCCATATATTCCATGAAGTTGTTGATGGCTGCTATCTTGGGAGTCAGTGTATTGTGGCTGTACTTTTCTTTGAGATAGATCTTGTAGTCATCAAGGTCATCCTGTGTTATTTCGTCAATATTTTTGCTTATGTTGTTTATCAATTGTTTGGCGCTTCTCAGGTAGCTTTCAATTGTGCTTTTGGAGGAGTCCCTGCAAAATAGATATTTTCTAAATCCTTCCAGGTCCTTGCCAGTCATTGGCAACACCTGTTCGGAAGTTGTTTTTGGTTCGGCTCGGATTTCCCCTGTTTTCCCGTGTTCTTGTTTTCTTTGTTGTCATCGGTGTGTACCTCCAATTCTTGATGTTTCTTCGGGTATATTATCTTTTTTGAGATAATTCTCTGTATATGGTCACTTGAGAGGCGTTCTCTTTTTCTCAATCCATGTCTTTCAAGATTTTTGTTGAGTTTGATGAGTTCCTTTTCGCTTTCTTGTATCACTTCACATGCATGGTTTTGAAGATAATCAATTAAGGAAAAAATATAGTCCTGTGAGATTTGTCTATCTGTTTTTGTTTTGACTAATTTCCGTATTTTATTTGGACTGAAAAACATTTCATCCCCTCCCTTATAGTAATACTATGGTAATATTCTAGTAACGTATACTTAAATATTTAACTGAAGTATTTCCATTATTTTACCTTTATATTTCCATTTGAAACATACTATGTAGATTCTTATGAATTTTCAGGAAAAATATTTTGAAGCAACTAAAACAGAAGCACGACGTAATATCATTTTAGATTTGAATCGGCCGAAAACTATTCAAGAAATTGCTAAAGATTTGAACTATAGTAAAAAACCTGCTGTTTCCAAATTATTTATGGATCTTACGAGGATTGGGGTAACAGTATGTTTGACTCCAGAGAGAAAAAGAGATAGACACTATTTTTTAACTAAAGATGGGATACGAATCAGGAAAATACTTTTAGGAGAAGAGAAATTCCCAATTTGATGAGTAAGTTACCTTTAGCCGTCATGGAAAGACTATTGAGAGATGGAGGCGCTGAAAGAGTTTCTGAGGATGCAAAAGAAGCATTAGCAGGGGTTCTTGAGGAATATGCATTGGAAATTGCTAAGGATTCTGTTTTATTTAGTGAACATGCTGGGAGAAAAACAGTTAGAAAAGAAGATGTGAAACTGGCTTCAAAAAGAATGAAATAAAAAAATGGTTGAACTTATTTCTTTTTCCCAAAAAAATAAATCTATGTACGAGAGGCATTTTTTCACCCTGAGAAGAAAAGTGAAAAATAATACTAACTAAAATACATTCATTTAACTGACATAAACATTTAAATACTTACTCCCCCTACACATTTAAGGGGTGGTAAAAATGTCTTCTCCAAATGAAGTCATACCATACACGAGGATCGATCAAGTAATTGAAGTAATAAAAGGTCTGTCTAATAAACCTCAATCGATAAGAAGTATTAGCTCAGTTGTCAATATAGGAAAAAGTAATATAAAAAATACATTACCAACACTTGTAATTTTAGATTTTGTTGTATATGATAAAGGTAATGTAAATCTAACAGAAACAGGTTCGAAAATGAGGTCCGCACTTCTCTCTGAAAATGAAGGGGAAGCAAAAAAAATACTAAGAAACAAGATTGGAAATGTTGATCCACTTGTCTTTGTAAAAGAACTTCTTGATAAAGAAAAAAGTGTTTCTATTGATGAGATTGGCAAAAAGTTGGCTTTAAAGTACAATAAAAATTGGGAACATCCTTTAACAAGAAAAACTTATGCAGCAGCATGTGCAAGTATCGTATCATATGCAGGTTATGGAATTTATGAAGGTGGTGTGTTAAGAATAGGCGAAGGCAAAATTAGACAATCAAAGATTGTATTACCTTCTGTCACATATAAAAAAATATTAAAGATAATAGATGCGATTTACAAACTCAAAAAAGCTACATTAGATGAAATTTCTAAGAAAACAAACACAAGTAAAAGTAGACTCGTTTCGGAATTATCAACTTGTGAGGAACTTAAACTCGTTAATAGGTTGGCAAGAGGTTATTATAAAGTCACCGAGTTGGGAGTGAAATTAGTTAATCCTTTAGAACAAAAGAATCAAGAAAAAAATTTCAGAAAAGCTCTATTGGAAAGTCGATATATAGAAATAATTTCCAAACTTGATGGAGATTTTGATTCGAAATGGCTTGGAAAAATATTATCACACTTTTTTGGCGGTGACTGGGGTGAAAGTACCCAATTAGCATTTGGTAAAAAATTCACGAATCTGTTAAAATATGCGGGTCTTCTCGATAAGAAAAAACAAGGTAAATACTCAATAAAAGAGGGCGTTATAACTGTTGAATCTGATACTGATCGAAAGGAATTTGTAGCAAAAAAGAAAATCATGGTGAAAGAGGAATTTAACGAAGAAATGATGAAGTATTATGAACTTGGAAAAATATCAGGATTAATCATGGGAAAGGAAGAGGAAAGGGAAATAGATGAACGAGATATAGACAATCTGATACAATTTTGCACGCAAAATGAAAAATTTAATTCAGTAACCGAGCTAATAGAAGATCATAAGAGGCTCTTCAAAACTATACAGGATAGTAGGATTTTCATTGGAGATTTAAAACTACTTGAAAAAATTTTAAAGAGTGATTAAATGACAGAAGAAAAAACTCAAAAGAAAAAGAAGATAAAAAGCAAATATTCACTACCAAGTCCAAATTTAAAAATAGAAACACAACTTGAGGTCTTAAAAGGTTATTGTATCGCAAGTGACTATGGACAAAAAGGTGTTAGATATACAGATGTTTCAAAATTTGTATCTGTTGCAAAGCCAAACATAAGCGGTTGTAACAAATTTTTTGAATCAATAAGGTTCCTTAAAAAAGATGATAATCGAGGTAAATACATTCCTTCTGATGAAGCAATAGACTGGTGTAAAAAACAAGAGTGGGATAAAGAAAATGCGAAGAATAGTTTAAAACCACTAATCGAGAAATCATGGTTTGGAGAATTTTCAAAGAAATTAATTTCTATAGGTCCGAAATCCAAGGATGAACTGATTGCTAAACTGGGGGAAGAAGCTGAGGCATCCAAAGACGATGAATCATCCCTAAACCATATTGTTGACTATTTGATGGATTTTAATATAATAACTGAAAAAGAAGAAAAAATATTTCTTACGAATAAAATTAAAACTGAAAAAACTAATCCTAAAAAAGACACTGGGACCATTCATTCTCCAGTAACCCAAGTTGAAATGGACAAAACCACCAAAGAATATCAGCTAAATTTTACAATTGGAATAAATATCTCCCCAGATATGGCAGAAAAAGATATCAGAAAATGTGTTCGAATCGTATTAGACGAAATAAATAAGGTGAATAACGATAAATGACCATCAACAAATTCAACATTATAAAAGAACCTTGGAGTAAATGCGAGGATGTATTAATCGGCAGTGTTGAAGGAAATTTACCAGAATCAAAGTCGATTATTGATTTCCTAAGTGAAATTAATTTTATGGAAGATAAAAAACTAACTCACCAGGGAGAGGAATATTATAAACAAAAATATATCTTCAAAGACAAAGAAAAATCAAGAGATATACTTTCAGAAGTATTAAAAAAATATGAACCAGTTCAGTTGATTTGTCAGCTGTTATGGGGTAAGGATAATCTAACAAAAGAAAGTATCTATAATTTACTACTTTTAAAAAAATATATAAATCATGATTTCAAACCTTCAGATTTGGGCAGCTTTCTTATGCTTCTAAATCAATGTAGAATTATCAAATATAGTAAAAAATATGATAAAATTGCAATAAGATACAATCCTAAAATTGATAATAGAGATATAACTTCTAAGAGATTCTTATCTCCTCAAACTCCATATACAAACATAAAAAGTTTATGGGATACACTCAGAGATTGTAATGACTATATATGGTGGTTCGATAAACATTTTAGTAAAAAGGGTTTAGAACCTTTATCTGAGGCTGTGGATGGAAAAAAAATTAGAGAAATAAAAATTCTTACGGGATTGACAAACAATATCCATGATAAATTCAAGAAAGATTATTATAGATTTCAGAAAGAAATGGAAAATAAGGGTATTAAGTTAGAGATGCGGGTTATTTGTGATAAAAACATTCTTCAGAAGATTCATGATAGATGGATAATATCAAAAAATCGTTGTTTTAAGGTCCCTCCTATAAATTCAATTTATCAAAACCAATATTCAGAGATTAACACAACTGTAAATAAACCACCATTTAACGATTGGTGGAAAAATGGTTATGATATCCTAAAAAAATGGTCGGAAATAGAAAGAGAATTAACTAAGAAATGATTTATTTTATAAATATAAGTTTAAACGAAATAACACTTTTATTTTTAGCATTCCTATCTTGTAATGAAAATCCCAAAATATAAGTGGAAAAACATAATACATGTCTCATCTCCATTTAATTTGGGAAAGGAGGGATTACATGACCAAAAACAATTCAAACGGAGCAAATCTGGGTTTTGAAAAGAAACTCTGGGCAGCGGCAGACAAAATGCGTAACAACATGGATGCTGCCGAGTACAAGCATGTAGTTTTAGGTTTGATATTTTTAAAGTATATTTCTGACAGTTTCGAGACTGTTTACAAAGAATTGAAGAATGATCCGGAAAGCTTAGGTCCTGAAGACAGGGACGAATATCAGGCAAGAAGGGTTTTTTGGGTCCCGAAAGTCGCAAGATGGGCTTATATTCAGGATCGAGCAAAACAGCCAGAGATTGGAAAGATTATTGATGATGCAATGGAGGCTATTGAAAAAGATAATTCATCTCTAAAAGGTGTTCTTCCTAAAAATTATGCCAGACCTTCTTTAGATAAAAGAAGGCTCGGTGAGCTGATTGACCTTATCGGCACCATCGGACTTGGTGATGAGGAAAGCAAAAAGAAGGACATTTTGGGCAGAGTATATGAATACTTTTTGGGAGAATTTGCTGACGCTGAAGGAAAGAAAGGTGGGCAGTTCTATACTCCTAGAAGCATTGTAAGATTGCTTGTTGAGATGATTGAACCTTACAAAGGTCGTGTTTTTGATCCCTGCTGTGGTTCTGGAGGGATGTTCGTTCAGAGTGAAAAGTTCGTAAAAGAGCATCAGGGACGAATTGATGACGTTTCAATTTATGGTCAAGAGAGTAACCCCACAACATGGAGATTATGTAAAATGAATCTTTCAATCAGAGGGATTGAGAGTAAACAGATAAAACAGGGAGATTCTTTCCACAATGACCAACATAAGGATTTGAAATCAGATTTTATTCTTGCCAACCCGCCATTTAATGATTCTGATTGGCGAGGTCAGCTTTTGCGTGATGATGTAAGGTGGAGATATGGTGAACCACCTAAAGGTAATGCGAATTTCGCATGGGTCCAACATTTCATTCATCATTTGGCACCGAATGGTATTGCTGGATTTGTTTTAGCAAATGGATCTCTGAGCTCTAAAACTTCTGGAGAAGGAGACATCCGTAAAAACATTGTTGAAGCAGATTTGGTAGATTGTATTGTAGCTCTTCCCTCACAATTATTTTATAATACAATGATTCCAGCATGCCTTTGGTTTGTTACTCGTGATAAAAAGAATAATAAATTTAGGAATAGAAGCGGCGAAGTTCTTTTCATTGATGCAAGAAAAATGGGAAAACTGGTTGATCGAAGACACAGAATACTTGAAAAAGACGATATTGAGAAGATTTCAGAGACATATCATGCTTGGAGAGGAGAGGGTGGTAAATATGAAGACATTCCTGGTTTTTGCAATAGTGTAAATTTGAATGAGATTAGAAAACATGGACATATGCTTACTCCGGGGAGGTATGTTGGATTTGAAGAAGAGGAAGACGACGGAATACCCTTCGATGAGAAAATGAGAGATCTGACTTCACAACTTAAAGGACAAATGGAAGAGGGAAAGAAACTGGACGAACAAATAAAAATTAATCTTAAGGTTGTTGGATATGAATTATAAAGATTTAATTAATAATTGGCATCATAAAGCCACGGAAGAAGATTATTTTTCCAAATATGTATTTGAATATCTAGCTTTCATAGCTTATCTGAAAACTCAACTATTTGGTAGTGATAATACCGACCGCAGTGTTATTCAAACATTAAAACAGAATAATAAAATTAAAGAAAAATACCTTAAAAAAATACAAAAAAATCCTGAACTTAGAAATGATTGGGAATTGATTAAAAATGAATTAGACCAAACGAGATTGGGAAATGTTTCACGAAATTTAAATTCAGTTCAGGAAATCAAATGGTGGAATTGCTCTCACAATAACTTGTCTGAACAAACACAAGAAGAAGAGGAAAAATTAAAGGGGGTTATTCACTCCTTAGAAGATTGGGAAAATATGGTGGAATTTTGGTATAGTATTCGAAACAATCTTTTTCATGGTGCCAAGAATCCCGAAAATGAACGAGATCAATTTGCCGTAAAATACGGTTACAGCACATTAAAGGAATTAATGGTGATTCTTTTAAATGAATAATAATAAATTCAAGCGATCTGAAATAGGGATGATCCCTGAAGATTGGGAAATAAAAAAAATTAAAGATTTAGTTAGAATAAATGAATTAGGAATAAATAAGAATTATTTAGAAAATATGATAGAATATATTGATATTTCATCAGTAGATAAAGGTAGGTTAATTGGAACTCAACATTTTAAATTACTAGACGCCCCAAGTAGGGCAAAAAGAATTGTTAGAGACAATGATATATTAATTTCAACTGTAAGACCTAATTTAAAACATTTCTATTTTGTGAAGAAATCTAAAAAAAATCTTGTGGCATCAACTGGTTTTGCAGTTATTACTTCGAAAACAATAGATCCAAAATTTCTTTATTATTATTTAACAACAGATAGATATACTGAATATTTAACAGCTATTGCTGATGTGCATACTTCAACTTATCCGTCATATAATCCAGATATAATTGAGAATTCTTTTTGTCCTTATCCCAGAATAGAGGAACAAAAAGTCATAGCAAAAATCCTTTCAGACCTTGATTCTAAAATCGAAATTAACCAAAAAATGAACGATACTCTTGAAGCTATTGGTCAAGCTCTTTTTAAACACTGGTTTATCGATTTTGAATTTCCTAATGATGCGGGTAAACCATACAAATCAAGCGGCGGGGAAATGGTTTACTCAGAGGGAGTGGATAAGCAAATCCCTAAAGGTTGGACAATTATAACAATGAAAGATTTATCTGATTTGATGATGGGAGTTTCCCCGAAGAGTTCCACTTATAATGAAAATATGGATGGTATGCCGTTGTTAAATGGAGCTGCAGATTTTAGTAATGACATGTTTCAACCAAGAAAGTATACAACTAATCCTATAAGAATTTCTAAAATTGGAGATCTTATTTTTTGTATAAGAGCCACTATTGGTAATCTAACAATCGCCGATAAAAAATATTGTTTAGGGCGGGGTGTTTCTGCATTAACCCCCAAATCTGAAAAATATACTGAATTTATTTATTATCACTTAAAAAGACTATTTGATTTGCTTATCTCACAAGCTGCAGGAAGTGTTATTCTTGGATTATCTAAACCTGATATAGAAGAAATAAAACTTCCATTACCTAAGGATGGGATAGTTGATAATTATCATAAAATTATTAATCCTCTCTTTATTAAAAAAAATTCAATATTGAAAGAAAATATAACATTATCGCAAATTAGAGATACACTTCTCCCAAAACTTATGTCGGGCCAGATAAGAGTCCCGGTTGAGGAGGTCAGTTGAATGTCATTTATTGTTGAACAGGACATCGAAAATGCGGCCCTTGAGATATTGCAGGATTTGGGTTATGAGATAGTTCACGGACCTAATATCGCTCCGGATGGGGAAATTCCCTTGAGGGAAGACTGGGGTCAAGTCGTTTTGAAAAGCCGTCTTGAAAATACCATCCGTAAGATTAATCCATCATTGAAGGACGACTGGATAGATGAAGCAATAAAGAAAGTGATAAGGACATCCAGCCACAAGACAATTGTAAACAATGAAAAGTTTCACGATTTCCTTGTAAACGGAGTTGAAATTGAAGTAAGAGATAAGGGAAGAATAAAAGGAATCATCGTAAATCTCTTTGACTTTGAGAATCCTGAAAAAAACGACTTCATGGCTGTCAACCAATTCACGATTGTAGAGGAAAAACACAACAGAAGACCTGATATCCTGCTTTTCATAAACGGACTGCCCGTTGGTTTGATTGAGTTAAAAAACCCTGCTTCTGAAAAAGCAACCGTAAAATCAGCATTCAGACAAATCCAGACATATCTTGAAGAAATACCAAGCGTATTTTCACACAATGAGTTTATCATTATTGCAGACGGGACAGAAGCGAAAGTCGGAACATTGACCTCACCATGGGAATGGTTCCTGCCTTGGAGAACCATTGATGGCAAGAAAAGAGCCCCTAAAACTGTTCCTCAGCTGGAAATCGTTCTCAAAGGTATGTGCAACAAGAAAGTCGTTCTGGATTTGATGAAGAATTTCATCGGTTATGAAAAGACAAAAAAGGACACTAAGAAGATAATAGCAGGTTACCATCAGTACCATGCGGCCAACAAGGCTTTAAAAGGAACGATGAATGCGGTTGGTGGCAACAGGAAAGTCGGTGTTGTATGGCACACGCAGGGCTCTGGAAAATCATTCACAATGGCATTCTACGTGGGCAAGATAACGAGAGACCAGAGGATGAAAAATCCCTCTATAGTCTTGCTGACAGACAGAAACGACCTTGACGACCAGCTGTTTAATGTTTTCTCGAACTTAAGCCAGATTTTCAGGGAAGCCCCAAAGAAAATAGACAACCAGGACGATTTGAAGGAATCGCTCAAAGTATCCTCTGGCGGGATTTTCTTTACAACAATACAGAAATTCCAGGATAGGAATAGCCCAGAGTTTGAGCTCCTTTCAGAAAGAGAAAACATCATTGTGATTGCTGATGAAGCTCATAGGTCACAATACGGTTTGAAAGGAAAATTCAACAAAAATAACAAACTACGTTATGGGTATGCAAAGTACATACGAGATGCTCTTCCAAAAGCATCGTTTTTAGGATTCACTGGAACGCCCATTGACTTATCTGACAGAAGCACCAGAGCAATTTTCGGCAGTTACATTGACGTATATGATATGCATGACGCCATTGAAGACAAGAGGGTTGTTCCGATTTATTATGAATCAAAACTGGTCAAACTCGGGAAGAATGAGGAAATTTTCAAGCAGCTGGATGAAGACGTTGAGGATGTTACGGAGTTTGAAGAACAAAAAAGCAAGGAATACCTTAAATCCAAATGGAGCAAGATTGAGGCATTGGTCGGGACCGAAAAAAGAATTGAGACTGTCGCCAAAAATATTGTACGACATTTTGAACTGAGACAAAGCGTCCTTGATGGCAAGGCAATTATTGTATGCATGAGCCGGAGAATTTGCGTTGATCTCCATGATGCAATTAGAAAATTAAAACCGGAATGGTACCATGAGGACGATGACAAGGGAAAGATGAAGGTCATCATGACCGGCTCCGCTGACGATGGCAAGGAATGGCAGGAACACATAAGAAACAAGAGAAAAAGAAGGGAGATGGCCGACCTTTTCAAGGATTCAAAATCAGATTTCAAAATTGCAATTGTCAGGGATATGTGGCTCACTGGCTTTGATGTTCCCTCCCTGAATACTATGTATCTAGACAAACCTATCAGACAACATAACTTGATGCAGGCAATCGCCCGAGTCAACAGAGTGTACAAGGAAAAACCCGGCGGTCTCGTGGTAGATTTCATAGGGATTGCCGAAGAACTGAAGAAAGCTATAACGATATATTCAGAGAGCGGAGGAGAAGGCCAGCCATCGTACGACATAGACGTGGCAATATCCCTGATGCAGGAAAAATATGAAGTCATCCAGAACCTGCTCCATGGCTACTCTTATGAAGAATTCTTTTCAGCCACACCAAAGGAAAAGATGAGAATCATCCCGGAAATGATGGACTTCATCCTTAAACAGGAAAAAGGAAAAGAACGGTTTGTCAAGAACACAAGCGCATTAATCCGGGCTCTATCACTTGCAGCGGCAACACCGGAAGCCCACGACATCAGAGAGGATGCGGCATTGTTCCAGGCAATCGCAAACGCATTCAAGAAAACGGATACTGAAGAATCAAGGAGAACCGCCCTGACAGACACAGCAATCAAACAGCTTGTTTCAAAGGCCATTGAAACTCATGGAGTTATTGATGTCTATAGGGAACTGGGCGTAGACAAACCCGAAATCTCAATTCTATCAGACAGATTCCTCAATGAATTCAAAGATATGAAGTACAAGAATCTAGCCTTTGAAGCACTAAAGAAATTGCTTGCGGATGAGATAAGAGTCAGATTCCATGATAACAAAGTCAAAAACAGAAAATTCTCCGAAATGCTTGAAGAGGCAATCAGGAAATACCAGAACAGAAGCATTGACTCGGCCCAAGTCATAAAGGAGCTAGTCGAACTCGCAAAAGAAGTGAGAGAAGCGCAACAAAGAGGAGAAGAATTGGGCCTAACGGATGAAGAAATCGCATTTTACGATGCTTTAGCGGACAACCAAAGTGCAATAGATGTATTGGGCGAGGACATATTAAAGAAAATTGCAAGAGAATTGACAGAACTAATCAAGAAAAATGCATCAATAGACTGGAGATTCAGGGACACGGTTAGGGCAAAACTTAGGGTAATGGTAAAAAGATTATTGAAGAAATATGGCTATCCGCCAGATAAAACTCAGATGGCGACCGATTTGGTAATTGAACAGGCGGAATTGTTGTCAGATAAATGGGCTGTATGAGGGAAATAACATGGTATGGGAAGACACAAAACTTGTTCCTTGTCCGTTCTGCGATAATGGAACAATTAGGGTAATTCATGTCCCAAAACTAAGGAAGGACAACATTTCCAGCACAGTTGGAGGAAGAAGGGCGAAAACAGGGTCTTCTAGCGCTGAGAATTATACGGTTTTGGAGGACTGTCCAAACTGTGGAGCACCCTCCAAGAAAATTGAGAAAGCACTTTGTTCCGGTAAGGATTACAAAACACCATCGAGAGAAAAAGCTCTTGAACGCATGAGAAAAGCTGGTTTACCTACTAGAATTTAAATAATATTTCAAACGGTCGTATTTTCTTAATATCCTTTTCAGATCTTCTCGACCAATAATTTTTATCCTACTATTTTTTGAATAATCAAGTATTTTATCATCCAGTTTTTGAGATGTTATCAATATAGCATTATAATCATCAGAAGGTCTATTTTCTTCTAAAAATTTCATATATTCAGTTAATTGATTTATAACATACTTATCAATACTTTTGCTAAATTCTATCAAAAATTTTTTCCCTTCGTAAGTTACAAGGTAATCAAAGACGTAATTTTTTTCATATTTTTTATCAGACTTTATTTGTGTTTCTATCTTTGCACCTATTCTATTGAGTAGATAATTGATAAAATTATTAAATGCAACAAAATTCATCGTGTCAATATCTCTGATTGATATTGTCTCTTGATAATGAGGAATTGTCTTACCATCTAATTGATCACTTAAGAATGAAATATCTTTAAGAATGGCAATACAAATTCCATCGCTAGTTATTGTATAACTATTCTCTTTTTCATGAATGTTGATATCTTCAGGATAATCGCTAAAATGTTTAAATCCTGGTAGAGAAATAAGATCTTTATCAATACCTATAAAAAAATATTCATTTTCGTTGATCTTTTCAATATTGCCTAAAAATATTTTATCGCTTTTAACAATTTTAATATAATCTTTTTTTATCTTGTTAAATAGTTCAGTTTTTTCTCTAAATTCCGGAAAATTTCTGTCATATAATATTCTTTTTCTCATATGATCAAAATATAAACCAAGTTCTTTTTGACCAATAAAATTAAAAATTCTAGAATAGTGACCTGCTTTTAGTAATAATTCTTTTTCTCCTAGATTTTCAGGATTCATTGAAGGCGGGTCTAAAATTTCTACCTGCGTTATTAGATTTTCCCTCAAAATTGCTAGAGAAGCGAAATTTACATCTGCTGGTCTGCGATTTTTTTGTCTAACTGCATGATTCTTTTCCTCATTTGAGTACGTATTTATTGAACCTTTTGCTTCCCATACAAGGTACCTCGATAAGTTAGAAAATGCTTTAATGTCCGGTAGACTAACTCCTCGACGCTTTATTTTTGCTAAGGTTGACCATTTTAAACCAAATATGAAATCTGCTACGTTTACAGATATTCCTTCTCCTAATTTTCTTGAAATGATAATTTGTATATCATCATCTCTATCTTCAATTCTGACTTTAAAATCACTATCTTCATCTAAAATGATCCTCTCGATTAAAGCAGCTTCATCTAGAAATTTATTTCTTTTTGTAAAATATCTAATAGGATTTACTATTGCAATTGATTTTATAAGTTTGTAAATCTGAATTGGGACAATTACTGGTTGGTTTCGCATGTTAATATTTCTGTTATGTTCTTGAATTGAATTAGTTAATCTTGGATCAATTGTGACTTCAACATTTTTATTGACCAATCTAGTCCATATTTTTTCAAACATAATTACCATCTACAAAATGTTACAACGGATAAATATTTATAAAACATTTAGTTCAAATTATTTTGTGAAAAAATAGAATCATTTCTTTTTTAATTTAAATCAATCAAATCTAATTTCAGACCAATTAAAGAAATCTGATCCTATTAGTGTATAACTAATATATGGTAAAATCTAGAAAATAAAATTGAAATAACTAAATATCTAATTATTCTTCAAGCTTTTGTATCATTTTATTTGGTGATATACTCCTCATTTTAATCCAATTTAATTTTTGTGAAGATATCTGCCGAGCAATACTATCTCTAGTAACAAAATAATCAATATTTGCAGAATTTGCCTGGACAATTATCAATGAATCCATTGGTTCAAAGCCTTTATCAATTAGAGATTCGACTTGTTTTAAATCAATTTTATTTGATACGATCTTATTTTTTTTGGAGGTTCTAAGTTCATTAAAAAAATCTACTATCTCTTTTTTGTAATTCTGAGTTAATTTCGTATTAAAAATGATTTTATTTGAATCATTACTGTAAAAGTCCTCTGTGGAAAAACCCTCTTCCTTGACAAGATAATTCTTCTTTTTTGATCTAATGAACTTATATTTCAATTCTAACTCTAAAATTTTTGGAATTATCAATAAGTGTTTACTATCAACATTAGTCAAAAGTTCTAAAAGTCTCTTTGCTTTATTCGATCCAGTTTTTTTCCAAGCATAATCTATCCATATGTTCGTGTCAACACAGATTTTTAACCTTTTCATTGACATCAACTTAAAACTTAAAATTCCCTAATTTATAGAACCATCTAGGATTTTTTGAAATCCAAACTTCAACACCACTCCGAGAACCAAATACTCTTGCATAATATCCTTGATTTCTCAATCTAGAAGATTGGACATTGGCAGCTTTCTTTGTTCTATGTTTTGAATATAAATAAAAAGGAATCCCGTCAATCTCTTTAACTCTCAAATTAATTCACCTAGTAGGTATGCTAATAAATATTCTAACTTGTATTTACTATATAAATTTCATATTTACCTTTTTTGTAACAATTTAAAATCTGATCTAGTTTATTTCTCAAATTCTTATCGGGTACCACAAAGACAACAAACCTTCTTTCTTTCACATTCTTTTCATAATTCTTTTTAATCTGTTCAGGATGGTTCGCAGAGGTCTCAACCTCTATAGCCAATTCTCTCCCGTCTTTTTCTGCAATCATATCTGGTTGTTCTTCTCTACCTACCTGTTCAGGAATCTCAACATTGTAACCCTGACCTTCCAGCCAATCCTTCGCCCTGAATAATAAAGCCCGATGCAGTTCCCCTCCCGCCTTAGCACTTGAACCAGATGAGATGCCTAATCCAATTTCTCTCAATCCCTTCTCGGTAAGTTTCGTCAAGACTTTAGGCCGGCCTCTCCCCTGTTTCTTAACAACCCTTTCAACCAGTCCTTTGCTCTGTGCCTGATCCAGCCAGTCACTCAGTTTCGAGCCGGGAACTGACATCCTCTTAGAGATATTGGTCCTTGTCGGCTCCAGACCCTCATCAATTATCTGGTTTACAGTTTGTAAAAGGGCGATTATCTCTTTTTTCACCTCAGGTTTAAAGGAGGTTTGCTGAGGGAGTCTAGGTATGGAATAGACTTTTCTCATCCTTTCAATCAGTTTTTCAGTAAAATTATGCTTTATGTATGGGGGCTCTGGTGTAGAAACCTCAAACGGAGGAACCGGCCTCTCACCAAAACCGCTTCTGAGCTTGACAATGGCCTTACCGTCAGGAAGAGATGTTAAAATTCTGATAATCCGATTCCTGTCTCCGCTCAACGAATCACTAACCAGACGTGCATCCCTTTCAGAAATCCGAAAAATTACTTTTGTTGCAGTGTTTCCTAAAACGTCAGTCAGCATCTTCACTGGAATCTGCTTCGTATGTTGGTGGGCCAGAAGCAATCCAATTCCATATTTCCTGCCTTCCGTTACCAAATCTCCAAGAGTTTCCAGATGGGAAAAATTCTGAAACTCATCAATGGCTAGAAACAACGGAGTACGAGATTTCCTTTCCCTTGAGAGAACAGAGAGCCATAACTTCGTAATAAGAGCAGAGCCAATCATTCCAGAATTCATCTCAGAAAGTTCCCCTTTGGGCAGTCTCCATATCACAAGCTTCCCGGGTTCCAGCAGTTTCTCGATGTCAACCGTTGAGATTTTCTCGCAGAACATCCGCCTTAGCATTTCATTTCTGACGAAAGGCTCCAGCTTGTTTATCACAGAGTCAGTCCTGCCCTTAGGGAGCCGGTCAATCTCGTCATAAAATTCCCTGTAATCATCTCTATCAAGATTCCCATTCACCAAATCAAGGAGCTTATCAAAAGTCGGGGAATCATCATCCTCATAAATCCTCCTAAGGGCGTTCTGGAAAATCCTGTTGAGTGAGGGGCCCCAATACACCCGGCCGTAAATCTTCTTCATGAAAGAGACTATCTCGCCAATCAGCCGTTCCACCATAATTGAACGCTGTTTGCTGTCTTTGTAACGGGGCAGCTCAAATGGATTCATGGAAAACTCCACCTTCAGTGGGTCAAAGAAAAAGACATTCCCCAAATCTTCAGGATAGACGGCATCAACAATGTCATAAGAAAGGTCTCCATGCGGGTCAAGAACCCAGGTACAAAATCCCTTCCTGAAAGCGCCAAGAACCTCATTGATGATTAGGGTGCTTTTTCCTGAACCGGTGGAACCTATAACATACTGGTGGCGAAACAAATCCTCTTTTTCGATATGGACTTCTCTAAGATTACCATCAACAGTTTCAGCATTTCCTATTAGGATTCCGCCCATAAAATCAACCACTGAACCTCAGGGAAGGTTTCGAATATTTCACACCGCAGTCTCCAGCCCCAACCGGTAAATGGACCATAGAAGAGAGTTCGGAAACACTTATCATGAATTGTTTTTTAAAAAGTGCAAATCTCCTTTCTGAAATTCTTTTCAAGAGACAGTAAGAATTCGTCATTATAGGGTAAGTAACAATCTTTGGAACCAACCAGCTAGTCTCACTGTCAAAGATTGATAATGTATGTCCTATCTGTTGGCAGGCTTCCCTTGATTTTTCCATGTTGGGAGAAATGACAGCATATCGTATACTACACTTGACTACCGGAGCCCTTCCAAAAACCTTGTATTTGTGGGCTACAGCAGGAATCTTTTTCTTAGGGATTTTCCCCATTCTTTCAAAAAGTATCTGGAAAACCACCTTTCCGTCAAAATGGTTTATTGTCTGGAGAAGATGCCTGAGCGGCTCATAATGAAAATCAGCCGGGCATCTCAGATTCAATTCCCATCCGGTAAGTTCAACAGTACCGGCCGAGACAAAATCCATTTCCTTTAGCAAGGGGATAAAAGAGTTGGCTCTTTCAATTTTAGCTTCCGGGTAAACTGATTTGAGCTGGCTTTTCATCAATCCTTCCGCATTTGAAGAAAAGCTGTAGAAGAAAAACCTGATTCCGTTGTCTTTCCAGATTTCAAATGAAAAACGTGCAGGATATCTTTGCATCAGATAGAGTATCTTCTGCATGGATTCAATTGACCGCATGGATGAATCCCCAGGCGTTGCTTCAAGAAGAACACCATCTGGAAAACTCAGGTTAAGAATTTCTCTTCTAGATAATCGGTAGACGCCCAAAGACCAATTTTTAAAAGACTCAAAAATACTCATGAAGAAGTTTTGTAAAATTTAATAAACATACGAGGGCAGAGAGTGGATTTCAAAATAGATTGTTTATAAAATCATTAATCTGTTTTAATTTAATCATGAAATTTTTCAATCTTTATATTTGACATGACTTTTTCCACTCACATTTCCCCCGTTGTTCAATGTATATACACCACTTAGTTCTAATCTTCCAACAAAATCTTTTCTAGGCGAATTTCCCCCAATTAACTGTTTCTCTCCAGAAATAGTCCAAAAAATTGAATATTCGTTTTTATCCAGAAAGTTGATCAGAGCTTGTTTATTAATTAGTAGTGTTGATGGAAATTTTTCTTCAAATACGCTAGTAGCTAATATCATAAGATTTCCTTCGCTATCAAAAAATCTCCCATCAAGGTATAAATGATTCAACCCAACATTATTAACTAGCCATTTGCATGGAAGTTTTACAGATACATTTCCATCATAAGAGCAATCTAAAGTAGATTCATTCAAATAGGAGTCATCGGTAACAACAACTGGAATTTTTATATCTTCAGCCCCCATTCCAGATTTTGTCCAAATATTGTAATCACCTCTCAAATCATTAAATGCGGTGGAATTTGGATATTCGCCCAAAAAAATTTCATAAAAATTATGTGACTCCGGCATCCAACTCCCCGTAAAATCTTGTTTTTTAGCCCAATCAAAAAAATTCTTTGCATCTCTCTTTTTTACAATGTAACTTCTAATTATATACCACAATTCTCTGATTGGGATGTCATATTTTTTGTATTTAGGGGGAGTTTTTTCCTCCCACTTTACAAAACCTTCTAGCATTAACCATCCATTATTTTTATCATCGTCAATTTGAATTATTCCCTGTGGTTTGGGTAAATCAGTTCCAGTTTTTATCCAATCCTCAGTTGATTTTGCGTTTTCCCAGGCATCGTAATGTCCGTATTTCGATTGCCACGAAGAAAAAGTTATAGAATTTTTTATATGTTCATCATTCTGTAAAACAAAAGAAGGATCTATATCTCTGATGTTTAGATGCCATGGTCCTTTATAATCTTCCCTTGAATCACTCCAGCTATCACCTTTGAATTCAAAATGATCAGAAACAAGCGCTGCGATTTGATGGAAAGCAATCCATTGATATTTTTTTCCAATCCTTTCGGATTTATGTCCAGATCTTCCGGTGTTGTAACGGTTTAGAGCTCTATCAAATTCACCGTGTAATTCTACATCGTAACCAAGTTTAAAAATTTCTTGTACTGCTAAATTACTAATCTGCTGCATAGCATATCCTTTTTTTTCTATATTCCAACAGGATAAAGCGCTTTGAAACACATATCTTCCAAAGTCGCCATACATCCCTATTCTACTATGCTCAGGTTGCATAGAATTGATAATATTGTTTTGTGCCCAATAGTAATCTTTGAAATTCTTAGATTTATAATCAAACTCATAATTTTTGATTTTTTTATCTGATGGCATTTTTTTCGGCCATTTGCTGATGTAAGGTGGATCAACATTGCTTTTATTGATTTTAAGCCCAATCCCCCTCCTTAAAGCAACTTCAATTACCCCACGTGCATAATCACGTAGTAAAATATGTACAGGCGGTCTATTATCTTTGAAGATATTCTCATAAATCCATATTGCTAAAATTTTTAGATTATGTAAATCTTCTTGATTTCTTAAAACACAACCATATGCAACCGCAAAAAGTCGTTCGACAACATAAAGGTCATTTGTGTCTTTGAATTTTTCCAATAGTTTTGGAAGTAAATTGATTCTATGCTGCAATAAACAAACAAGCCCCTTCGTTGCTTTATCTCTCACGGCTCTATTTGGAGTTGTTAAAAACCAAGAAAGTGTAATTGATGCCAGAAATGCAGATTCATCGTTTATATGATTTTTCTCTGTTTCAGACCAGCACCATTGAAGGAGTCTATCAACTGCTCCTTGATTGCCATATTGGTAATGTAAAAAAGTCGACCACCAAGAATCCCTTTTGGGCATTGAAAAATTTGAGAGATGTTTGAATAATCTTTCGGCGTTGAAAGGGTGGTTTAGGATTGGGGCAACTGATAAAAAAGCATTTAACAGATGAATTTGTCCAGATTCTTTTTGGACGATAGTTTCATTTATAATTCTGAGGGTGTTTTTTTCATTTTTGGAAAATGCTTTTGGATTCCTCCAAATAAGGCTTTCAACAAATGCTTCTTCTGTTATTTGAGCAAGGTACTCTTCCGTCAAGAGGTATGGAGCAACTTCAATAAATTCGATTCCTTTTAGTTGTTCGGGACATTGAATTGAAAGCGCTTCTATGATCCCTCGTCTGCGTGTGTTTGATAAAAATTTACCAAGCTTTCTTCTCTTCGAAAAATATTTTTTGGCAGTTTTTAGGTTCTTATTTGAATTCCCGAATTCATCTTCATATTTTTTAAATATATACCTCCCAATCAAGTGGTCGCTGAATTTTTGAAATGGGAATCTAACATCAAAACTATCTGTTCCATTGTCTTTCATATATTTTGGAACCTTCACAACAAGCATATTTCCTTCGAGTGCTTGGACAAATTTTCCAGCATCAACATGAGGATATGTTTTTTGAATGATGTCGACTAGCTTTTCTTCTGGGATCCGTTCATTATTTTGATGTACCATTTCACTGGCGATTTCTTTAATGATTTCATTCCATATGCGATACGCTGAACTTTTATAACTTCCTTTTTGAATTTTAAATTCTTTAGCAATGACATTTGTAGCATTAAGAATAAAAGACTCAAAAATATATGTAGCTCCTTCAATTCCTCTAAAAATTTGTTTTTTCTTCTTAGGTTTTCTCCTTTTAAACGCCTTGCAGAACAATAATAAAAATAAAGGATTTTGAAACTCTGGTACTAAAAGAGGGATTTCGGGTAATGGGATAGAAAATGCATTAAAAAATTTGTTTACTGCTTCCCATTCTTTAAAACGAAATCCTTGATGTTCTTTGTGAATAAAAAACTTTTTTTGTTCTTCTGTTAATACTTCATTCTCAAATCCAGACCGGACACTCATAATCAAAGCTATATTTGAATATTTTTCAACATCTTTGACGACAGTGTTTAGATTTTTTTTCCAGAAATCTGGTGCATGATTAATGTTTTCATTGAGAGCATCAATAATCAACAGGGAACGGCATTTCCTCTTCTTTCCAAGATCATCAATTGTTTTTAAAAAATTTTCTTTAGTTTTAATTGTATCTTCTATACCTAATTGTTTTAGAGCTTGAGACCAAAAATCCTTATCATTTGAAAAAAATTCTCCAAATATCAATAAAGCAGGCAGAACCTCTTTTTCGTTATTTATTCTGTGTTCGACAACATCACAAAGCAAATGTGTTTTTCCAGAACCTGCCTCACCGGTTAGAAATAAAAAGGGACGATTTGAAAGTTGTGCTTTCAAACTTGATGAAAAAATCTCTAAATTATGTACTATTTCTCGTATTTTATGAATATGATGGATGTCCGAGTCAATTTTTTCAGAGGGAGATTGCTGATAACTACCACCCGGTTTTGGAGGTGTTTTTATATTTTTTACTTGCTCTCGCTCATTTATTAATTGGTCAATAAATTTCCAGAACTTATCATCCAACCCCTTTGTTTTCTGCTGAATTTTATCCCATGAAATAGAATCTGAATCATATCCTTTTATATTTTCAAGATCCTTAAACAGCGAATTAATATCCTTTTTAATTTGGTCATACTTCTTCTGTAGATTTTTATTTTCATATTTGTAAGTTACATACCTAAATGCCCGGAGTAACTCGCCGTATTCTTCCCTAATCGTGACATAAAATTTTTCAGTTCTACTTATTCCATCAAATATATCCAAGATTGGGAGTCCAACATTTAATTCTGGAGTGTATCTAACACCAGCTTTTTTCTTGATCTCCCTTAGATGAGTTTTAATCCACTTTGTATCTAATACAAACTTTTCTTTTAACATTAGGTTTTTCACCCGTATGAAATAATTAATAAGATTATGTCTCATAATTAGTAATGATTCCGTGTTTTATAGTTTAGGAAAATTTTTATTTTCAGTATACTGTTTAGATCTTTAAAAATAAATAATTTAGATTTTTTATTGAATTTTGACCATGTATTAATCTGAAATCTACTCTGTGCCCACAAACCTATACCTATCCAACCTTTATAATATCCCAAAAACGGAGTCAACTTCAAAATTCAATTGAAAACTTATATAGAAGTTTAAACCGATTGAACAGATATTTAAGATTTAGCGATTTTAACTATTTCCCAGTAATCAATTCAAACGACGATGACCAAAACGTGAGTCCGCTGCGGGGGTTGGAACATGGAAGGTCATCACATAAACTCAATTTTCAAAAACAGAGATTCTCTAAATCCTGATTATTTACCTGATACTTTGCCAAACAGAATGAACCATGTGAGAGAATTGTCTGAAGCAATAAAAGAGTTTATTAAAGGCAATACAAACCATGTTTTAATAACAGGCCGACCCGGAACAGGCAAGACTGCAACTGTCAGGTTCGTTTTCCGAGAACTGAGGGGAAAATATCCCATATTATTTTCCTATGTGAATTGTTTCAACAAGACGACAAAGATGGGAGTTCTGTACTCACTGATTCTAGATTTCTTTAAGCAGAAAAGGCCGACCAGAAGAATGCCGTCAAGGAGGGGAATAGCTTACGACGAGATACTGGATTCATTAAAAACGGAGATACAAAAGACCGGGACAAAGGTTGTTTTATGTCTGGATGAAGTTGACCAGCTCAAGGACAAGGATTTCATCTACGACCTTCTTCGTATGAGATGGGGAACACCTAGCATCCAATTAATAGGCATTTCCAATGAACCTTTTGTTTTCAAGGACCTGGACCCAAGAACTAAAAGCAGGCTATATCCGTTGAAGGAATTCAACTTTTCACCATACACTAAACAGGAACTCAGGGAGATTGTAACATCTAGGATGGAGGATGGGTTCAGCGAATGGGCTTTTGACTGGGATGTGGTTGATTTTCTTGCTGAATTCACTAATGATAAACGGGGAGATGTGAGGGTTGTAAGGGAAACTCTAATCCGTGCCGGCGAGACGGCGGTAAAATCGGGGGATAGAAAGGTTACTGTTGAACACTTGAAAGAAAATCTCAACATGACTCAGTATGCAAAACCAATAAGCGTCATAAGAAATATCTCGGAGAGGGAAAGATTCATCCTAAAGATGATTCCGGAAAGGGGGATTGTATACCCTAAATTTTACAGAACATTTAGGCAATTGAACGGCGGGGTTGGAGACAGGATGCTTAGGAATTACATGGAGCGGCTCCAGAAACTTAACCTGATAAAAATGGAAAGTAAAGGGGTAGGGGGTAGACAGTTCATAACACTGAATACGCCAAGGGAAGTATTATTTGATTTATAATATTTTTACTCTTTCCTTTTTCTGGACCAATTACAATACCTATGAACCAATCTTGCGTTCTCTGGTATTGTCTTTCCACCCAACCAGTATTGTTCTATATGGTCAATTGCAGAATCATCAATATTTTGAATTTTATTATTACATATAGCACAAGTAGGATCGTTATCATATAATTCCTGTTTTATTTTATATGAAAAACATCTTGGTTCCTTTTGTTGAACACCGATAATTTGTTGAAGAGTTAATCTCCATTTGTCAAACCTCTTTGTTACAGCTTGAACAGAACTAGTTGAAAGCAAGATTGAATCAATAAATTCTTGGTCTTCAGTCATGAGATAAATAAGTGCTTCCTTAATAGAATCTAGATTATTATAGACCGTGTTTTTTTTCCTCCTTGGAAAAACTGTACATCAATATATCATACAATGAAGCGTTGAATTTTTTTGTTTCCCAGTAACCATTCCTCTCATCATCTGATTCTCCTCTGTAAAAACGTTTAAATGCGTTTTTATCGAGCAGTGATTTAATGATTTGAACGGTGTTTTTAAATGCAGATACCAATTCTTCCGCATCTTTCTTTTTTATATATTGATATTTTTCCATTTCATCATTAAAAAATTTCCTCATTGGAGATTTATAATTCAAGTACGTTGAATGATAAAATGAGGCAAAACGAAGAACTAATTCAACATCCTTCATCCGTCTATCTGGACTTTCCAATCCAAGAAGATACATGAAATCTGGATATGTTGACATTTGTTTTAGAAGTTCGATGTATGGACCACGATAAACACAATTTCTCAATTCCTGATCATTTAGTGGCACTGAACCCGTATTTAGTCTTTCAAAAATTTCGAATTTCAAATCTTTTTCTGATTCTTTTTTAAAAGTGATAGTTCTAATTGGACATTTTTTAATTTTCTTTTGATACACCTTGTCTAAATTAACAAATAATGTTCCATTGAGTTCCTTAAAAACTTGTAATCCTCTAAGTTTGAAATTTTTACCATCAGGATATTTACCATCTATAAAAGAAAAAAATGCTGTTAACCTCTGTTGACCATCAATAACCGATTCCTTACCATTTCCTTCTTCTGCTAAATAAATGACCGGCAATGGGATCTCTAACAACACAGATTCAATAAGACGGTTAGCTTTTTTCTTATCCCAAACGAATTGTCTTTGAAAATCTGGCTGTAAAATCAAATCTCCATCCTTATATCTTGTATACAAATCGTGTATTGGTGGATCTGATCTTTCAGTATATATTTTTCTCTTGGTAGGTTCAAATTCCATTTGTTCGTCTTCATCAGAACCTTCATCAAATTCAATTTGACCTAGTATATCTTTTGTTTCCTGATTTGTCATATTTTCTCCTCCCGGAACCAATTACAATAATCACGAAGTGTTATTTTTGATTTTCCTTAAAATAAACCCAAATTAAAAACAACAATAGGAAAAAACCATTTCCCAATTTAAGATGTATTTGATTTATTGCATTTACAATATCTATTGCATTCAAACCAAAGAATCCAAATATCGAAATCCAAAATAATAAATTATCTCTATCTGTTGGGATTTTGATCACCTAGAAAGTTTTTGTTTAATATATTATTTAAATCTGAAATCCGCTCTCTCTTCTCAAAATTAATCCAGTTTTTTCTAATCTTTTTTGAGGTGGTTTAATTGAAGGAATATATTCTCAAATGTAGTTGTGGTGCCAAATACAGATTCCAGGGCGAGAAAGAACGGCTGGACGAATTTCTTGAAACAGACGCCTGGATGTGCGAGGCAGGAAGACATGTAGAATTGGGAAAGAAAAAAGACTATCTATCCCTTATTGGAGAAATTGATGATGTCGATGAACCAACAAAACCAGAACCTAAGAAAGAAAGCGAGTATACAACATCTGAATTGCATAAGCAATTCGGAAACTCGCTAAAACATGTGGGCTTTGGAATTTTTGAAGACCCTGATGGAAACGTCTGGGATTTCCGTTCAGGAGAAAACGGGGAAAGGTTGTATTCGAAAGTGAGATAATTTAGCCCCTTCCTGCATCCTCAGAAACGAAAATTTAGGAGATGATCGCATGGGGACACAGAAAGGTTTGGCCAATTTTTCAAAATACAATTGTTCTCGATATTATAAAAAGATTTGATATTTTATAGATATTTGAAATTTCTTAACACAGTGTTAAATTTCAGAATACACATTAATGAATAATTCATTTATAATTTTATTATAATCATCAGAATTAGTTATTATGGATTTAATTATCTCCCTCTTTTCCTCTATTGAAAAACCTTTAAGATACGGATCAATCACGGATAATAAGTCCTTTTTATTTTTCTTTAGTTTTCTATAATCAGTAATATCTAAAATTTCAAATCCAGTTTTATTTTTTATCTCATCTCTAACATTTTTTTCATTTTCTGTTAATTTTTTCTTGATGGAATCATTGACCTCATCTTCCAATAAATTATCAATTTCCATTTCACTAATAATTAATTTAACTTCTGATTTATTGTCTATTAAAAAATTTATTACACTAGTTTTATCTAATTTTTCGAGTATTTTTTCTCTAAAATCATCGGGAAATGATGCATTTTTTTCTTCCCACATAAAGTTATAACCAGATATTTTAAAGGCAATATACTGATAGGTAGGACCTCTCTTTATGTCAACGTAATGGTTATATTTTGGATTCTTTTTGTATTTTTTCCAAATTTCTTCAACTTCTTTAATAAGATCATTCATATATAGTTTGAAATTTTTATTATATTTCTTAGGAATCTCATCCAATGGTTTTACATAAATACTCCAACGATAAAATGGACGGAAAAAATTATACTTATCAATAAAAACGGAATTAAATGGAGATTTTTTCTTTAACGAATCTGGAATCTTTTCTTTGTACCTAATTACACACAATAAATCTCTAGGTGTCTGGGAAAATTTACTTAAAGTATGTCCCCTAATCTTACTTTTCATTATTCTGTCTACTATTTTGAATAATTTTATATGAAATCTTTTTTGTTTCTCTAGTTTTTCGACTGAATTATATATCTTAAGATTCCCAAGTAACTTTGCCCTAATTTTCTCAATTTCTCGATCATCAATAAATTTTGTCATTGAAAAAACAGATTTTCCATCTAAGTGATATTTTTCATGAGCTGCTAAGTAAGACAAGAAAATATACTCGTCGGATTTTTCATCATACATGTTTTTCCTATTCATTTTATTTACAAATTCTTGAATATATGGAAAATTATTATCAGAGAGAAACATATAGGTCAAGAAATATATTTTTGATATTGAAATGCCGGAATTTTTTAACAGTGCACTCGGTAAATTTGTTAATATTTCAGATTTAAGAATTGAAGATAACCTGCCTTCATTTTCAAAGGATGTATAATAATGATTTGTAAAAGAATCAGCAATTTCATTTACATTATCTATTATTCCATCAATATATTCAGATATAGTAGTTTCACATAAACCAATCATATACAAAATTTCACTACGTAATTTTTCCCACTTTATCTTAGAAATATTTTTCCTTATTAATCTGTCATGGATATCAACAATTAATATAAAAAAAGCCAGAATAGAGGAAGATATTTGAATTAACGCCCAAAATCCATTGATTGTCTCTCCAGTATAATAAAAAATAACACTAATAGAAATTACTATCAAGAAAAGAATGAAACTAACTATTAAAGCCGTTTCAATATTAAGAATCAAGAATTCGAACAGTTTTTTTATTCTATTATTCAAATAGACCTCCCGCCTTAATTTTAAGATAATATTAGTCTATTAGTTGATAATATAACTAGATGAACTTTTAAATTTTTATCATTTTTTAAGGCTAAAACGTAATTAAATTTGAAATACACTCTCTGCAAAATACCTTTTTCTTCCCCGCCCAAAGTCTCGTATGTCAATAGTGAAGAAATGCCCAATTTGTCATTCCGATTCAATCCTTCAGGACTCAAAACCCGTTCCGTCAGAAGGCAAATACTCGAAGATTTACAAGTGCGAGAAGGGCCACGTATACAACGTAATAATCTCATACAAGGGAATCAAGAGAACAACGGTAAAAATACTCAAAGGTGAGGGCAATGAAGATTGACCCGGTCACTTTCATTTTCGGCCTGACCTCCCTTGCAGTGGGCTGGATATCCTTGTTTGCTAATACTACAGGAATGATTCAGCTTAGGCAGATTGCCATTGTCCTCCTTGTTTTATTTTTCTATTCTCTGAACGCAAGCGAGATAGAGGAACTCAAGAAGGAAGCCAAATCTATTGAAGAGGGGTGCAAATGTACGAAGTAGTTGCCGTTCATTTCACCAACGACTGCAAGATGAACTGCCCATTCTGTTATAGGGAACACGGAACAGAGACAATGGGCAGGGATATTTTTCTTGGCCTGCCCCGGTACCTAAAAGACATAACAAACCAGGTGGCCCTCGGAGGCGGCGAGCCGACTCTCCATCCAAAATTGGTAGAAGATTTTGCAAGGGAATGTAAGAACTATGACCTCATTTGCAATATGACCACCAGCGGGCATGAGATGAAAAAATGGGATTACAAAAAGATAGGCGAATTGTGCGAAAACCTGGAGATGGTCTCGGTTTCACTGGATGACTACAAGAGACGTGAATGGAACGGCGGGCAGGAATTGATGAGAACATGCATGAACATAAAAGAACATACAAGACTGGGATGCAACCTTCTGGTTGACAAGACTATGATGGAGGACTCATATCTTTTAAAACTTACAAAAAGCCTGTTTGACGGGGATTTCGACATGGTGTTTGCACTTTACCCAAAGAACATGCCACGGGTTGATATCCTCCCCAAAAGGCATTACTACAATTTTCTCACAAGGGAATACCCGCATTTTTTTGTGGACGATTTGACATACAAGATTCTGAAAGAGAAAAGATATGAAAACTGGGAAGAACCCTGCCACTACGGGCAGGACATCATAAGCATTGACGAACTGGGTAGGGTGGCCGGCTGTTCATTTTCAAAAGATTACAAGCTCCAGATTAAGGAGCCAAAGGACGTCCTGAAAATCAAGGACATCCAGTTTGACAAGAAATATTCATGCCCATTTTTGGGGAGGTGATATGATGTATCTAAATCCAAATTGCAGCGAGGCTGTGTTCCGTTTCCATACAGCAGAACCGGACGAGATAAGGAGCATTCTTCAGGCCATAGCTGACGAAATCTCGGAGAACAACGATTTCTGGGGAAAGCAGACTGTTCCAAAATACAAGACTGCAAAAGAATACGACACTAACTATGGGGGAAGGCCGAGCTATATGTGGGAATCCCTGTGGGACAAGGATGACAACGGAAAGTCATGGGAGGAAAAGCGAAATGAGGCGCATAAAAAATCTTATCCGAAAGATTCGGTCCTGTATGCCTGTGCGGGGCTGGGGGACAATGAGGCTGTCATCAGGGTAAATGAGGAAGATGAGTATTTCACCCTTAATATTGGCAACAATGATATCGAGCCAAACAAGACCGGATGGATAGAGAAAATCAAAGAAATGGGGATAGATGTGGAGGAAGCAGAGACGGACGAGAGTCTACGAAGAATCGCCCGGGACTGCACCTGCGGGATAAGGTTCTTTAGTTGATTTGTACCATTCCATTTCCAAAAGGTTTCTCATTTTATTTATAAGGAACTTTTGCGTTTCTGGGTCCCCCATCATAATATCCATCATCCTACCCCTCTTTTTTCTATATGATTCAGATTCCATAGCTGCTTCTGAATCAAGGGGAGATCCGCACCTTGTGCATATTTTATTGGTTGGGGAATTTTGTTTCTCGCATCTCAGACAGGTCTGGGGAGCAAAATGATTTTTTTTCTCCGTTTCTTCGATCTTTATCCCATTCATCTTTAGTATAGCATCATCCATGTCCCGTCCAGATAGATGAACATATACAGACGGCATCTTTGAACCTTGAACCCATCCAAAGTAATGGTCCATTTGTGAATCAGTTAAATGGTTGGCCATCTGGGTTGCCCTGCTGTGCCTGAAATTATGCGGATTGACCTTTTTAGTCACTCCTGCCCTCTTCGCTAATTTTTTCAACAGAAATGAGACATTCTGATACAGGATCGGCGTCTTTCTATTTTGGTTGTTTATTGAAACCCAAAGATAAGCCTCTTTATCATCCTTAAAAGGATGGTTCTCGATCCATAACGAGAGATGAGGAACACAGGCAACTATTCGGATTTTTCTCATGCCCGTCTTTCCATCAAGGATAGCAAGACATCCAAATTTATCAAAAGATAAATGTTTCAGCTTGACTGAAAGCATCTCTCCAATTCTACACCCGCTTTCAAAAAGGAAAGAGACCATTGCTTTGTTACGTGGATGATTGGCAGCACCCACAAGCTTCTTTATATCTTCATCCGCAAGAAGATCATCCGGAAGTTTTGAGTTGCAGTTCTTAAGGGTTGATTTTATCCATTCAACCTCTTCAGGGTAAACTTTTGTTCCCTTCAGCCAATGAAAAAAACGCTTCAAAGCTATTTTATAGTCATGTTTTGTATGGGGGCTGTAATCCCGCCTTTCAATCACACTAACTATCCCAATGATATCTTTTTTATTCATCTCATTGAAAGGGATTTTGCTTATTTCACAAATCTTATGCATATGGTACAAGTATTTTGCAATACGCCCTTTGCTTATTCCTTCAGCACCAAGATATTCATAAAATTCATAGAGATCTTTCTTGTTCTGCTCTGGAGAATCTCCTTCCCTAATCCTTCTTAAAGCGTTTTCTACCCGCTTATTGTATTTGTGTATATCCACTTTCACCATAACCACCTCTTGGTTACGCAAGATATTCAAGAATCAGAGAGTGCAAATTGCAATAATGGTGCTCCCACGGGGATTTCCATTGACATCTTCTTTTTTCACAGCACGACCCAAAGTTTTCTTTTGGGATGCGTAGATTTTCTTTTGTGAAAAGAAAATATCCGCTTTTGAACCCCGGTCTCTGGCTTTCTTTAAGTTTTAGATTTTGCTTAAGCTTTTTCTAAAAGCTTACGAGAGGCCAGCATCCTTAGCCAATGCCCAGACCGTTCCTTTTTCACAAAATTCTCGTTTTCTTTTACACGAGTGCTTTTCTTGTGAAAGAAAAGGCCTCCTAGACTATGGGAGCAAGTTTACTTTTATTTTCTGTCTCTTAATCTTTTTAAATCTTTTTAATTTCTTTTTTTTGTTTTTTTATGGGAAAAAAGAAATGTTTCCAATTTTTTGGGAATACAAACCCTTTTTATGAAAAAAGATTTGTTTTGGTGAGCCCGGAGGGATTCGAACCCCCGATCTCTCGGTATCCTCCTTAGACCGAAGCCGAGCGCCTTATCCAGCTAGGCTACGGGCCCGCTAGAATAAGTTTGTGACCAATAGGTTTAAATCCTTTTTGAATCTCAATATTCTTATGGTGGGGACTGTAGTCGGCTTAATGGGTGAAAAGAACGCGTCAAAAAAGATATATGATGTTCTTTCTTATCATCAGCCCTTTGATTATGCCGGAATATATACCTACGATGGTAATATAAATCATAAGAAGGGAATCGGTAATTTCTATGAAGTTTTTTCTGGGCCCGTTAAGGAAATAAAAAAATCTCTTTCAGGTGAAATAGGAATAGGTCACGCGGGGAAAGTCAGTAACATACCAAAAGAATATGATACCGAGGAAAAAATAAGAGTTTATGTTTCAGAATTGACTCAACCAGAATATCTTATAAATCCTTTTATTTTCGGCGCTAACATAGGAAGAATATGTAACTGGGAGGAATCAATAGAAGGTCTAGACAAGTTGAGGTCCAATTCTTCAGTGCAACCTCTTGTACATAATCTTAAACATGAATTAAAGAATAAAAAAAATATAGACGAGTATGACATAATCGAGGCCGGTGGTAAAATAATAAACAAGGTGAGAGGAGCTTACTCTGGTGTTTATGTAGCAGACCAGTCCGTAGACAATGAGGATGCCTATATGTTTTCAATAACAGATCCTAATGGCATAAGGCCTCTTTTTCTGGGTAAGAAAGGCAAGAAACATTGTTTTGCATCGGATAAAATATCTTTAATGGAACTTGGTTATAAAAAATTCGATGAGTTGCCAAGAGGAACCGTGAGTGTTGTGGACGGCAAGGGAAATAGAAAATCAAAAACTTTTATTAAATGGAGCAAGAAACCATGTCTTAAAAATTTCATATATAATATGGAACCTAACTGCGAGATTAGCGGAAAAGAGGTTTACGGTGTAAGGTTTGATATGGGAAAGATGCTTTATAGAAAGAATCCTATTAAAACGGATGTTGTTTGCGGTGTTCCCCACATGGGATCAGCATACGCTGAAGGTTTCAGCGCTGAGAGCGGAATAGAGAAGCGCACAGGACTTATAAAAGTTGGAGAGGAAAAAGAGTTTACGAAATCAAAGAAAAGTGTTCTTATGTCAAACGGCCAAGCGGTAAGAGGTAGCAAAGTTTCTTTAGTAGAGCATGATATAATAGAACCCGAGGCGAAGGATGCAATTAATATATTAAAGGATGAAAACCTTGGAGGAGCAAAAGAGGTTCATTTTTATGTTGCTTGTCCGCCTCTTCTTTCAGACTGTTATTTGGGCACTAAGACAGAACAATACATGAAGGCATTGGATGAAGACAAAGAGGTAATAAGCAGAGAAATAATATCTGAAGAGCTTGGTTGTGATTCACTTACATGGCTTGAGAAAGATGAGTTGAAAAGCATAACCAGTGAAGTATGTTCAGGTTGTCTTGAAATTGTTCCGGATGGTTATCCTTTAGAAATAAAGGATTTTGTATCGAAATTACACTTCAAGCCAAGAAAGGTTTAATAGCTCTTCCCGAAGCATGCCTTTTTCTTCGCGTCTTTTCCGCATAATATACATTTTCCTTCAGGTTTGTTTTTGTTTAGGTTGAAAGGAATGTTTGTTATCTTGGCACCCGTTTCGTCTTTTATCTTTTCCTCGCATTCAGTTTCACCGCACCAGTTTGCAATCAGCCATTTACCTTCAAGTTCTTTTTTGAATTCATCGTAATTCTCTACTTCCTTTGTTTGTTTATCCATGGATTTTTTTGCCTTTTCAAAAAGGCTTTTTTGTATTTCTTCAAGAATTTTCTCAGTTTCTTTTTTTAAGTCCGTAATTTTGACTGATTTCTTTTCTCCATTATCCCTTCTTACAAGCACTGCCTGCTTTTTTTCTATGTCCTTTGGTCCTATTTCTATTCTTAGCGGTACTCCTTTAAGCTCCCACTCGTTGAACTTGAATCCGGGTGTATAACCGTCTCTTTCATCAAGATGTGTTTCCATTCCTTTTAGTGACTTGAATATCTTTGAAGCGTGCTCGAGGACCAAATCTCTTGTATCATCTTTGTATATCGGGACTATAACAGCCTTTATTGGCGCTACTTTTGGTGGTATTACCAATCCTTTGTCATCTCCATGTATCGCAAACATTATTCCGAGCTGTCTCGTCGAGAATCCCCACGAGTTTTGCCAGGCATATTTTTCTTCCTCGTTTTTGTCAAGGTATTTTATATCAAAGGCCTTTGCAAAGTTTTGTCCCAGATGATGAGAATCCGGTCCTTGTATGGCCTTACCGTTAGGCATTAGGTGTTCTAGGCTAACGGTGTATTCGCCTCCTGCAAATTTTTCTTTTTCTGTTTTTCTTCCCTTTACTGCAGGCATAGCCATGAAATCTTCCACTACTTCTCTGTATATCTCAAGAATGTCCATGGTTTCTTTCTCTGCTTCCTTCTTTTCTGCGTAAACAGTATGCCCTTCCTGCCACAGGAATTCACGGGTTCTTAAGAAAAGTATAGGATGCTTGAACTCCCACCTTACCACATTTACCCATTGGTTTATTTTAAGCGGCAGGTCTCTCCATGAGCGAATCCATTTACTGTATGATTCATACATGATTGTTTCAGATGTTGGTCTTATTGCAAGTTTTTCTTCTAACTTAGATGAACCACCTTCTGTTACCCATGCTACCTCGGGTGAAAAACCTTCCACGTGCTGTTCCTCTTTTTTCAGAAGTTTTTCGGGTATAAACAAGGGGAAATAACCGTTTTTTACTCCTATTTTTTTGAATCTATCATCGAGCAGTTTCTTTACTTTTTCCCATATTTTGTATGCGTAAGGCTTTATTACCATGCAGCCTGAAACAGAAGAATAGTCGGCCAAATCGGCCTTTCTTATAAGTTCTATATACCATTCGTTAAAGTTTTCTTTTTTTGTTGTCATTCCTAGTTTTTCGCTCATGTCTACACCTTTATCGTTTAATTTATTAATTTAAATTCACTACCAAAAAGGTATTGTATTCTTTTGTATATTAATCTTTTTAAGTATGTCTGACTAACTCTTCTTAGTTTCATTTTGGGGGTGTTTTTTGATGAATGTTGAAAATTGGAAAGATAATCATGAGATAAAGAACATTATAATTACAAGGCAGGTTTCTATTTCTGATTTTTTTTCAAAGGGAGCAAGGTTAAACAACTTTGTCTAAACTTTTTATTTCTTTTATTCCCTTAAGAATTAAGGGGTGTATTAATTGTCTGTAAGAATAGCAATTATTTCTGATTTGCATTTTGGTTTTGGTAGAAACACAGAAAGAGAGAATGACTGCTGGGAAGTTGCTGAAGAAGCTTTTGAAAAAGCAAGAGACTGTGACCTTATAGTAATTCCGGGAGACATATTCGATGATAAGATACCTCGGCCTGACGAGTGGGCAAATTCTATGAAGATCCTTTCAGGCGTTAATGTGCCCATGGTTGCAATACACGGCACACATGAAAGAAGAGGAAAAGGGTTGATAAATTCTGTTGAGGCACTTGATTATGCGGGATTCCTTAAGCATATACACTGCGGTTCTGCCTGTTATGAAATTAAAGGAAGAAAAATCGTAGTCCATGGAATGAGCGGAGTTCCCGAGTCTTATGCAAAAGAAGTTTTGGATGAATGGAACCCGAAGCCTGAAAAAGATAGCTTCAACATTTTTATGTTACACCAATCCATACATCCCTATATTTATAATCCTGTGGAACCTCCCTCCTTAAGTCTTGAGGATTTGCCCAAGGGGTTTGATTTGTATATTTCTGGACATATACACTGGAGAGAAAAGACGAATATAATGGGAAAGCCATTTATAATACCAGGTTCGACAGTCACTACTCAGGTAAACAAGACAGAGGCGAAATTTTCAAAAGGTTTTTATATCGTTGAGTTGAATGACGATGTTGATATAAAATTTGTAGAACTCAATAAAGCCAGAAAAGTTTTATACAAAGACTTTAAGATAAACAACGATAAGATATCTGATGTGATGGATAAAATTGACAAGTACCTTTCCGGGATAAAGGAGGATAAAAAACCTCTTGTTAGGATTAAAGTTGTGGGAAACTTGGACAAAGGGAATGAATTAAATTTTTATCATCTAAAGGAAAAGTACAGAAAGAAAATGTTTCTTTATTTTTCAACAAAAATATCCGAAAACGAACTCGAAAAAAAGGTTAAGATGCTTAAGGATATAAGAGAAAGAAAAGCCAGTGTCGAAGAGATGGGAATGAGAATATTGAGGGAAAACATGAAAGAGGTCAAACTTTCTAGCAAGTACGAGGAAGTTTTTGATTTGCTTGTAGAAAAGAACATAGATTCTGCCATGTTGCAGCTTCTTTCTGAGGAGGAGGAAAAAGCAGATACAGATAAAAACGATTTTAGTGATGAAAAAAAGAAAGGCCTGCTTGCTTGGTCTAAGTGATTTTATGATAAATAAAATAATGCTAAAGAATTGGAGAAGCCACTGGGAATCAGAGTTTAATTTTTCCCAGGGTACTAATGCACTCATAGGAGTGATGGGAGCGGGAAAGAGCAGCCTTCTTGATTCGATGTGTTTTGCTTTGTTTGGAACTTTTCCTCTTCTCCAGACCAGAAAAGTTACGCTTGATGACATTATAATGAACAGGCCCCAAAAAAGAGAAAAGGCAGAAGTCGAGGTTTTTTTTTCTGTAGATGAAATTGAATATTCTGTCAAAAGAGTAATAGAAAGAGGTAAGGGGACAACAAAGGCTGAAATAAGAAAAGAGGGGAAACTGTTAGACACAGGTTCTTCAAGGACAACGGAAAATGTAGAGAAGATTCTTAAGGTCGATTACGATTTATTTTCAAGGGCTATTTATTCAGAGCAGAACGGCCTTGATAACTTTCTTACCATACCAAAAGGACAGAGGATGAGGAAGATAGATTCTCTTCTTCGAATAGATAAATTCGAGGCTGCGAGGTCTTCCGCGACAACACTTTCAAACAGGCTTAAAGACAAGATAAAAGATAGTACAAGATTAATTGAGGATGTTGAGGAGAGGGAGGATTTTGATAAGATAGATGAGCTTAAAAAGAATATAAAAAATATAGAGAAAAAGCAGGAAAAAATTATTTCTGAAAAAAAGAAGGTTGAAGAGCTTAAGGAAAGAAAAGAGAAAAAGATAGATGAAATAAACAGAGAGATGAAAGAAGTCAAGGAAAAAGAGAAAGAGCTAAATATAATATCCGGAGAGATTAAAAATCTTGAGAATGATTTAAAAGGATTCAAAAAAGACGAATCAAAAAATATAGAAAAGAATGTTTCTTTGGTCAATAAAAAAATAGAAAAAGAGAGAAATGAAATTGATAAAAAAGAAACGGAGCTAAAGAATCTGGTATCTAGAGAGAACGAATCAAAAGTTATAATAAACAACATGATTGAGCGTATAGAGAGTATAGAGCCTGTTGACGGCGATTGTCCTCTATGCGGAACAAGACTTACAAAAGAGCACAAGGATAAGATATTAAGACAAAGCAAGGAAGAGATTAAGAAACAGGAGGAAAAATTAAGGAAATCAAGGAGCAAGATAAAAGATTTGGAGAATATTATTGGCGAATTGAGAAAATCTTTGGAAGATTTAAACAAGGAAGCTTACGAATTGGAGTCAAGAAAAAGTAAGATAGAGGAATATGAAAAAAAAGAGAAAAAACTTGAGGATAACAAAAAAGAAAAAGAAATAATTGAAAAAGAACTAAAGAAGATTGAAGAGAAGGTCGATGAAAGGGTTGTCGATAATTTGCAAAAGGAACTGATAGATTTATCGGGAAAATACAGCGACCTTAATGCAAGATTTGAGGGCAACAAAGAATTTTTGGATGAAAAAAAGGAAAGGGTAATGACTCTTGAGGAAAAGAAAGAGGCCTTTGAAAAGCACAAGAAACAGATAAAAAACATGGAAAGAGTTTCTCAAGATTTAAAAAAGTTGGACAAGTCTCTAAGAGAGACGCAGCTGACTCTCAGAAGGGAGTTTGTCGATGCTGTAAATTTCACAATGGACAAGATATGGGATTATCTTTACCCGTACGAAGATTTTACTAACATAAGGCTATCCGTAAAGTCCGGAGACTATGTTCTTGAGCTAAAAGAAGTCGGAGGTAGCTGGGTTTCTGTAGAGGGTATAGCATCAGGTGGAGAGAGGACTACTTCCTGCCTCGCACTAAGAATAGCTTTCTCTCTTGTTCTTGCTCCAAATCTCAAGTGGCTGGTGCTTGATGAACCAACACATAATCTTGATGTTCAGGCCGTTGAATATCTTGCTGAGGTTTTGAGGGAAAGAATAGCTGAATTCGTTGACCAGGTTTTTTTGATTACACACGATGAGAAGCTGGAGAATGCTGTCAACGGTTATCTTTACAGGCTTGAAAGAAAGAGGGACAAAAACGAGCCCACTCAGGTAGAGATGATAAGCAGCCCGAAGGATTAAAATATGTATTTTTCTGTTTTTTCTGAAACAGGTTCCGGTGCATCTTCCATTATTAATATACCGTCTATTACTTTCATTATGTCGTTTTTTTGTGCGCTTATGTTATAGTGAAATCTTGCAAAGGTATAGTCAAACTTTTCGTATTTTTCATCTTTTTTTGTCAGTTCTTCCCTTAAATCTTTTGAATATTTTATCAAATCAGAAGTAATTTTATCAGTGTCATTTTTTATTTCATTTACTTTCTCTTTTCTTTTGTTGCTGTTGTATATCTGGGGCAGTTCTTCTATTATTTCAAGTTCTTTCTTTCTGTAATCATTTATTTGTTCTTTAAGTTCAATAGAATCTGTTGTCAATACTTCTTTTGCTTTTTTGCCGTTGTTCAACAATTTTTCAATATACCTAAGCGGCTTATAATTTGGAGTCTGTATATTTTTTACAACTTCCTTAAATGATAATTCACCAATCGTATTTTTTACATTTCTCAAAAAATTATAGTCAGGAATAAGAAGTTCAGACCATTCTACCGAATAAAAATTTATCTTGTTATCTAATTTCTTATAAAGACTATTAAAATCGTCCATAACCCCCACCGTCAAATTACTTTATGTGTGGACCGTCTGGCATTAAGTCGTATTTTTCTCCGTTCTGCAGTTCTTGCTTTATGAAGTCAAAATAAGAGTTTGTTTCCTGTATAATGTCCTGTGATAGAACGTGTTCCTTGACTTCATCCCCTTCTGCTATCTTTATTTTTCCGACAACTTTACCGTCGACGTATGTCATCTCTGGAGCCCATGTTAGTATATTTCTTGTATCTATTCCCATTTCCTGCGCATAGTTTTCTATAACTTTTCCGTCGTTCCACCTTCTTTTTTTGTATTCCGGGTCTAAGTCTACAGTACTTTCTTCAATTCTTGGGTTGAAATATTTTTCAAGATCCTTATTCCCCATAGGAATTGCTTGTGTTTTTCCTTTGTCTGTCTCTACTCTTGCTCCATATACGTTCAGACCGTCAGTTATCAAAGACTTTATTGCTTTTATTTTTATTTTTTTCAAATTATTTCACCTCAGGGGTCATTTGTTTTGACCACTGTATAGTTATAATATATTTTAACTTATTTATATTTTTTTATCGGCAATATTCTCTATATAGGGGCCTAAAAGTACTTAAATCTTACATAAAGCTCTTCGCGTCTTCGGTTTTTTTGCTTTTTTCTTCGTGGAATTTGACAGCTGCTTCCTCTAGAGGCATACCCCTCTCGCTTTTCTTTGATTTTCTTTCTCTAACCTTTACAAAAATAGGGTAATTGACGGCTTCTCCGACTATTATCGCCTCGCCGACTCTTAAGGATGATATTGTGTCCAGAACATCCCTTGTCAGTCCTTCGGAGCTTCTTCCTATGTGGTCTAGGTCATAGGGGTTTGTTACTCTTAGTATTATGTGGGTATTGCACTGTGAAAGCGCTGTTGTAGAGAGTTGTATAGGCCTTTGGGATATAAGACACAAAGACGAGTTAAACTTCCTTCCCTCTCTTGCTATTTTCTCTATTATACTCTTGCTTAAAGCTGCCTCCCTTTTTACCCCTTCGGGGGCAAAATTATGAGCCTCTTCTACAATAAAAACAAAAGGAGGAACCCTTTCTTCCCTTCTTGCATCAAAAAGCTTTCTTCCTATGTAGGAAACTAGCATCTGTCTCTTTCTCAGGGAAGTTATGTCTGACACATCTATTACTGTACCGTGCCCTTGTTTTGCGAGTGTGTCAAGGCTCGGGTTGTCGCTTACCCCGAAAAAACCTGTTCCTCTCAATTGCGAAAGAATTGTTATCAATATGTCTCTCGTGGAACTCTTTATTTTTTCGTCCTCTGCTATTATTCTTATTATATCGTTTAGGTTGTAAAGTCTTCCTTTCATCCTGTTTCTTGCTATGCTTAGTATTCTCCCTAGTTCCCTCTTCTGGACGTGAGTCATGTCAGATACAAAGTGTGATATTAGCGAGACGGATATTCCCGGCACTCCTATCTTAAAATCTTTTCCTGTTATTACTGATATCTTGTTTCTGTAGTCGGAATCCTCTGAAAATCCTATATATTCTCCGTGAGTGTCTATTATTACAGTCGCGACCTGGCCTTCTTCGGGTTTTCTGTCCAATAACTCTTCTATCATGACAGATGTAAGATAGCTTTTGCCTCCACCGCTTATGCTCAGTATGGCGAGGTGTTTTTGCAGAAGTTTTGTGAGGTTTATTTTTGCGTTAACGTCATGAAAATTTATTTTTCCTATATTTATTCCTCTCTTTTGGTCGAAACCTATGAATTTGGAAAGTGTTTCGTTGTCTGCCAGATTCACCGAGTCTCCGGGTGACGGAGGAAAACTCGGCCTCTGCAGAAGCTTGCTGGAGAAAACGGCAAGAGGCTTTGCTTTTCCTATGAGGTATTCCCATCTTTCTACGGGGAATATATCCGACATTCTTTTTCCTGACTTTTCATATTCGCTCACGCTTTCTGCTCTCTGGAAATACCGGTTTGACTTGAATATGTCACAAATCCTTGCTACCATTTTGCCTTCCGGTGTTTTTAGCATTACGAACTGACCCTGCTTCACAGAGCTTCCGTTTTCGTTTATTACAAAATTAAACGAAGAAACATTTGGCCCTTCAGGAGTTGATATGACAGTACCTATACTCATAAGAATCATTTCATATTTGTATTTTAATGCTTAAATCTTGTTATTATAAAATGGTGTTGTTATGAAATTTATAACTAACGAGCCAGCTTTGGTAATTGATGATATTTTAGTTATAGGGGACCTTCATCTGGGCATAGAGACCGAGTTTTACAGGAACGGTTTTTCTATAAGTTCAAACATAGAAAAAATAAAAAATAAAATATTAGCTCTTTCAAAGAGTAACGATTGCAAAAAAATTGTAATGCTTGGTGATGTAAAGCACGACTACCGTGGAACCAGCAGACAGGAGGAAAGGGAAATACCTCCTTTCTTTTCAGAGCTTTCCAAATACCTTGAAATACATATAGCTCCAGGCAACCATGACGGCAATCTAAAGAATATAACACCCAAAACAGTTAATATTCATAAATCATCGGGTTTCAAAATGGGAAGAAACTTTTTTGCACACGGACACAGCTGGCCTGGGAAATCTTTTTTAGATTCAGACGCGATTTTAATAGCACATAACCATCCTTCCGTGGAATTTAAAGACAAGCTAGGTTATAGACATTTGGAGCCTTGCTGGATTAAGTGTGAATTGAACAGAGATAATATAATGGAAAAATATAAGGAAAAAGGAAGAGTAAAAGAAGCTGTTGTGGTTCCTGTTTTTAATCCTCTCGTAGGAGGCCTGCCAGTTAACAAGGAAAAGTCTGATATGGGTCCTTTGATGAAAAATAAAATAATAGAAAGGAAAGAATGCAGGGTTTATCTCCTTGACGGCACTTATCTCGGAAAAGTCAGGGACTTAAAGTCATAGCTCTTTTGATTTTTCAGATAATTTTTTTTCTATTTCCTTTAGTATTATATCAAAAGCTTTTTTCATGTTTTCAGGTTTTTTTCCGTTGGCAGATGCTGCTGCATCATGGCCTCCTGCGGAGCCGTCTATTGTTTTGTCTATATGTGAGAATATTTCAGCAAGGTTTATTTTTTCTTTGAGTTCCCATTTCATTCTTCCGGATATTCTTATTTTGTTTTTCTTAGGAGCCCCGGCTATTGCTATGTCTGCACCAAGCCTCAAGAGATTTCTTGCTACGGAAGCCTCAAAAGAACCCACTGAAGTGAAGGATACAAGAATTTCTCCAATTTTGTAGGATTTTATTCTTTTCATTGATTTTAGTACCGCTATTTTTTCAGATATGTTTTTTTCTGTGTATAGCATTTTCAATATTTCCTGGTATGATTTGTCTGCTTTGCCCATTAAATCTGTTATAATTGAGAATATGTTTCTGTCAGCTCTTCTTAAATGGGCTGTATCATATACTATACCTCCAATCAATAAAACGGCCATTTCGGGTGTTATTTCTGCCCCCATTTTCTTGCATATTTCATATATCATTTCCGAACATGAACTCTTTTCAGGTTCCACAAGAGATATATCTGTTTTTATTTTGCCTTCTATGTGGTGGTCTATAACCAGGTTCGCTCTTTCGAATTTTATTGGCTCAAGCTGCTCTGGGGAAGAAGTATCTACGACTATAATTTTTTCACTTCCTATTTCAGGGTCTATCTCAATATCTTCGTACAGGAAGTTTCTTCCCACTTCACTGACGCTTTCCGGTACCCCTATCCTTGATTTTTTTCCTATTTGTTTGAGGGCTTTTTTAAGAACAACTGCAGATGCTATTGCATCCGGATCCGCGTTGTGATGTGTAAGTATGAAGTAGTTGTCTTCATTATTCAAAAAGTTAGTTATATCGGTCATCATGACTAGAATAAACAAACAAATAAATAAAAAGGTTTAACCGGCTCCTGTGGCCGGATTTTTATTATCGCCCTTTAACATTTCCTGTAATTTTTTCTGGTTGCTTGTTAGCCTTTCTTCTATTTTGTTTTGGCTGTCTTCTATTATTTTCATGTTATTTTTTATTTTTTCTGTTGTTTCGTTGAGTTCTTTTTCCAGATTTTCTTTAGAACTTTTTATAAGCACAGGACCGACAATCTTAAACATATCTTCATCTTTTTCGGATTTCTTTACCTCTTCGAGAGCTTTTTCTATTTCCATTTTTTGATATGTAAGGTTTTGCCTTTGAATATCTATGTTTTGAAGCTGTTTTTGGAGCTGCTGTGATTGAATAAAAAGTTTTTGTGCCTCTTGAGAAATTTCTTCACTCATTGTTTATCACCTCCCTATCTCGTATTTACTTTGTTTACTATTTCAGGTCTGTCTTTTAGTAATATTCTGTATCCACAAAAAGGGCACCTTATTCTTTTTCTGAGATCTTCTTTTGTTACTTTTTTCCCACAATTCATGCATTTATACATCTTTATACGCCTCTTTTGAAGGAGGTTTGAAAGCCCCTCCTGTTATTTTTTTGCCGCATTTTTTGCATTTCCATATTCCAAAGCTTTCCCTTTTTAGACCATTTTTATGGCAGGATGGACATTCGTAAGTTCCTTTTGAAATTTTCTCTATTTTTGATACTCTAAGTTTGGGTCTTCTGCCGTATCTTGAGCCGAATCTTCCTGCGGAACCTACCTTCTTTTTTTTACCTTTTCTTTTCATATTAATCACTTAAAGTACTTTTTTCTTATTTCATCTCCTTTCTTTACTGATATATCTACAGATTTATATATTTCTTCGGTTGAAAACCCGCATGTTCCGCCTTTTTGCATTGCGCATAAAAGCCCGTCTATTGTTGTTACTGTAATTCTGCCTTCTGCTGATTCTTCCTCTTTAAGCTCAGGGTCGACAACCAGTTCTCCGTTTATCTTGTATATTGTGCATGCTATTGGTATTTTGCCTACTTCTAGCTTTTCTTTTCTGTTTTCTGTATCTACTGTACCATCTTCCTTTAGTTCCGGAATTTTTGTTTTTGATAATGCTGCTATTGCTCCTATGCTTGAAGCGTCTATCAGGTTTCCATCGTCGTTTATTATGTGAATGTCAACAGATACCATCCACACTTTTTCACCTTCTTCTATGCAAAGTTTTTTGGTGTTTATTGCTTTTGATTCTCTAATTCCTCTGTCTACTACTCTTGCGAGTTCTACTGATTGTTCATCAGGAGGACCAGACTCAAAATCTGGTGAAGCCAGGGGACCCAGTTCGGCATTTACCATCAAAACGCCTTCATCTTGCTTGTCCGGGAATGGTTCTCCTATACTCATTTTAACTCCTGCCAGTATCTTTGTTTTTCCTAAGGTCACCATAGCAGAGCCTTCGGCATTTTTTATGTAATCTGTTTCTATTTCAATTTTCCTCATTTCGTCAAACTTTCTGCCGTTTATCCTTTTACCATTCTTTATCAGTTTTTTTATATAATCCTTGTCTAGTTCTGTAATCATTTCTTTTTCACCTCCTTTTGAGGGGTTTCATATCTTTTTTTGATTGCTTCTTTTTGTTTTTCGTATATCTTTATGCAGCCTTCTTTTGCCATTTCTATTCCTTTCTTAAAATCTTCTATCTTTATCATACCGTCCATCTGAAGAAGATATATCTGGTCTTCTTTTGGAACGTATGCTATTGGAAGGTCTACTTCTCCTTCACAGTCTTCTATACCGGCTACATCGACTAACATTTTATCTTCTACTTTTCCCGCTGCGCAGGAGGACATAATATCTTTCATCGGTATTCCTGCGTCTGCAAGCGCTATTGCAGCTGCGTTTAATCCAACACATCTTGTGCTGGCGTTGGCCTGTAATATTTCTATGTATATTTCTATTCCTGTTTTTGGATATTCTTTTAGGAAAATTATAGAACTCAATGCCTCTTTTATAACCTTGCTTATTTCTTTGCTTCTCCTGCTCGGTCCGGGTCTTATTCTTTCTTCTGTCGAGAATGGAGCCATATTGTATCTGCATTTTACATAAGCTTTCAACGGGTCTGTAAGATGCTTTGGATGCAGTTCTCTTGGTCCATATACCGCTGCAATTGCTATCGTGTTTCCAAGCCTGAAATATCCAGAACCGTCCGCTCTTTCTATTATACCCGATTTTGCTTCCATTTCTCTCATTTCGTCAAGCTTTCTGCCGTCAGGTCTTTTACCGTTTTTTATTAGTTTCGTTTCACTCATTTTTTACCACCTCTTTTTTCTCAGACCCCTTTGTTCTTTCATCCAGCATGTTGCCTATCTTATCTGTGAGACCTTCTGTGTGTCCTTCTTTCTCAACTTTCATTACGGCTTCTTTTGCCAAGTCTTCGTTTTCACCGCTTATCCACACAAGTCCGTTCTGGCCTATTATTATATGACAGCCTGTTTTTTTCTTTATAAGTTCTATCATGCTGCCTGACCTTCCTATAAGCCTAGGTACTTTAGCCGGAGTTATTCTTATGATGTTTCCGCCATGAAGCTTTCTGCACATCCTGTCTTTCATTGTTATTTGAACATCCTTTGATTTTGTTACCTTGTTTATTCTTGCGTAAACAACATCTCCTACGTTAAAGTAATCTGTTATGTCGTTTTTTTGCAAGTCTATAAAGTCTTCGGAAGCTTCTGAAATTGGCAAGAAACCTATGTATGGTGAGTTTATATCAATCATCCATGATGAAATCTGAACGTCACTTATGATTCCTATTACACCGTCTCCCGATATAGGAATATATGCTCCCGAGAGAGGTACCGTACTTACCATATGTTCTTTTATTTTTACCAATCCCAATAATTTGCTTCTTATCTCTCCGTCTTCTTTATATGTACCTTTTCCAGGTAGAAAATCAATACCTTTAGCTAAAACTTCCCCTGGAATTACTACTTTTTTATCTTCAGCCATCAACTGGCTTTCGTTTGTTTTATCCTCTTTTTCATTCATATTAACACCTCATTATGATTTTTTGATTTCTTTGGCTTCTGCTTCACCTTTTGTTAATGAGTTCAGCAAGTTGTAAAACTCGCCTTGAAGCCCCGCAGGTATTTCTATTACCGCTACCCAGTTTCCGTCATTTCTCCATTCCTGTTTTTTCAGTTTACCAAACTCTGAAACTTTTCCGTAAGCTTTACCTGCGTACTCCGGCGGTATTTTTACCATGATTTGAACCGATTCTATGCTTATCGGTATTATAGGTTTTAATGCGTTTATTATTTCTTCTATCTGAGATTCTGCTGTCTTTGTTTCATCAATCTTTATCTTTGCTTCTTCCATTGCATTTAAAATCCTTTTTGGAGTATGTGGTATGTTTTTTTGAGGGTCTACAGCTTTTCTTGATATTATGTTTATTATTTTTTTCTTTTTTTCTTCCTTCATCTTTTTTCTTTGTTCTGTGGTTAGCTGTACGTCGCCCTTTTTTATTATCTTATAGGCAATAGTCTTAAAATCTAAAGTATTAAAAGCTTTATTTAAGTCTTCAGAGGACGATTTTTCCCCCTTTGAAGAATCCTCAAAAACCTCGTCTATTACGACAAGGTCTTCTATAGGCACTTCTTTGCCTTTTTTTAATTCCATTGCCAGGTAAGGATCTACCAATATCTCAAAATTCTTTCCGTAAGAACTTAACCTAGCTATTACTGCATTTTCCATAGAAACGGACATAACATCCCCACAATTTTATGACAGATTAAAATCCTTTTAGCAAGTTAGCTTTTTCTTTGCCCTTAAACTTCTTAAGCCCTTCTCTGTCAATTATTGCTACTTCAATATGATCTTTTTTTATGTCTTTTTCAGAGTTCTTAAGGGCCTTTAACGCAAGAGAAATAGCTTTATCCTTGTCCATGTTTTCTTTCCATTCCTTTTCCAGTATCTTTTTTGCCTTTTCTACACCCCTTCCTATGGCTTGTGCTTTCCATTCAAACATAGAACCTCCGGGGTCGGTTTCAAATATTGATGGCTCTTCATCCATTCCCACTATAAGGAATGATACTCCCATGGGCCTTAGTCCGGCATATTGCGTATGTAACTGCTTAAGGTCTGATATATACCTTGCAAGTGTCGGCGTATCTATTTTTTCGTCGTATGTTATGTTGTGTACCTGCGCTTTTGTTCTTGACTTATCTATTATAATTCTTGTATCTCCAAGCAATCCTGAAGATACAGCGCCTATATGATTGTCTATTTTCTGTATTTTTTCGTTAATAGAATTTTCTGCTGTCAGTTTTCCGATGTGTCTCGCAGCAACTAAAACAATACCTTCCTTGAAGATAACAGCTACAGAAGTCGAACCTCTCTTAACTGCCTCTCTTGCATATTCTACTTGAAATAACCTTCCTTCGGGTGAAAAAGTGACTATAGCTCTATCATAACCCATTTTACTCATATCAGGCATAACTTCCATAAAATAACCTCCTATATCGATAATCACTTTTTAAACTTGAATATTTAAAAAGCTTTCCTTATTTTATTACTATAATTTCATTGAATTAAAAGTTTTAAATAAAGCAAAGCTAAATTTAAAATGATGATAAAGAAATATAAAAACCTTTTTTTAATTCTTGTAGTTTTACTGGTATTGTTCTATATTTTTAGCTATTTTACGCCTTCTGAAGATAATGTAAAATATGACGGGGACGAAAAAGAACCAGTTTTTAATTACATTAGTTTTGAACGTGAAATCGATGGAGATATAAGAGCCGGAGAAAGGTTTGGTGTTGTATTAAAGACTTCTGATGAGGAGGAGATAGAGGTAAAACTTTATGAGAAACTTCCCTCCGGATTTAATTTTGTTATGGGAGCAAGCAGCATGGAAGCGCAAAAGGTTGAAGATAGCACATATCTTTTTGATATAAAAAGAAGCGAAAGGGTTTATGGAGTCGCTGTAACATATTTTGTTGATGTTGATGAAGATGTCGAGCCCGGGATTTATGAGATAAGCGGATGGTACGAGTCCGGCGGGCGTAGTTTAGAAACGGAACCTTCAACTTTTGAGGTTCTTGAATAATTATGAGGTGAATATAATGAAAAAGAAAAAAACTAAAGTCAGGCTGGATGTAATCTTCTTGACTGTAATGGCTTTCGGGCTAGGAGTTGTTGCCACTTGGAGCCTGGTAGGAGCAGCATCGAGTCAGGGGCACCCTGTTGGCGAGATAGATTTCAGCAGTGGCTCAGCTAACGCAAATCTGGATATGGGTTCACATAGGATTGAAAACGCAGATAACGTATTTACGGAGTGCTCTTGGGCTAAATATCTTTACAGAAACTGGTTGTCGAATGAACAGGACGGACCAATAACTCTTGTAGATAGTGATTGTTCTGGTATTGCTTGTGCTAATGGACCTTGGATTCAGGTAAAATGTTCCAGTGGAAGATTGGTTTCTGGCGGTTGTGAATGTCCTGGAGGAACTTTCAGTCAGGATTACTTAAAAGAAAGTCGTCCGCAGCCATCTGATTACAACTGGCATGATATTGAAGACCCACCAAGCAATGTTTTTAATTGCTGGTGTGAAAAATCAGGACCTACAGTTGGAAGGGTTAAGGCAACAATATTGTGCTGCAGATAATTTAGTGGTATTTATGAAAAGGAATTACTTTTTTGTATTTTTTTCCTTTTTCTTAGTCCTTTTCATACCCTTTTCACTGGCTGACCAGGCTTTCTCATGCAGCCTTAAATCTATTTGTGGTTCTGGTGAGACTGCTATTTTTAGTCTTTTTGAGTACACAAATTCACATGTTGATGACAGTGGTGGAAATTATGATATTTGCTGCGATGATGTTGCTAATGTTAGATACGATACTTCGTGCAACTCTGGCGAGGAGGCTGTTATATCGATGTTTTCCTTTTCAAGGTCTGACGGTTCTCATGCCGGGGAAGCTGATGGTCTTCCTTACTACAGTAATTTGGTTTGCGTGGAACCAACAAGCAGCTTCAGTAGTCTTGATTGTTATACAAGGCTTGGATATACCTCCTGCACTAGTGGTTACGGAAAAGTTGCAGGCCTTTACAACAGCGGAGATTCTCATGTCGAAGGCCCCGGTTATTCGAATTATGCCAATTCTGTTTGCTGCAAGCTTATAGCTGCTTCGACTTCCACTACTTCAACCACATCAACAGTTTCCACAACTTCAACTACTACATCCACTGTATCCACAACATCCACTGTATCTACAACCTCAACAGTTTCCACAACTTCAACATCCACTACAACGCTAACAACAATACCCACAA
>CAZOZN010000001.1:115881-383829 GCA_964584335.1 uncultured archaeon
CAATTTCAACAACAACAAGCACCTTTACAACAATACCCACAACAATTTCAACAACAACAAGCACCTTTACAACAATACCCACAACAATTTCAACAACCACGTCAACAGTTTCCACAACAACGACAGTCTGTCCTCCTAATTGCGATTGGTCTCACTGTTCTTCTCCCAATTGCCTATGTCCATCTGGAGAGGGAGACTGTGATGTTGATTCCGATTGCCAGACCGGATTGATTTGCTGTAGGGACGAGGACATAGGTACAGATGTCGGAACGCTCTACGGATGTGCTTCGGGAATAGATATATGCCTTACAAGCGCTTCCTGTTCAGCAATAACTACTACATCCTCAACAACGTCCACAATTTCAACAACATCCTCAACAACGTCTACTACATCCACATCAACCACATCCACAACTTCAACCACCTCGACGACATCCACCACTTCCACCTCCGTTACGACAACCAGTACGATACCTCCCGGATTCCAGTGGTATGGTGTTGTGACTGTTACTGGTCCGGGATGCATGGACGAGGTATATAATATAGCATTACAAGTGGTGATACCACCATAGGTGATTAAAAAATGAATAATAAAGGTGTCGCAAACATAATAGCAATTGTATTACTTCTTATGTTAGTTTTTGGTGTATCAACAAGTTATGTGCTAACTACGGAACAGCCCGTAAGTGATATGAAAAGCTCTGCAGAAGAAAGTGAACAAGAGCAGACAGAATCCATGTTATCTAGTTTTCAGATTATAAACATCACTGTGGATTATACAGACGTTAATTCTTCTCCAAATGTTACAATAAAGAACAATGGAAAAGTTGATTTGGATACTTCCGAGTTCTCTATATATCTGGATGGAAATAGATATGATTTGGTTCCTTACGGTACTGATGATTATGTAGGTCCCGGAGAAAAGTTCACTTTTAGAATAAAAGGATAGAGATAAAACTAGATAAAACAAAAATAGAAAATAAAATTAAATATATTTTATTTTGCCAGGCTGATGTCGATAGTTGAAACGTTTATTTTGTCTCCTTCTTCTGTTTTTATTTCGTCTGTTCCTATGTTTATTCCTTTTATGTTCGCGTCTTCTGCAAACCTGTTTCTTGTTATTTCAGCCACGTCAACAGCTTTTGATATAGCTTTTCCTCTTGCTTTTATGTGAACTTCTTTTAGCCCGCTGTTAAATTGTGTTACGCAAGCAAGTACATAAGACATTGTAGGTTTTTTACCCACGAATATCATGTTTTCGTCTGCTTTTTTGTTTTCTTTTTCTGCCATTTTTTGCACCTCCTTTAGGTGAAAAAATACGAAACAAAAAGTTTCTGTATCTTTACACCACGCTTTTTTCTGTATCTGTGTTACAAGTAATATAAATAAACTGCAGAAATATTTAAAGATTGGTAATCATCTGTTCATCTTACAGCATTCTTCCTTTATTATGTCGTCATCGTTTGTGTCTATGGCACAGTATGCTATACTCTCGTTTATGTAACCGTCTATAACCGGCATTATGTGTGCACCTACTTTGCATCCACCATCGGTCATAAACTTAAGACAACCCTGTCTGAATTCCTTTTGACATCTTAGAGTTTCTTCACCGGGTTTTACTGTATTGCTTATGAACAGTACAATCAATACTAAAGCTATTGCAGATATAACTAAAAGAAATACTGTATTGAATATAATTCCCTTTTTCATTTTATCACCAACCTACATGCATGCACATAATCTATTTCTAAAAGATGCTGTTCCACTGCACCAATTATCAGCTGAAATAAGGTCAAGTATTGACGTTGGGTTATAGTAATTACATGTTGTTCCAACGTAAAAAGGAGGTGTTTGTATAAATGGAAAACTGAATCCGATGCAACTGTTGCAAGTTATTCCAAGATTTTCATGCAGCTCACACGCTACAGTACTGTTTTTTGGTAGTCTGCCCCATTCAGGAGCTTTGCATAAGTACTGGGTTCCATCTGATGCGTGCGTTTTCCCTTCGCATATTGAATTACATTCCCCACTGTCTCCAATAAACCAGCACCTTCCATACATCCATACTCCCCCGGCGTCATAGCAATCTTTGTTTATGCAAGTTTCCCCCAGACAGCATGATTTTCTGTCAGAATTCCAGTACCAGTTTTCAGATACGGGGTTTCCGGCCTCATCATATACTTTATGGCCATCCGGTCCCTTAACAAGACCGCTTGGTGGACAACAAACGTAAGCAGTGACAGATAAATTGCCTTCATACATTCTATAGCTTTTTCTATCGCAATATGTGAACATTGATGTTGTATCGTAGCCGCATCTTTCTTCCTTGTTAGATGACGAGCAAGCACCAGGGTTTGCATCTATATCAGTAAGTACCATATCCCAGAAATAACTGTTTACAAGCAATTCTTCGTCGGGTTTCATCTTATAGCCTATTATATACTTGTCTATTTGGTCTGCGGTGTTAGCATAATGTCTGTAGTCTCTGTAACAATCAAAAGTCAGGGGCCATACCGTAACTGTACTTGCGCTCCTTGCTCCGTTAGTTAAACCGCATTTGTATGTAAATATTTTGTTTTGGTCAATAAACTGTTGGTTTATGACAGGGTCTGAAAAGTTGAACTTGTACCATCCTCTGTTCTCTTTTGAGACTCCGACTGGAAGTGGTATTGGCAATCCAATCCAGTAAATATATGGGTCCTCACAACCGTCCCTTGCCCACTGTGTTCTTATGAAAGAATAAAGAAGACAACCCGATCCGGTCTCGTGGGAACCCGGAACATTGCATGTTATTGGAACATCTGTGATGTGTGCGGTTCTTTGTGATGCTCCTCCAAAATTATTATTATATACAGTAACTTCTACGGGTTCCTTTGACCTTCTGTTTTCCCCGACGCAAAATTCAAAAACTTCTTCATCCTTTCTTTCTGTGGCATTTTGTGCTTCTTCTATCGCTATGTCAACCTGACCTCCTATGTCTGATTGCTCGACAACTAGAAAACCGCCAGCAATTATAAACAAAACCATTATCATGGTTGCCACTAAGGTAATTGGTATAGTATTACCTTTTTTACTGTAATTTGTTTTATTCACAAGCACAAAATCTCCTCAGAGCCGCATTTGAACTTGAACAATCGTAATCGTCGACTGGTACGGCAGCGTATAATTCATAATCAAAATATCTACAGTTACCACTTGTTTCGTATGGAGCAAAGTTTACTGATGGAGAGCAGCTGGTACAATCAAACCCGAATTTTCTGTGCAGTTCACAGTTCTTGGGTACTCTTTCCCAGTGAGTCGCGTTAACGCAAGTATAATTTTCACCATTTTTTAACTGATGGTCGTTACAGACTTCTTCACAACTCTGTCCAGGCGTTCCGTTAAACCAGCATTCACCGTACATCCATTTACCACCTTCTTCTATACAAGGCAAGTTCTTGCAGCCTCTTTCCAGACAACAGGCATTTTTATCTTCTTTCCATTTCCATTTTTCCTCTATTGGATTGCCGCTTTCATCGTATATCAAACTATCGTTCGCAGTTTTTATTGGTCCGCTTTCGGGACAACAATAATAACCCTTTACTTTAAATTCCCAGTCGTAGAAAGTCTCGCTCGACGTGTAATCATCCAGGCTGCAGTAATACCAGTTTATTTCTGGGTCCATTTCACATATCTCTCTTATAGTGCTGTTAGAATTAATGCATCTTAGTATGCTTTCTTTTTGAAGCCCGCAGAAATAACTGTTTATTAAGGATTTGTTTTCGGATGGAACAAATACTGACATTACATCAAAATTATCAAATACGTCCGCACTGTATGTATTATTATAGAAACAGTTTCTCAAATCTTCTCCCAGGTACATTTTACAGTCCCTTAATACAATAAGTGCATATTTTTCACCTTCTTTTATTGAGTCTACTAGTTCCCATGTCCCAAGTGCAGCGTTCCAGTGTTCTATTTTATTTCCAGTACTGGCTCCTATCAAATAATTATCATAGTTTGTTGCTTCTGTCCAATTGTATTTTACTCCGTCAGCTTCAAACATAAGCCTGTTTTTATGTATTTCTCCATGGAAATTCGAGAAAAAATTAGTCCAGTCGTCTCTTGATGTTGGCCAAGCAAGATATGAGGCATTTTCTGTCTTTTCAAGGAATAATCCATTTTGAGGTTTTCCCGGGCTGCAGGGGTAGGTATAATTGAATCCTATTCTGGGTTTGGTAAAATTGAATTTAATCCAGCCGATATTTTCTTTCTCATCACAACCGTCCATTACTTTTTGTTTTCTTTCCAATGATTCTATGACACAGCCCGAGTCAGGTTCGCTAGTTCCCGGGACATTGCATTCAAATGATATGTTTTCTATATTGTAAAACATGGGAGCAGTTATTACGCTGTTTGCGTTTCCCTTTTCTTTGTAGAGTACTCTGTGGCTGGATTGTCTGTTTAATCCGTTGCATACGTAAAGAGTTTCTACAAATTCCTCCTCTTTTGTTTCCTCGAATGAAGTCTCTGTTGTGCCTGTAAAATCCGAGATACCGACAAAAGCGAATATAACTGTTATTAAGATTAAAACAACAATCATCGTTATTACTGTTGAAATTGATGTTATTTCTCCTTTTTTGTTTTTTTTCATTTTATCACTTACAAGAGCAGATTCTTTCATTTCCTAACGCACTGCCATCACACCAATTAGTGACAAAGTAGTCATTTTGCCAGTAGCAGTTACCACCGCTTACATAAGGTGGTCTTGCCGACGCGCTTGATTGACAGTTTGCAGAACAACCGAAACCTAATATTTTATGTAGAGTACAGTCTGTCGGTATTCTTCTCCAATCTGGTGTGACACACTGGAAATTCGAACCGTCTGAATGTTGATGCGAGTTGCATACATTTGTGCATGTGCTTGTTCCCGAAAACCAACAAGTTCCGTAGGCCCATTTGCCTCCCAGGTCCTCGCATTCATAGTAGTTAGTGCAAGTTTCGTTTACACAACAAATCTGCAGTTCTGTATCCCATCTCCAATCCTCTCTAACTGGCGTTCCGTTGATTGTTATATAAATTCCATTTATATCCTTAACTGGACCGGCCTCTGGACAGCAGTAATATCCACCCGCTATGAAAGTCCAGTTATAAAATCTTGTATTGTCTACCTCGTTGCAGTAGTTTCCCTTGTTTGGTTGTTCCTCGCAGTAGTCATCTGTTATAGGGCTGCCGGTGCAGGAACCAATATATCTTGTCATTAAAGCAAATTTTGTTTTTACCGTGGCACTCTCTCCGCTGGGTACCGATACTATCTGACCAAAACTGTCGTAGGAGTCTCTCATGTCTTTTTTCCAGCTGGTTTTTTTAACTGCACCATCATTATAATTGTCATGGTTCCATACACATGTGAACTCGAATCTTCTTTTTTTGGGAGGATTTAAAAATTCAAAGCTGTAATATCCCCTGTCATCATCACTGTGCCCTTTATCACCTACTTCCTGGCCGAGGAAGAATGAATCGAATACACATGAACCGATTCCCGAACCCGGCACATTACATTGAACTTCAAATATGTTTGTAACGTTAGAATCCGGCGCCATCCACCCACCATAACCACCTTCTTCTTTGTACATATTTCTCTGAAAATCAGACAATACCCCATCACATATCTCGAATCTCTGTTCAGTGAAGTTTTTTATTTGTTGAGTACGGTTTTTTATTTCTTCCGAGCCCTGGGTTGCATCCTGCGACTGGTATAGAATTATACTCATCACAATCATAATTATTGTAATGACTAGGATAATTATTGTGTGGAAGGGTACGTCTCCTTTTGGCATTTTTTCATCTCTTTAAACGATGATTTACTCTGAATCCATGTTACAACATGCTACCGTAACGTTACCGTCGTCAGTTTTACCTATGGCGCATTCGGCGACACTTTCATTGATGTATCCATCGGTTACGGGCAGAAGAGTTGATTCGTCAAGACACCCACCAGCAGTCAAAAATTTGTTGCATTGTGTTCTGAAGGCGGTCGAACACCTGAGTGTTTCCCCGCCGGGTTTAAGAGTATTTGCTATTAGTATGATTATAGCCAAAAAAACCATTACAACGATGGCTAGCTTTATTATTGTTTCTATATGTATTGATCCTTTTTCGTTCATTTTTAACCACTTATAATTTATTTTTTTTATTTAAATTGTTTATAAACAAGGACAAAGTCTTTCTCTGTTTCCGCCAGACGGTGCCGCACACCAGGCAGCTTCCCCAACGCTGTAGTCATCCTCGTAGACACAGTTGTTTGTTAATGTGTTTACAAAAGGTGAGATTAGCCTGTTTCCAAAACCGCTGGGGTTACAGTTGTTACAGTCTATGCCAAACATCTCATGGAATTCGCATCCCCTTTCGACTCTTGCCCAGTTGTAGTCAGGCATGTCACAAACGTAGTTGGTTCCGTCTTTTCTTGGTCTGCTACTGCATATGGCGTTACATGTACCCGTTCCCTTTATCCAGCATCTTCCATATCTCCAAACACCCAACTGAACATCTTCACAGTATTGATTTCTGCAGTACATATCAGGGTTATCAGTTTCTATACAACATGTTCCAGCCCCTCCTATTCTTGCATGAGTATCATCCCAAACCCATTTTTCTGTTATTTTGTTTCCTCCATCATCTAAAACCAAGTTACCGTCTGTTTTTCTGACCTCTTCTGGTGGGCATAGTATCCTTCCCTTTGCTTCTATACCCCAACCATAATAATTATGAAACATATTATTCCTGCAATAATCTTTATTGCCACCGCATCTTTCCTTTTTACAGCCATCCCATGGAGCAGGTTCATCCATATCCCAATAGTAAATATCTATTTTTGTCTTGTTTGAAGGAGTCGTAACTAACTTTACTTCGTTGGGGTTGTATTTCCATGTATCTGCAACCCACCTATATCTTCCGTAGCATCCAATTCCGGGATTGCTTCTATCGTCCGAACCCACACAAGAATATTCAAGTACAAGAGGGTCCGGATGATTATCATGTACTTTAAATTTGAACCATCCTAAGTTTGCCCCCCAAAGTCCTACTTCACATCCGTTTTCTACCCATTGCCAACTTTTTAAGGAGTCTATTAGACATGCGGTTCCTACTTCATGTGTCGTTAAAGCATCGCAACCCAAGGATACGTTGAATTTATGTAATCTTTTTAGGTTACCCTGGAAACTGCCGTCTGGTGTCTTGTTTGTATAAAGTACCATTCTATTTGAAGTTCTTTCGGCTGAAAGACTTCCTTCGCTACCCGTGGCTGGAAATATTACTCCTGTGTCTTTTGATTCTTCTTCTGCCTGTTCAAGGCTTGCGTCAAAGTTAAAACCCCCAAGAAAAGCCATTGATATGGCCAGAGATAAAATAACCAGCAACATCGTTGCCATTGTATGTAGTGCAGATAAACCTTTTTTACTCATTTAATCACCTAAGGACAGGTATCACCCATCTCGTAACAACAGTCATCTGAAGGCGAACACATACATGTGTTCATGTTTATACATTGTCCGGTCCCCATGCATTTATTTTCTGTTTCGCACCATTCGCACCCGGAGTTTATACACTTATCGCAGTCCTTGCAAGTGTTGCATATTACTCCATCACAACAATCATCACCCGGGTTGTAGCAAGTTCCTATACAGCTTAAAGGCTTACACGGATTTCCAAAAGTGCTATCTCTGCATTCCTCGAAAACAGGAGCTCCCTCGCACCACCCGCAACCGGAGTCTAAGCAGTCTGTGCATGATGTCTCAATGCTTCTGCAGGGGCAAGTATCCAAAGAATCGTAACATGTACCTAAAAGACAATTGCCTCCTATACCTGTCTGGCAGTTTTCTACGCATTTACAGTTAGATTCAAGATTTTTTTCACACCATTCACATCCGTTGGTCTTGCATGCCTGACAGCCCGTGTAAGAACTGCATGGTATAGTTGTACTTGTAGATGTTGATGTGGTTATTGATGTCGGGCTTGTTGTTGAAGTGGATGTTGATGTTGTAGTTGAGGTTGAAGTGGTTGAAGTAGTGGATGTGGTAGTTCCGCAAGTATCTCCGGGGTCGTAGCATATTCCTGCACATAGAAGATCATTACATGGGTCTACAAATCCGTCATGCCTGCATTCTTTGAATGTTCCCGAGCCTTCGCACCACCCGCAGTTCTGGTTCAAGCAGTTGGTACACCCTGTCCATGTGTAACTGCTGCAAGGACAGCTATCAGAAGTCCCAAAGCATTCCGAGGTCTTAACTACACCTGACCATTCAATACAATTACCACCTAACCCATCATCGCAATTTCCCGGCTGCATGCAGCTTCCTGTCGAACCCAATTTTCTCTTTTCGCACCAGTCACAACCGGCACCGAGACATGCTTGACAGTCTGTATGAGAACAGTCTATAGTAGTTGTTGTGGATGTTGATGTAGTAGTTGATGTTGAAGTTGTTGAAGTCGTTGATGTGGATGTTGTTGAAGTAGTGGATGTTGTTGAATCACAACCTATAGTTTCGTTGCAGTATTCGGTCGGTGTTGTCCAGCAGTCACATGTTTGTAAATCACCGCACCAGCAGGTTTCTCCCGCTGCACAGTCTGTGGCCGTTACTGAGGTATCGGCAAAATTGTATTGGCATTCGTCTGTAGACGTGCAAACTCCTCCGGGGTCTGAGACACTGCACTGGTTTGCCAATTTTGACTGGTCGGAACATATTTCTTGACATGTTCCCTGGCAACAACAGCAATCATTTGCCGGGTTACAATCAAAGAAAGTTGACTTACAATAATATCCGCTACCGCTCATACCGGCACAGTTAGCTGAAGTATCGCATGAACATGAGGGGTCCTGAGCCGCACATGTCGGCACGCTGCATAAACAACCCGTGGTATCGGTAGTGTCGTCGCATGTACCTCCAAACCTACAACCTCCTATGCAGGAAACGCCCCCTAAAGTACAACAAGGTTCTGCATCTCCACCACATTCGAAACAACCGGATAGTACTCCTGCAGTTGCTGCTCTTGTAGGTATCGGACCCCCTTCGTTATAACATTCATCAGGCGGTGTTTGTCCACATTCGCATACATCCGTTGCTTCACACCAGCAAGTTTCAGGCGCTATACAATTTCCCGTATCAGCAGTAGAAATCCAATAGGTACAAATACCTCCGGAACAGCTTGCTGGAGCGCCAGGTCCTCCACAGTTCGCGTTACCGCTGCATATCTTATTTACTGTTATTGTAAAGTCAGTACTTTCATTTATTGCGAAAGTCATACCCAGTTTTTCTAGACTTTTTTCTGTTGTTATTCTTCTGTTTGGGTCAGAATCCATGGAGGTTATGTTTATTGTGTAAGTCAAAGTGTAACTTGGATGTGTAGTGTTATCTAAATCAAACTCCAAGAGATTAATGTACCATTCAGAACCAGGAAATAAAGCAGCCAAGTCAGTCTCAACATCATTTAACATATCTTCCATTTCTTGCTGGACTACATTTGGATTCAATATACCACTACCCACACAAATATCAAATGAGCTGAATTTCTTTGTAATGTTATCATTTATCCAGGCTTCAGAGTTTTGTGTAAGGAATCTTCCCCACCTGTAAGTCATATTGTATCTTACAGGTACTGTCGTAATTATTTCTGTTTTTCTTTCCTCCATTGTGTGGTTCAGAAATTCGCTTTCCAATGTGAGATTTGTTATAATGTAAGAAAAATCTACTTTATTGTCAGTGAAACCATCCATCTTTAGTACTGTTATATTTTCCATTTCCACGTATTCCAGAAGAGGAAAATAACCCATAAAACTATCATTAACTCTTTCTCCTAGCTGTGACTCTACTGTATCTGGACTAGGTATTACTTCTTGGGTATTTACTCCGTCAAAGTACTTCCAGCATGTGTACTCGTAAGGATTTCCATGAAGATTAATACCTCTGCATTTCACCCAAGATATGTTGTATATAGAACCGTTCTGTCCGTTTTGATATGCTGAATGAGCTCCCGAAACGTAAAGGCTGTTCTCAAGGAAGTTTTTTTCTGAATCAAAAATTAGTTTATCTTTCATTAGCTGTTGGTCTTTAAATGTACTGCTTACCGAGAACCTGCTTGAAAAGTTTGCACTTAACCACAGTGATGCTACATAGCCTGCAACTTCTACTGCTATAAGTATTGTTACAAGTGCTAGCGTAGCAGCCAGCGCCTTCTTTCCAATCATTTATAGTACCTCATTGATATTTTTTCGTAACTTCCTTTTGTTCTCCACAGTATCTTTTCCTCGTATATAGCAGCTCCCAAACCGTTTACTTGACTAGGGTCTGTATCATCACACCAGTACCAATCTGTTACTGCTGTATCTTTTACTGCAAAACTGTACCAGCTAGCATCGTAAGTTTCGTTCGCTCCTGTAATTTCATTACAATTTGTGTTTACGTTTGCTAGGTCTACAACATTCCCAATAGTAATCCAGTTGGTGCCATCAAAACATTGTGGCTCTGAACGTGCATTGGCAAGGTCTGAAGATATTCTTAACATTACTTTTTCTTTGTCTGCTCGCCAGCAAGAATCCGGAATTTCAGTACTATATTCAGGTATGTTTCCGTGTTTTAAAGTCCAGTTGGCACCGGATACGCCCATAGGCTTTTCATATTCCACATAAAGATAGCTTGGACCTACTGAGTTTGTTGGTATAATTACAGAGGCATTTTCCTGTTCCACATAACTCACTCCCGGTATTGCCACTTTTCTGAATGTAATACTTGACTCCCTTCCTTCCACGTTGTTCGGGAATGAAACATTTCCTATGGTAAGGTTTAAGTTTTCTTTAGTTGAAAGAGTGTCCATCAAATCTTCTATAAGCAAATGTATACCGCTTCCGGAATACCCATCATGTGTATTGTTAAAAGAAGACATTAGGTTTATGGCTTTGTTGCTGTTGGATGGATAAACCGTTACAGGGTAAATTTTTTGTTTTAGAAAAGAATTTATTGCAATTTCAGCTATTGCAGGGTCTTCGGCTTTTGCCTCTACTTTGTGAGTAAGGCTTGCTATGTCTATCTGTACAAGCAATATAATAATAATCGAGAAAACTATCGAGAAAATTACAGCTGCTACTGTTACAAAAGATACTACAAATCCTTTTTTATTTTTCATAATAATCACTTCATATGTAAGGTCCGCTACTATCAGTGCATGATATATCAACTTTTACTCTTGGTTCAGCGGCTGATATTATTTTTTTGAACTCTATAGTACAGTCATAACTTTGGAATGAGCCTATGCTATCTGAGCTAGGTTCTAGTATGGCGTGTTGAAGTTTTTTGCAAACAACATTTGCCCCGTTTTCAAGACATATTTCTTTTCTTTTGAATTTGGCAGTTCCTGCCCCGAAAAGATTGTTGGTTACCTTGCTCTTGCTTGTATATTTTTGGCCTATTTTAAGATTTGTGTAAACTCTTTCAGACTCGTATGCAAAAGATAAGAGCATGTCTTTGCTTGAATGTGATATGCCCAACCTAAGCCTTCCGGGTGTTACCATACCTGAATTATCTTCTATTGCGACTGGCAGGTCAAAATATTTGTATTTTTCGAGCATGTCTTTGTTTTTGTAACCGAATTCCCAGTCCCAACCATTTCCGTTGGTAAGATTATCAACAAGAACATAATGTCCAAAATTAGGTAAGTTTGCACATGGAAGTTCATCGTTTGGGTTCGCATTTGCCATGTTTAGCAACGTCAAGTTCAATACACCGGATTCTCCAGTGCTTATGCATTTTCTTGATGTTATTATCCTATTAAGTATTGTCATTTCTCCTATTGTTCTTTCTGTCTGTTCTAAACCAACTTCCTTTGTCTGGGCGCTTGAAAAATATGTCCATATACTGAAAGCCACACCCACTACTATTATCGTAAATGCAATCATGTAAGAAAGATGAGTATAACCTTTTTTTCTATTTTTTTTGTTTTTCTTTTTTTTAGTCATTTTTTCACCCGAAAAAATTTGAAATTTTAATTTCAATCATTTTTTCACCTAACAGTTTTCAATACCACAAATTCCACAATTAGGGTTACAATTCCATTTTGATTCACAATTACATGTACAAGGAATAACTGCTACACATTCCGGCCATCCGTCGCCGTTGGCATCCCACCAATCACATGGATAAATTCTTACACCAGCAGGAATGCCGGGTAACTTGCACATAGTATCAGTACCATCACCACAAAGACTAGTCCAAGATGTAGTGCAATAATCGTTACATCTGCAACAATGCCCAGTACCAGGATTACAAACCAAACTGGCTTTACAAACATCACCAGCACAACATGGCTCTTTATAATCACCACATTCTTTACATCCGGAAGAAGTACACACATCCGTACCTCCCGTTCCACATTCACAGCTAGTATCTAAATCATTACAGCGGCATGTTTCACCTGCTGCACAATCGTACTGAAGTCCTGTATCTACTATATTATGAAGGCATAGTTTCAACAGTTTAACACAAACATGTGATGATACTGCTCCGGTTCCGCATGAATGTGCATCGTAACCTGAACAGGCAGAGGCACAGGTGGGACCTATGGTTGATGTTGTAGAAACTGTTGTTGATGTTGTGGATACTGACAGTGATGTTGAAGTTGAAGTGGATGTTGTTGTGGCGGATGTTGATGTGGATGTTGATGTGGACGTAGATGTTGAAGTTGAAGTCGAGGTTGATGTGGTTGAAGTTGTTGATGTAGTACCAATCCAAACTTCGTTGCCTATCTTTACTATAGGAACTTTTGTTTTCTTTGCTTTGCTGCATCTTATTGTTCTGTTAACTGCCGTTACATTGGTCCCGTTTGCAAAGAAAAACAAACCGTAGCTGCTTTTTTCTACATTCTTAACTATAGAATTGACGTAATAAACTCTTTTGAGTGTTACATTATCCCCGTAAAATTTGTCCGCGCTTTCATTATAAAATGTTATGTTACAATCAAGCGGGTGTATTGTTAAAAAAATTGTTTCATTCTGAGGGCTTGCAGAAAGCGTATTAACTAGGCTTGCTATTCTATTAGAAACTACCATCGCATTTGCATAGGTCACGTCTTCTCCCATTGCTCCCAGCATCGGGGACATGGTCAAAGCTACTAAAAAGAAAAGGACTACTGCCGCAAGTCCTACCATCATATATGTTGTCCATGTACCCATTTTTTACCCTCTTTAACAGTGTAAATCTGACCATGCGTCATTTTTATCAGGCCAGCTATCATCTTTATCATCATCGTAATGACAGAAATTAAATTCACTTCCCTGCCATTCGCTTGTTGAAAACGGTATGTTTTGTGTTCCCGTGTAACAAACTTCTATGCAGTTACTGCAACCTTCCTTTGCATTGGCGGTCGGTCTTACAATTACCCTGGCGTAACAGGGGTCTGCTATCCAGAAAGGCCTTAGCTTTTTAATCATACTTTCTTCAAGTCCTTCTATTTTTTTGAAACCCCCCGCCTGTTCTATCATACCATAACATAATTTATTTTTGCACTTGTCTGGATTTACGTCTTCAGGGTCCCACAGGTCTTGACACTCCGAGCTTATTGGAGGGGCTGCCTGCGTTTTGTCCGGTACCCTATCTGTGTTTGTTTTTTCTCCTCTTAGGTTAGTGTCGTGGTATATGACCCACATGGGGTCTCCCCTAATCTCATCGTTAAGCAGGTTTTTTTTCACAGCCTGTGGTAATATAACATCGACTTCTATCTGTAGGTTGCAGTCGGAACCCTGTTCGTCTATGCACAAAGATACTTTTTTTACAGCGTCACCGATTTTTTGCGCTGATGAAACCGTTCCGAAATGCCCCTGCACTATTCCTGTTGACATTAAACCCACTATAAGAAGAATAATTAATATAGTTCCTATAACAATCTCTATGAATGTTTTGAGGTTTATCTTTATACCTCCTTTTTCATTTATTTTTTTAATTTTCATATTTATCAGCTACGGGCATAAATGTTGGTGATTAGGCAAAGTATTATCCCATGCATCCGCATCATCTGGCCATTCGGCAGCAATATCGTCGCCGCGGCAAAAGTTTTCTTTTCCAATCCATTCTTTTTTTGGTATATGCCTTTTCCCAATCATGTAACATATTTCTATACAGTTTACGCATCCTTCGTTGGCTCCTGCTGAAGGTTTGACAACCACTTCAGCGTAGCACGGGCTTGCTATCCAGAAAGGTTTTATCTTCCTAATTACTTCATCTTCCAAAGGAACGGAACCAAAATCAGCTCTACCTATAAGACCGTAACATAAACCATTTGTACAGTATTTTGGATTTCTGTCGAATTTTGACCAGAGTTTGTCACATTCTTGTTCTATTGTTGGCGCCTCCTGGCGTGTGTTGGGGTTCGCATCTGTGTTATGGCCGGTCCCGTTTAGTTCTGTGTTGTGAAAAATAGTCCAAAGAGGATAATCTCTGGTTGAGAACCAACCGCCTCTGTCAACATCTGCCTGAGGAAGCATTACTTTTACTTTTATTGTTTTAACGCAGTTCGAACCTTGTGTTTCTATACAGTTAGATATTTCCGTGAAGGCATTTCCTAATTTCTGCGCGGTAGAGTAAGTCTGTTGTGAGCCTGCACTGTATGAACCCACATTCATATTAATCGCTATGAATATTATTATAACAATGCCTACTATTAACGCTATAAGCGTTACAATATGAACTTTCATAAAATCTACTTTATGTCTTTAACTGGCTCATTCTGCTTATAAGCCTCATCTCGGGCTCTATTTTGGCTATTATGAAAACCAGTGCGAGTAGAATTACTAAAAATAAGACGAGAATCATTATTTTTCCTGTTAAAGTATCCCATGTCAGAAAACCCATCTTTAACCAGCTCCCTGCATCTTGTCTGTTGCCATTCCTATTGCTGCATCATATTTACCTTGAAGCAAAACGTAAATCAGAAAAATAACTCCTATGACAATCAATGCGCCGACTATAATATATATTGTAGCAGGTATTCCAGTATAACCTTTTTTCATCCTATAGAATCACCTATTTTTAAGAATATGTCATCTATGGCTCCTATCGCGTATCCTTCTCCTTTGTTCAAGATTATTGTCGATAAAACAATAAGCAACAGTACTATGACCATCGCGGCCACGAACCATAGCATGTTTGATACCCCTTTGTCGTTTATTTTTTTTGCTAATCTGGACATGAACAAAAACCTCCTGGCATTGCTGGAACCCATGGCACCCAATCTACTGCTTTTCTTTCCGGCGATAATTTTATTTTTATTCCGCACCATATTCTGCATGGTAAATCTGTTAAAGCACCCAAACCAACATTATATTCGTATGCAAGATAAAGAATTATTCCTATAAACAACATTATTCCTATAACGGTGACAATCATTATAGCGTTCCATTCCATAAATAATGTTTTTAATTAGGCAAATATAAAGATTTAACAACCACAAAAACCGCTACTAACTCCTTCGAGAATGTTTATGTTAAAGGTCATTGAGCACCACATATTACAGGGTATCTGAAGCAATCCAACATTTATTATTCCCCATTTTTCAAGCAGTGCAAAACCAACCAGACCCGCAAGTGCAAATGAAATTATTATTATTATTATCTTGAAAATTTGCTGCATGTAATAAATATTCGAGTCGGTAAATAAAAATATTATCAAAATGGCGACATGCTATCGAATTTTACCCCTCCCCCACCCATATTTGCTGTATATTCAAAGAAAGATGCTAACTGGGGTCTAAGAGTGACGAATATTATAAAGAAAATTATAATGAAAAGTATTATAGTCAATATTATGTGCATGTTTTCCATTTGATCAGCCTACTATCTTCTCTGGGCTCCATCCTCCAAGGGTATTATAATATAGTGCTATGGCAAATAAAATTACTATTATACCAACTGCAATACCCCATATTAGGTGGTGCATCCCAAAACCAAGCATAGTTGAAGTTCCTTTTCTCATTAAGTCACCAGCATGCTTACCATAGGTACGAACATGAAGTATGTGAATATTACACTAAGACTATATATGGTTAAACCTATTATTATAGTCCATCCCGCTGTGCTTCTTCTCTCTATCTTATCCCCCATACCGTTTTCTATACCTGCAACCAAGTAAGAAAGAAGATAACATATTTCCAGCATGTATATTCCTACAACAAGCTGAAATTCACCCAGGCTGATTATTTCAGACACGCTTCCCCAGTTGCTTATTAAAAGGTCTCCCATGCCACCCATTCCTGCTCCTGTTCCACCTTCCGATAAGTCAAGAGTTCCCATTGTCCTTCCTAGTGCATCGAATATAAGCATCATTATAGCGGTAAGTGTTACCGTAACCCCCGATATCAAAGGTGCTATAAACATTCCCAACAATCTCATGCTTGATGAAGATTCGCTCATCATCTCGTTGAGCTGTTCCTCTATTCTGTGTATCTGTTTAACGTAGCGGGATATGGACATCGCGCTTATTGCGGCATTTTTTACTCCCTTTTTAGAAGAGTCTAGAATTATCTTCATTATGTTTATGACAAGCTTTGACGGGTATTCCCATATGGCTCCTTTTTCTTTGTCAAACAAAGCTGACTCAAGAGCCATGTTGCTTCTTCTTATGTTTATCAGAGCTTTGTTGAAAAGGTCTGATATTTTCAGTTCTCTGGATTTCTTTACTGTCTGTTCCATGGCTTTTTCAAATGGATTACCAAGAGCTAGACGGTTTCCCAGCTGGAAAAGAGCCTCGCCAAACTCATCCTGTATTTTTTTGATTTGATTTCTGATGTGTATTTTTTTGCCGCTGTCGATTATGAAGACAACAGCAAAGCCTATTCCAAGTCCCCAGAGAACAACTATAGAACCAACAAGATTGGAAAAGCTTATCGCTGAATTGTCCATGAACATGACAAACAAACCAATCGCTATCAGAGGTACTGATATAATAACTCCAATAGGCCATACGGGCATGTAGTACTCTTTTTTTGAGATAGTTATTTTTATTTTTCCAACCGGCGAATACTTTGGATGAAGTGATATGTCAGGAGTGCTATAACTTATAGGTCTTCTTGTGAGCACGTAAGAGCTTATTACATATATTAATGAAGGCAGAACTATGTCGTAACCTACTATTAGATATGACGGTTTTATTGTATCGCTCAGCATAAGCATCATTATCGGAAACATTACCAGAACAAGTATTGGAAGTGTTATACCCAGAGAGAATATTACCATTATAGGCGTCCTCAGAGTCTCGGAGAAGTGTTTCATTTTTTCTTCGGTTCCTATCAAAATTATATTTATTGCTTCGTCTAGCATCTGATGTCTTTTTGATTCCGGCTGTTCAAGACTTGTGTTCATCAAGTGTATTGCTTCTATGAATTCTCTGTTTTCATACCATCTTTCCAGATATTCTTTCATGGCATCGTATATTGTCTCATATCTTCTCGTTTCCACGTCCCATATTATTTTTCTAAGGTCGTATGCCATTGGACCGGAAAGATTTTTTGCTGCGAAGTTTATTGCTCCCTCCATCTGAGGGTTGGACCTCATGTATATGGCCATATATAATATAGCCAATATTATTTCTTGTGAGGCCTGTATCCTGAATATATCCGCCTTTATTTCCGGATACTTTGCGAAAAAGAAAAATGCTCCGACAGATAAAGCCAAGAAAATCAACCCGTTCGATATCTGTAAGTAACCCAGTATTATCATTATCAAATCTACTAAAAGGAGGAAAATACCTACAATTATTGAGAATGAGAAAGCTCCTTTTGGTGTTATTCTAAGATGTGAAAAGTCTATAGCACGCTGAATTTTCTTTTTCATTTCCTTTTCAGGTTCCATGTTCAGAGCTTCTGACAAATTGCATAATTTTTCATAAATAGACAATTTTTTCTCTATTTCTTCTTCCTTAAAGGTCCTGTATTCTTTGCTTGTTGTGTTGACATTCTTTTGCTCCCCGCTCCTTTCTCTTAATCTTTTAAATTCTGGATTAGTTTCTTTGAGTATATTTTTTATTTCTTCTAATCTTATCTCTTTTTCTGTTTTCTTGGGGGCTTTTGCCATGATTTAATTATAATGCCAGTTTTATAAATAATTAGAATTTATTTTCTTTTATTTGGCTTTTTAACCATTCTCTCCAAGAAGAGTAAACTCTTTCCGAATCAATAAAACCTACTTCGCTTTTTACCTTGTTGCATATTATGTTGAATTTTTCGTTTGACTTGACTACAAAAGGAGCTTCCATTATGTCTTTTTTTCCCGTTTTTAGAGCGACATCTGTTATGGTGCTTTTTATTTTTGACCTTAGGTTTATGTTATCCCAAACGGCGGCCCAGTTGCCTGACCATTCTCTTACTCTCGATGCTATGTCGTTTAGAACTACACTTTCTCCATTCAAAAGGGTTGAAGTGGGTTTTAGTTCGTCGTCCTTTGCTGAATATTCCATTAGGTTTACAAAACCGTTTTCCGCGTCAGGGTTTTCATTCCAGTGTTTTCTTATTTCTGTAACAGCCACAACTCTTCTGAAGTGTCTGAGCCCGTCTGGAGAATGTAGCATGTTGCATATTATTATCAGGTCAGTAGCCTTGAATGATGTCGGGGGCACGCCCAAATCGTTTACTACCCTGTCAAATATTCCGTAAGCGCTTTCACCGTGTATGGTACCTGCGACCGTGTTTGCCAATGCACCTATTCTCATTGCTTCGTAAAGAGCCTTTGCTTCGGTTGACCTTACTTCACCCACTATAAGACACGAGTCACCCAGTCTTAAAGCAGTCCTTATTGCATCTTCTGCGGGCAGTTCCGTTTCAACCTGTGTTATAACCGAGCGTGATTTTAGCCTCTCTATATTAAAACCGAGTTTTTTCATTCTATCAACGTTCAATTCCAGCGTATCTTCGACTGTTATTATTCTGCTTTTCTTCATTATCTCGAGCATGCTTGCGTTAAGCAAAGATGTTTTACCGGAGGACCTTGTCCCTCCTATAAGGAAAGTTCTTGAACCTTCTATTATGAATGACATGAAGCCGGCAAAGAGCGGGTTTAGGTATTTTATATTTGGCTGCAAGTAAAGAGGATATGTCCATGGGTCGTCTCTGTGTCTTCTTATTGCGAATCCCAGACCTTCCGGTGACAGGCTTCTTGTTATCACCGCTATTCTTGCGCTGCCTCCCGGAACAGTCGCTCTGGTGTCAAGCACAGGGTTAGCCTCATCCAATGGCCTGCCTGATATTATTCTGAATCTTGTTGCCCAATATTGGGCGTCTGCCTGGGTATGTATAAGGTTTGTTTCACATTCTTCGAAATCGGCGTGTTTTAGGTATATTGGCACCTGTCCCGGAGGAGAGTTAATGTAAATATCCTGAACCTTTGAGTCTGCAAGAAGAACTTCTATTATTCCAAGACCTGATGTATATCTGACAAGTATCGAAGTCATCTCGTCAAGTTCGTTTCCTTTTATCCTCTTGCCCATCTGCTCTGCTATGTCATTTATCAGGTCTCTTCCTATGTTGTAAAATACATCCCTCATTTTCTCGGGTTCTGCAAATTCCGTTTCTTTTGGTTTGTGCTTAGAAAGGTATTTTATTGCAGCATCCAGTATCGTGTAGTTATCTTCCGAAAGCCTGAATTCCGGCGGAGTAATTTGGTAGTAGTACCTTACTGAATCCGGTTTTTTGTAAATCTCTACTCCTATTTTTCCCGGCAGTTCGTAACGGTCCACTATCTCGCTGCCTTTTTCTGGGACAGATATGTATTTTGTACGCATGAACTTGGGTCTTATTCTTGGATGAAAAATTTCCCTGTATACGGAACGGTCTCCTACGTGATGTTTTCCAAGCAGCGGCTTTGCCTTTTTTATTAAAGTAAGGTTTTCTAGAATTTCTTTAATCGGAAGAAGTATTTTTTCAAGGAATCTTGTGTGGCAGACTGCCTTTTCGTCGGGCAAGGAGTTTATTTTTATTCTCGAGTGTCTTATCATTCTTTTTATGCTGACATAAGTTCCTACAGGATCCTTACGGAAATTGTTCAATATCAATGATTTTATTAGAGTTAGTTTTTGGCTTAATGTTCCTATACATTCTCCTCCCACTTCGGCCGGGTCCAAGAGCCTTTTTTTCTTGACTATTTCTTTTATGGCTTCAGCAACCTCGACCAGCATTTTGGTTTGTTCGTAGTCATATTCGTATTCTCTTTCTTTTGAAAGAACTATGTTTTCTATGTATTTGTTTTCAAGCAACTTGTCTATAGTTCTTGACATGCAGTCTTCATAATCTTCTATACTCGAACCGTTTATACAACCAAGGCAGTTTACTTTCATTGTGTTTTTGTCAATTTCGTAATCACAAACCATATTTAACCTATAAATAACGTAGTATAAAAAAATGACTAGTTTACTGTGTTTTTTGTTTTTGTCACTGAGTTTTCTTTAAGAAATTCTTTATTTTTTTGAGGCTTACATTTTTAACTATTCTCCCTCTCTGGAAGAACATCCCATTACATATTGTCCCACTAACATCGTATATAGGGACAACAATCTCTTCTTTCTTTTTTATTTTCATATCATCACCCCACACTAATTTTAGTCTCTTTAATACTGTTCTCTTAAAAAAAGTCAGCTAAAGGCGTCATCCCTCTGCAGTCACTGGGAAATCGCTTTCATTACTGGTTACAATATTTCTATACTCGCGGAAGGTTAAATAGTTAACCCTAATAAGTAGTAACAAATTCGACAATTGTTAACTTTTTTTATATGCCTGATCGAAAGGCGGCTTATAAAGTTCTATTTTTGACCATAGATAAAGTGCTGTTTCGATTTCATTGCTTTCAAGAGCCTTGCAACCGCATCTCCAATCTTTAAAGAAATCCATCATATCAATTATTATATTACCTGGATTATTATTTAATGTTTTGTTAAAATTAAATTTTAAATATAGAAGTTTTCTAGTATTAATTGGTGGTCATGTGGCTGCAGGTATAAATGGCTTTTTTTCAGACCCAATTTTTTCGGGTTTAGGAGGAATTCTTATAGGTTTTGTTATCGGTTTCGTAGTAGGTTTCTTAGTAGCATACTTCAAGTATTACTGGAAACACAGACATACTATAGCAACCTTTAGGAATAGATGATATATTTTTTTAATCTTCTACTCTTGGCGCTAATACAAAACTCATAGAAACTTTATCGGGTTGTTTAAATTCAAGTTTCATTGGGAAGTCCCTGCCCATTTGTAGCGAGGCGATTTCCGATATTTTTCCCGCTTTCATCATCTTTTTGAGATACTCCAAGGCATAACGGCTTCTTACATTGTCTCCTGATATCTCTACAATTCCGTTATTATCGTCTATTTTAGATTCAACACTGCTTGAATCTCCTTCTGTTTTAATGAAGAGTTTTTTGTCCGAAGTCTCAAATATTACCGAATCACTTATTATGTCGGCATCGCTTATTCCTTCTTCCATCGTTTTTGTCTTCAGCTGCATCTTTGTTGAAAAATCCAGCTGGTCTATTTCTGGTATTTCCCCCTTAGATATATCTAGTAGAGGTATGGAAAATTTTCTCAGACCGTCTCCTTCCATTTCTATTTTTAGCTTGCTTTTGTCTTTTTCTACTTCTAAAGTTATGTTGTCTGTTGATTTTGCTCTTCTCAAAATAAGCAATAAGTTTTCTATGTTAACGCCTATAGACATATCCTTTTCACATTTGTATTCTTTAAATGCATCTTTTTTTAGCTCGAATTTGACTACAGCTACCATTGCTCTATCAGTAGCTATAAGCGATATGCCTTCCTTATTTAGATTAAAAATACCTTCTCCTATAAGCTGAGAAATCGTATCTATGGAATCCCTTAAAAGAGAAATATCTGAAATTGTTGCTTTAAACATAACCACACCTCCCGTATAACTAAGTATAAATATTTTTTTTATTCTTTAAATAGGTTTGTTTTTTGATAAATAAAAGTTAATGCTTATTAATAGTTATTTTAAAGATTATATATGGGTTTTGGGGTAAGTATTATTTTATTTTTGGTTTTTCTTTCCATTTTTGTATCTGGTATAAATCTTGCTTATGCAAGTAATGGGGCATTAGATGTCCCCGAAAGTGGAGAGGGAATAATTTTGATGATTTTACTTTTTGTTTTTTTAATTCTCGGGATGTTTGTTTTTAACCATTTTCATGAAAAGAAAATTAAGATAAATGATTTGAAAAAGAGACAACAAAAATATATAGACAAGGAAGTTGTTGTGGATGGTACCATAACTTCGTCAAAAAAACTTTCTAATAATGAAGTGGTGTATATCATAAAGGACTCTACCGGAAGCATAAAAGGATTTTCAAGACGTACGGGTTACAGTGGCAGGGGAATTATAAAAGGAACATTGAGAAAGAAAAAAGACATGCTGTATTTGGAGTTTTAGTTTTTTTCTTTGATTTTTTTGTATAAATCGTAGTTAAATTTAGAAAAATTTTGTATGGATTCTCCATTTATTGAGTTTTCAGAAACTTTTGCTATTATCCTTACTTTATTTCCTTTTTCTACCTTTTTTAGTTTTTCTTCATCAAAAATTATATCTAAGTTTCCTGTTTCATCTTCAACAGAAATGCTGTCTTTTTCTTTTTTCAATACATTTCCTATAATACTTATTCTTATATCCTGTGGAAGTATTTCGGATATTTTTTTCTCTTCTGTCACGAATCTCCTAAAGTCATCAAATTTTTCCTGCATGAAATATAGTTTGTTTTTAAAAATATAAAAACAATATAAGAAAAAGTTATATGCTGCATGTTTCGGTTGTGCATGGCGGTTCCACAAACCAGTATTCATAAGCGACAAATGAAAGGTAAACTGTAAGTATTGTTGTAAAAACTCCTATTATTATGAGGGTCCAGTCAAAGTTTCTTTTTTTATACAGAAATTTTCCTATCCTTGGCATTCCTTTCTTTGCAAACCATTCAGATGTTGCAATTCTCATTTTGTTATCGAAGGAGACTGAACAATCTTTCCCCCTTATCTTATCGGAAAAACATCTCCAACCCTGCTTTATATAAATTCTGTAACGTGGTATGAATATGGATGCTAATACGAAGTATGCGAGTAAAATAAGACAGGGAACGCAGAATATTACCATAAAATCACTATTTTTAAATCTCATTAGATTTTTTATTCTTTTTCCAAGGACTCGTTAAGTTCCTTGAGTAGATTATCCAGGTCTATTCCGTGTGATTTGGCTCCTTGCTCAAGAGTCTCCATCATGGCCATCATACACCCCAGGCAGCTTAAACCATGTTTCAATAGTATTTCTGCTGTATCTGGATATTTTTCTACTATTTCTCCTATTACCATATCTTTTGTTATTTTCATTCTATCACCCTAATGTGTGTGTTCTAAAGCATTTAAAGTTTTTTTGTTCTTTTCGTGAGCTTCTTCAAGCTTTTTTGGTATTTCCATATTTTTTTTGCTAAGGTAATCGTATATTGCTTCCTGAAGAGCTTCTACTCCCAACAAGGAACAGTGCACCTTTACAGGCGGCAGGTCGCCGAGCTTCTTTAGTATTTTTTGGTTGTTTATTTCAAGCGCCTCTTCTATTTTTTTCCCTTTGGCCATTTCGCTGACCATCGAGGACACAGAAATTGCTGCTGCGCACCCGTAGGTTTCCCATTTTAGGTCTTCTATTATGTTTTCCTTGACTTTTATGTAAAAATAAAGCATATCACCGCAAACAGGGTTACCAACCTTACCGATACCGTCAGCATTTTCTATTTTTCCCTGATTTCTGGGATTTTTGAAGTGGTCCATGACAATTTCACTGTAAACCATTTAATCACCTTTTTAATGGAGAAATCTTTCTTAATCTCTCCACAACACCGGGCAAAACTTCAATTAATTTATCAACTTCTTCTTCCTTGGTAAATCGCCCCATTGAAATTCTAAGGGAACCGTGAGCCTCTTCCGGCTTTAAGCCTATAGCAGTCAGCACATGAGAAGGTTTTAGCGACTTAGACGAACATGCCGAACCCGTGCTTGCTTCTATACCTTTCTGGTCCAACAACAATATAAGCGATTCACCCTCTATAAACTTAAAACAGAAATGTACGTTGCCCGGCAGTCTTTCTTTCGGATGCCCGTTAAGCCAGGAATCGGGTATTTTTCCTATGTTTTCTATTATTTTTTCTCTAAAATTGGATAGTTTTTTGGATTCTTTTTTCATTTCTTTCATTGCGAGCTCCAGAGCCTTCGCGTATCCAACTACTCCGGGAATGTTCTCTGTACCGGATCTCATGCCTTTCTCATGACCTCCTCCGTGCAGTATGGGTTCTATTTCAGTCCCTTTCTTTATGTATATCATTCCAACTCCCTTTGGACCGTATAACTTATGTGAAGAAGATGAAAGCATATCTATATTTTTCATTTTTATCGGAACTTTTCCAACAGTCTGTACTGCGTCAGTGTGAAAGTAAATGTCTTCTTTTCTGCATATTTTTCCTATTTCGCTTATCGGTTCTAATGTACCTATCTCGTTGTTTCCGTGCATAACCGATACCAAGATAGTGTCTTCTCTTATTGCATCCTTAACGCTTTTTGGGCTTACAGTCCCGTATTTATCAACAGGCAGGTATGTGACTTTAAATCCTTGCTTTTCAAGCCATTCCGCCGGATGAAGAACCGCGTGATGTTCTATCTTGCTTGTTATTATATGGCCTTCACCCCTTGCCAATGCCACACCCTTTAATGCCATGTTATCAGACTCAGTTCCGCCGGAAGTGAAAAATATTTCTTCCGGTTTTACGCCAAGAAGTTTGGCTACCTTTCTTCTGGAATCTTCCAAAACCCTTTCGGCATCCTGTCCTATAGAATAGAGAGTGGCTGAATTTCCAAAATTTTCAGTAAAATAAGGTATCATCTTTTCCACTACTCTGGGGTCTGTTGGTGTTGTTGCAGCATAATCAAGGTATATTTTTTTCATAAAAACCACAGCTTATTCTATTAGTATAACATTGTTATATTTAAATATTTATTACGGCCACACGAACAATTAATATGCTAAAATACATGAGCATAGAAAAGAATATAATTATTTTTGTTGTGGTATTTTCATTTATTACGCTATTAACACCCACTTTTGATCGACTGATTGATATAGAAATTTTCCTCACTGTATCAACTTTTCTATTTGGAATATTTTCAGGTTTTTTCATAGCAAATAGATGGGGAAGATACTCAAGGATGAAAACGCTTCTTACAAATGAAACAGGCGATTTAATATCAATTTATAAAATTTCAAAGCTAATTGGCAATAATTTTTCAAAGAAAATTTCAGATATAATTGATAATTATCTTATAGAAACCTTTAAGTACGAGGTTTACGAGTACCACGAGAAAACTGAAAAATTTTTCTATGAGATTTTTAATCAGATAGAAAAAATAAAACCCAAAACTCATCAACAAAAGGAAGCAACCGGTCTAATAATGTGGCAACTTAAGGATATGCCAAGAGACAGGGAAGAATTGTTTTTGCTCGGAAGATCGAAAATGCCTAAATTTATGTTTCCAATAATATGGTTTTTGGCGTTTGTAATTATATTCTGTTTATTCTACATAAGAATAAGTACTATAGCATCTTCCATAATTACTATATTATTGTCTACATGTGTTGTTCTCGTAATTCTTGTTTTAAGAGACCTTAATAACTTGAAATGGGGCGAAAGGTCTTTAGCATTTGAGATATATCACAGGGTTTTTGATGCGATAGATAAACTAAGAGTTTATCCTGATATATCAATAAAAAAAGGAAGGATAGAAGCCCCAGAAGACAGGGATTACAGGCTTGGTATTTTTGAAGAGAAGAACGGAAAACAGTATTTTAAGAATTTTAAAATGGTTAAAAAAGGAACTAAATTGGAACTATAAATCTCTTTAAAAACAAATGATATTTTTGATGGAGTCATATAAAATAGAGAGAATAAACAATGGAACGGTCATAGACCACATTAAACCCGGCAATGCAGTTAATGTTCTCAATATTATTCAAGAACCCTCGAATGAAAATACAGTAAGCCTGGCAATTAATGTTTATGGCAGAACCAGAAAGAAGTACAAAGACATAGTTAAGGTAGAAAACAAATATCTTGACAAAAAGGAAACTGATATGATATCTCTTATATCCGGTGCGACTATAAATAAGATAAAAAACGGTGAAGTTTTTGAAAAGAATCGCGTAGAGACACCTAAACAGTTTAAGGGTCTGGTAATGTGTTCTTCTCCTAGATGTGTAACCAATCCACAGATAGACGAAGACGGTGTTATACACAAGGAACCTGTAGATTATTTTTTTAAAGTTTTAAACGAAGATCCCTTTGAGATAGAATGTTATTATTGTGGAGGAAAAATGAAGGGAAAAGATATAACTGACAGATTGATTTTAAAAGATACAAAATCAAAATATATAGCATGGCTAAAAGAGTCATTATAATGGGCGCAGCAGGAAGGGATTTTCACGATTTTAACGTTCTTTTTAGAAACAATGAAAAATATGAGGTAGTCGCATTTACAGCAACACAAATACCAGAAATAGACTGGAGAACTTATCCAAAAGAGCTTGCAGGTAAGCTCTACCCGGATGGCATAAAAATACATCCCGAGAAAGACCTGCCGAAGTTAATAAAAAAATATAATGTAGATGAGGTTATTTTTTCTTACAGTGATGTTTCTTATGAATATCTAATGGAAAAGGCATCTTTAGTTATTTCTCTGGGTGCTGATTTCAGGCTTCTGAGCCATAAATCTACAGCCCTTAAGTCAAAAAAATTTGTAATATCTGTCTGTGCTGTAAGAACGGGATGCGGAAAGTCTCAGACTACAAGAAAGATTTGTGAAATATTAAGGACTTTGGGAGTCAGGTTCACGGTTATAAGGCACCCAATGCCTTACGGAGACTTGAGAGAGCAGGAGGTACAAAGATTTTCTAGATATACGGATTTAAAGAAGTACAACTGCACTATAGAGGAAATGGAAGAATATGAACCCCACATATCTAAGGGCAATGTAGTTTACGCGGGTGTCGATTACGGAAAAATTTTAAAGAAAGCCGAGGCGGAAAGCGATGTTATAATTTGGGATGGCGGAAACAACGACTTTTCTTTCTTCAGGTCCGATTTGTATATTGTGGTGACTGACCCTCACCGCGCAGGCCATGAATTAAACTATCATCCCGGCTCTGCCAACCTTAGGATGGCAGATTTGGTTATAATAAACAAGGAGGGCACCGCCCTTAAGGAAGACATAAAAAAAGTGAGAAAAAATATTAAAAAAATTAACAGTGACGCAAAGATAATAGATGCAAATTCACCTGTTTACTTGGAAGACCCCGAGAAAGTTCGTAACAAGAAAGTTCTTGTTGTGGAGGACGGCCCTACACTGACACACGGAGGAATGGGATACGGCGCAGGTTACATAGCTGCAAAATCCTTTACAAATAAAATAATAGACCCGAGAAAGTATGCTGTGGGTTCTATAAAGGAAACTTTCAAAAAATACAAACATTTAAAAAATGTTCTACCTGCCATGGGTTATAACAGAACGCAGATAGAAGAATTAGAGGAAACTATAAACAAATCAAGCTGTGAAGCTGTCGTTGTCGGTACACCGATAGACCTTTCAAGATTCATGGAAATAAAAAAACCGCACACCAGGGTTTTCTACAAGCTGGATGAAAAAGGAAAGCCTAATTTAGAGACAGAAATAAGAAAATTGCTTAAGAAAAAGAAATTTTTTTCATGATATTTATACTTTTTATGCAATATTCTTGTTATGACTGAAATTTTGTTTTCATATGGCACGAGTCTCAATAACGTAGACGATAATCTTTCCTATGATATAGGAAACATTGTTTATGACAGACTAAAAGAGAATGATAATTTTGTTTTTGTATCTTCACCGAGAAACGGAAACACCTTTGAGTTCGACCCGCCGCCTGATTTAAGGTCAGGAGTTGAAACATTATTTTTTGATTCAGATTACAAAGTCATAGACTTATACAGCACATCCATATGGGATGGTATAGGTAGAAAACACGAGCTTTGGGAAGGAGAAGGAATTCCTCCCGAGTTTTTAATAGAGTCTCCTCAAAACATAAAAGGCAAATCGCTTATAGAAAAGGAGAGAAGACTCGATAGGGGAATTTTAACACCATATCTTAGAACAGTTGGTGAATTTTCTTACAAAAACTTCATAAATAAAACCCCCGATGAAAACTACTATCCTGTTTTTATTTCCTGTAATGAAACAGGCACAGATAAAAAATACAGTGAAAGAAAAAAACTCATAACAGATGAACTTAGAAAGTTATTTTCTAATCTTTGATTCCGTAGTTATTAAAATATTCGTTGAAATTTTTGTATATTTCTTTTTTTACATAAACTTCATTGTTTATTTCCTTTCCAACCAGATAATCAAAAGTTTCTCTTGCTTTAAGCAGCGAGTAAACTTTTAATCCTTTTTCTTCTATTTCCTGTACCGCGCTTCTACCGCTGTCTCCTCTTTCCTGCCTGTCAAATATTATAATTAATCCTACAAAATTCAGTTTAATGCCTATTGTATTCAGTTTTTCTATTGTCTCGAACTTGGTAAGCCCTGTTGTAGTAACATCATCAATCATCAAAATTTTGTCTCCTTCTTTTAGATTTCCTACAATCATCTTGCCTTTGGAATCTCCGTAATCTTTTATCTCTTTTCTATCGAACACGAATCTTTTTTCGATTCCGTACTTTTCATATAATGTCTTTACCAGCGCCGCGCCAAGCGGTATGCCTTTGTATGCGGGGCCTAATATTACGTCAAAATCTATTTTTTTTCTTACAATATCATCAGCGAAAGCTTCAGCAACCGCAGATAAAGCTTTTCCTGAATCTAGGTTACCTGAATTAAAAAAATAAGGGCTTTCTCTTCCTGACTTAAGAGTAAATGAACCGAATCTCAAAACTTTTTTTTCCACTAAAACTCTTACCAAATTCTCGTTTACCATCTACATATCCCCCCTTCTTTAAGCGCAGTCAAAATATCTTTCCTCATTTTCAAAGCCGCTTCCCTTGAAGCTTCTTCAAAATCTTCTTCTTTGTAACCACTGTTTTGATATGCAAAATTTATTCCTCTTGAAGAATTTATTATTGCACCCTGTCCGTCTTTATTAAAGCAGGGCAGAACATCCTTTGCTGAACCGCCTTGTGCACCGTAACCAGGCACGAGAAATATTGATTTTTCCATAACTTTTCTAAGTTCAATTGCTTGTTCCGGGTAAGTGGCTCCTACTACGGCACCAACAGACCCGTAACCCGTTTCTCCTATCGTTTTCTTGCACCAAGCATCGACATTCTTCGCTATTGTTATAAAGTTCTTTACCCCCTTGTTGTTGGTCAGGTCCTGAAATTCTCCTGAAGATGGATTTGATGTTTTAACAAGAACAAAAATACCTTTGTCATATTTTTCAATAGATTCTATGAAAGGATTTATACCGTCAGAACCCAGATATGGGTTAACTGTAATACAGTCGACATCCAGAGATTTTTCTTTTCCTTCAAAGTAATCTACCATTCCTATATGACCGTCAGAATAAGCCTTTGCAGTACTTCCTATATCGTTTCTTTTTGCATCTTCTATAACTAAAAGCCCTCTTTTTTTTGCGTAATTTACGGTATCAACGAATGACTTAAAGCCGTAAATTCCATATTGTTCATAGAAAGCCATCTGAGGTTTCACTGCAGGCACCACATCTTTTATTGCATCTATCAGTCCCTTATTGAACTCAAAGAAAATTGAACCGATTGCTTCAAAATTTTTCCCGTATTTGCTTATGTTCTCTTCTACAATAAAGCTCGGTATTTTTTTTAGTCTTGGGTCGAGACCCACTACGGATGGATTCTCTTTTTCATCTATTTTATTCAATAACCTGTCAGCAAAATTCATAAAACACCCCTTCTTTAAATATAAAGACTGAGATTATATAAAATTAACATTTTGTCAATGCTTTAATTATATCCTGCCTTGCCACTATTCCTACCATCTTTCCTTTTTTGTTTAAGACTGGTATTCGGTTTATTTTTTTCTTGTTCATCAATCCGGCAGCTTCTCTGAAGTCTTCATTTTCTTCGACTGTGTAGAGTTCTTTTGTCATGAAATCCTTTACCTTGAATTTTTTTAGGATTTCCATCTCTTTCTTTAGCTTCTCTGAATTGTTTCTAGACTTTAAACCGGCCGCTATTAAAATAAAATCATGGCTTGATGCAAAATGTATTTTGGGTGTTTTTTTGTTAAGTTTTTTTATTATGTCGCAGTCTGTTATAATACCCACAAGCTTATCTTCCTTTATTACAGGAAGTCCGCTTATTCCCTTTTTGGAGAAGGATTCAATAACTTTTGATATTCCCTCATCAGGCGATATACTGAATACTTTTTTATTCATAACTTCTTTTACTTTCAAAAAATCACCTCATTTTACCGCACTCACAAAATAATATTTTGTCAAAAGCTTTCTTTTTTCCTTTATCTTTATGTTTTTGAAGCCCGCCTTTTTAAATAATTTTCTTACTTCTTTTTTGTTCTTGAGGAACTTCGGCGGGTTGAAGAAAAGAGTTTTACCGAATTCTAGTATGCTTATTCTCTTGCCTTTTTTAAGTATTTTTCTGAATTCTTTTAAGAGTTTTAGGGGGTCCTTTTGGTAGTAAATAACACCCACTGAAACTATACCGTCGAATGTATTTCTCTTGAACTTAACCATTTCGTCTTCTTCCTTAACCAGAACTATGTTTTTCTTTTTTGTTTTTTTGACTTTTCTTACGCAATGGTCGAGCTGTTTTTTTGATACATCCACAGCTACTATGGTGCCTTTTTTGACTTCATCAGAGAGCTTTAAAAGGTTTGTAACGGCAGCACCGCATCCATAATCTAGAACATTATGGTGTTCTTTTGTTTTCAGGCTTCCTATGACTTCTTCTCTTTCCATTTTACCGTACCATATGTGTATGAACATATTGTATATGTAGCATATATGGTCGAAAAGAAATTCAACGAATTCCCTGTCCTGCAGCTTCACTATTATGTAAATTGGCGTCCCCAAAAACATGAGAAATATACACATCACAAAACTGTGTATAGAAGTTGGTTCGTTCATTAGCCAGAACATAAGCAATACTATGTTTATCAAAGCCATCAGAGTTGCTCCTCTGGTTCCTATGGGAGAACGGAAAGGCCTTTTTATGCTTTTTGTAAGCCTTAGCTTTATGAAAATTATCAATACAATTATATACAGAATCGTAACAAAAGGTAAAAGCAGGGACAGAAGTGCTACATAATCACCAAATCCTATCAATATCACGAAAAAGGAGATTACAGTCTGAAATATTATGGATATGTAAGGTGTTTTATGCTTCCAGTGAATTTTTTCACAGCTTTTAAGGAAAAGATTTTCCCTTGCCATTCCTAGCAGTAGTCTTGGGGTTGATATTACCCATGAAGCAGCACTTCCTATTATTGCAATAAATATAAGGTATACAACAAAAGGAGAATATCCGAAAATTTTCTCGGCAAGCATTGTGAATGGTGTGTCCGACTGTGAGAAAATTTCCCAGTTTATTACACCAAGAGACATGAAAATCAGGAGCACGCACATGAATAATATGAACAATGTTGCAAAAATCAGGGATTTCGGAAGGACTTTTTCGGGGTCTTTCGCTTCTTCAGAAAGGAAAGTTATTGCTTCCCAACCAAAATAAGTCTCTGAAATAAAGAACATTGCAGTAAATATCGAACTTATCGGGAATACAAAGAAAGGCGAGAAATTTGTCATATCTATTTTGGGTATACCGAATACTATCAAAATCAGTGGTGTGAATATTGTAAGAAATGAGAATACTAGAAGCATTATCTTGCTTATATTCATGCCGATATAACTTACACTATTGAAAAACAGAAGCAAAAAAACTGAAACAAGAAGTTTGACAATTACAGTCTCTGTTGGCATTATGTAGTGTATTGCACCAACTATAAGCATCGAAATAGTAACATTGGCAACCATCCAGGATATCCACCCTGTCATAAAAGATGGAAATTCGTCGAAAGCCTGCCTGGCAAACTCGAAAACACCGCCCGCTCTTGGATACATACTGACTAGTTCTGCAAAAACAAAAGACATCAGTATTGCAATTATTCCTATTAAAATCCAGGAGATTATGGAAGCAGGACCTGCATGCATTGCTCCAATTGAAGGTAGAAAAAACAGACCTGTCCCCACTATAGAATTAATCGCCAGAAATAGCATTGCCTTGAAGCCGACTTCTTTTCTTAGTTCGTGAGACATATAACTAAATATCTTTTTGCTTAAATAAAATATTTTTCAATAGAAACAGATAACTAAAGCCTCTTTTCTATTGGCTTATTGATATTCTCTCCATCTATGTTTGCATTTACAACATTGATAGAACTTAGTGGGCCCTTCGTCAACTGAACGAGTTTGCAATACCCACCAGTGTGCTTTTGTGTGCCCGCATTTTGGACATTGTGCCGTGGTTACCGGAAGAGTTTCCATTGAAATGTCGTTTTCCATTACTATTATTTCATCTTCTGGTCTTTTTTTCACCCTTTCTCTGATGCTATAATCTTTTGCGTAAGAGTTGACTTTTTTGCCGCATTTTCTGCAGACAAGAGTAACTCCTCTCTTGGTTTTTTCAGTTTTTTTGGGTATCATCATTCCGCCACATTTTTCACAAAACCTCAATTTTTTCACCCTTTGGTTATTTTATTATATACCAGATAAATTCCGGCCAGTATAATTAAAACCAGCAGACCCGTATTAGGTTCCACAATGAACCACCTCACTGCCAGTATTTTCACCCAGCCAAGATATGGTATCTTAACCAGCGCTTTGCCGTAAATTTCCTCTTCTAGTACTTCTTTTTTACCTGTGCACTGGTCGCATTTCACATTATTATCTCCCTTAGTTATATAAATCTTTCTGTTGTCGTTTGAAAGCGATATTTCGCTTATTACCTTGTCTCTAATCTGATTCCAGTCTTCTAACTTATCTACTTCTGGGTACTCACTCGTAGCCACTATTCTATGTATTATAGGCTCCGTTTCCCAGCCATTAAAAACTATTATTTCTCCAGCTTCGTAGGTATCCTCTCCTTTTATAATGACTATATCACCGACATTTAGATTCGGTACCATTGACCTGCTTGAGACAGTTACTATGGGCAAATCCGTGTCAAGAAGTATTCCTGATATTTGATGAACTGAGAATGCGACTAAGACGCCTAGAATACAGTAAAAAACTACACCTCCCCAGCCTTTGTTAAGTTTTTCCCAAAAAAGTTTTATTTTCTTGTTTTTTTTCTTTTTTCTTTTTTTATACCCTGCCAACACTCTCACCTTTTATCAATCCTGATGCAATCAAATGTGCTATTCTTATGGGTTCCGGTATGAGGCTTCTTTTTACTGATATTTCTATTGCTTTTTTTGCTTCCTCTTCTGATAGTCCTGTTTTTTGGAAATAAATACTTTTTCCTCTCTTGTCCAGTTTTAAATCAAAGAATTCTCCAGCATTTTCAACTGCTTTCCATCTTTTTTCAAAATAGGGAAGCTTTTTCATGGCTTCCTTGAATTTTTTCATATCAGTTTTTTTTCTTATTACTGCAATAACAGGCAAACCTGTTTCTTTGTTTAGTTTTTTAATATCCACAAAATTAAAACCACCAAATGTTATACCATCTAACATTATTATTCTTAGGTCCTTGTGTCTTGTTTTTTTTACCGCTTCAGCTATTTTTTCTGTAGCATCTGTTCCATCAATGTTTATCTCTGTCTTAATTATACCGTCTATGCAAGAACCCCCTCTAAATATAGTTCCTATTAAAATTACTTTCCCTGAAGAGCCTTTTTCAAACGGTGCATCATCTAATCCAAGAATTCGAATTTCTTTCTTTATTATCATGAGAACCTGCACACAGTTATTTTTCTTATATCAAGTTTCAATAAGAAAAATTATTTTGAAAAGGCCCTTGAAAATTCCTTTCTAAAGTCTTGCATCTGGTTTGAGATATTTCTGGCTGCGGCCTTAAGTGTGGTTGTAGGGTCTTTTTTCTCTGTTTCAAGAATTAATACAGGGTTTGTAAGGAAAGGATGTTCTTTTTGGTAAGATGAGTAATCCGCACCTTCTTCCCAGAGAGCCTTTCTAAGTAAGTTAACTAAAGTATAGTCTTCGCCTTCAAATTCTACACGAAGCTTGTTTTTACCTTTTCCTATAATTTTTATTTCCATACTTATTCCTCACCAGATAGTTATATAAAGTTAACGTTTATTCTTTCCCGAAAGCTTTAGCTATGTTTTTTAATTTGTCTATTTGTGGTATATAAACACCCATTTCTACTTTATCTTTTATAGTATCTCCCGGATTATTTTCGTCTACTATTTTGTCTAGATAATAGTCAAGAGGAACCCAACCAGAACTTTTTCCGAATGAGAGAAAAGATTCGTCTCCCATGTATCTTTTTATTACTGAATTTATTTTTTTCATATCTTTTTCCCAGTTTTCATATCTTTTCTTTTCATAATCTTTGTTTTTCTTGGCATTTTTACCATACTTTTCAATCTCTACTTCAACATAATTTTTTTCTCCCATAACCATCTCTGCAAAATTGTCCGAGTACGGTATATCCATGTTTTTTATCTCGTTTGCAGCTCCACATAAAGTGTTCTCGAGCCCGTCTAAAATAAAATTTGTATCTCTTTTCAGCTTGCTTAAGTTATACATGATTATAACTAGCCTGTAAAATTATTTATCTCTTTTAGGCCAAAACTAATTATGAGTTCCTTGAAAACTTTGAGAGCCGTTAGAAATATGGAAAGAGACTTGAACCTGAGTGAAAGAGACATTTATTGTGATGACTTATCTCCGGAGAAGGTGGTTTCTGATAGTGCAGTTGAAACTTATTCTACCGGTTTTAAAAAAACAGGAGAGATTTTCTATGACAAGGATAAAATGGAGATAACAATTGTCGAGAATGAGGATTTACCAATTTACCTTGCGGGACTGTGGTTTAACAGAAACTATTAGAAAGGTCTTCTGTCTCTTCTAAGCCTGTATAATGAAGGAAGATTACCTACTTTATCAACTATATGGGAATGTATTATGTCTATTTCACCGCCTTTTATTTTTGCTCTGTTATCGGCTTCTATCAGTACTGGAGGAAGCCCGTATTCCTGGTTCTGGGAAGATACTTTGTAGACAAGTTCTGCTATTTTGTCGGCCATAGGTACCGGGTCTCCCGTTGAATAAAATTCTATTCTTACGGGCCTGTCATATTCTGTAGTTTTCATATAGAAAAGATAAAGATTTTTTCCGTAGTTGCTCAGTTCTTTGTTTTGGGACATTCTCATTACAAAGCTCCTTTCCCCCTTATTCAGCACATGGAACAAAAGATTGGTGTCCCTCGTATGTGACATAAGTTTTTTAATTTCTTTTATTTTTTTATCTCTTATTTCAGATAAAACATTTGAGGAAATGTAATCAGATAAAGTGGAGCTTCTGCTGTCTTCTATTATGCCTGTAAATATAAACCCCCCCGCCTTCCTGTAAAGCTCCTTGTAGTTATCTATCAGTTTCCTGTAGTCATCATAAATTCTCGAACTTCTGCTTGGCTGGTCCGAGGGATGTGGCCTTATTGAACCATCAGCCATAAGAATGGTTGGGTTTTTTTCAAGGCATTTTTTAAGAGTGTTGATTTCAGTGTTTATTCTCTCAAAGCATGCTATATATTGAAAGTCGCTTTCCGATGCATCATGTATTATTCTCAGGTTTGGCGTAGGTGATGTTGATGGTATGTAGGATACGGAGTCAAGTTTCCCTTTTTTATAGTCAAATACAGCTCCGACAGCTCTTGTAAGTATCATATCGAGTGAATGATAGTTTCTCTTTGATAAACCACCGTCAACCCCAATGAACCTTGCCTTTTCCAAATCTATTTCCTTTACTTTTACTGAAAGTTTGTCTTCCATTATTCTGGAATCTTTTTCAAAGTTAACTTCTTTGATTTCCTTAAGAAAATTAGCAAGCTTTTTTCTGTTATCTTCCAAGTTTTTTATCTTTTCTGATATCTCGTCTAGTTTTGAGAATATTTCTTCCATAGAATCAATTAAGTTGATAAAGATTTAAAAATAAGCCAATCTGAACTATTTCTTCTTGTGCCTCATCTTCTTTCTCTTTTTCTTGAGTTTGTGTTTCTTAATTTTCTTTTTCTTTCTTTTTTTACCGCAAGGAATACAAATCACCTCAATATTCTTCAAATTCTTTTGTTTAAATACTTTGATTAAATGTCTTTTTAAATCACAAACCCAAAAAAATCTTATGCTTAAAGAAGAGTATAAGAAGTTCAAGAACTTTGTTTTTGACCTGGATGGAACGGTTTGGTACTGGGATGAGTTGGTGCAGGGTGCTAAAGAAGGCATAGATTTTTTGAGAGATAACGGGAAGGAAGTATACTTTCTGACCAACAACAGCATGCTTTTTCCTAGCGGTTTTAAGGAAAGACTTGACATGCTGGGTATTGATACCGAAATCTCAAGAATAATATGTCCTGCTGATTTTATTGTTTCTTATTTGAGAGAAAAAGGAGCCAAAAAAGTTTTCTCTGTTTCACTTGATACAATGGAGACTTACATAAAGAAAAACGGTTTTGAGATTTCCGATGACCCAGATTACGTTGTGGTTACTTTTAGCAGTTCGGACGAGCCAAAAGTTGATATTGCTGCAAAAATTATGAAGAAAGGCATACCGGCAATAACAAACGCCACCGGAAAAAAGTGGGTATTAAAGGGTAAAGTGCTTCCGGGCACGGGAGTAATTGTAGAAAAGATTGAGAATCTTTCCGGTTCAAAAATAGAAGTCGTGGGAAAGCCTTCTGACTTTGCTGTAAGATATGTCAAGGATAATTTTAATTTTAAACCAGACGAGACAATATATTTTGGCGATTCCCTTAACTCTGATATGCTTTTCGCAAGAAAGAGCGGGTGGAGTTTTTGTTTTGTTTTAACCGGTGAATATAAAATGGAAGACCTTGATGATATTGAAGAAAAACCGGATTTTATAATAAACAACATCAAGGAAATTTTGAAATGATTTATATTAGTCATACCAAAAATCAATCGTGTTAAGATGGCTTATGAATTCAATTTTGACTTATCAAGTTCTTCTCAGGCTTTCTTCAGGGAGGTTGCAAAATTTTCAAAGCAAAAAAACATACACAATAAAATAGGAAGCACTGCCAGGTTTCTTGTGGATAAATTCAGGATAGATAAGATTGTGGGAATACCTGTTTCCGATGCCTTGATTTTGGTTGAGGATATGCTTGATACATATGTTGATAACTTATCTACTGTAAAAGATTTCAAGAAGACAAAGAAGAGAGCGCTTCTTTTACCGCACTGTTCTAGAAAATATATGGACAGCAAGTGCAAAGCAAAATTCGATGTTAAGAATTCTTCTTACAGATGTGTAGGTTGCTCGAGCGACTGCCTTGTCAACAAGGCAACTAGACTTGGAAAAGAAAGAAACTACGATGTATATGTCTTGCCCGGTGGGTCATGTATACGAAAAATATTGAATAAAAATTACGATGGCATAGTCGGTGTTGCATGTTGCGAGGAAATAAAGCTTGCAAAGAGCTTTTTAAAAAATTACAAGGTAAATATTCAGGGAGTCCCGTTAATAAAAAACGGTTGCTCAAAAACGAAGTTCAGCATAAAGAGCCTTGAAGAGGTTCTTATCCAATAACAACAAGATAAGCGCCGATTAACATTATTACGCATGCTATTATTTTCTGGTAAAGCCCATGTTCTTTGAATATTTCTCCTCCAAGAACTGTTGCAAATAAAGTCGATAGTTTTTTAATGGGCATTACGAGGCTCACGAATGTAATTTTCATTGCGAATGCTTGCAAAATCCTGTAAGACACTGTTATCGATGCCATTAGTATTATCCACCATCCCGCTTTTTTTATTCCGTGCTTTATTCCATGAAATCCGTCGTAAAACAACTTTAATATAAACAAAAATATTATGGCTATGAATAACTGCTGTAGAAGGACAAGGCTTATTGGGTCTATAAAGTTAAGTGCGTATTTTCCTGAAACTGCACTAAATGAGTATGAACCAAGAGCTATGAATATGTAATGTATGTATTTGGATTTGTAAATTTTCTTTAGTGGAGTTAACATGCTGTGGGATTTGAAGTCTATCTCAAGAACATAAGAGCCTATCATGAGTGTTAATATTCCTATTACATTTAGAGGACTCAAAATTTCTCCAAGTAAAAGTACCGCAACCATGGCAGTAAAGCCGGGACCAAAATTTAAGAGCGGGGACGCGGCTGATATTTCCATATGCCTTACAGCCTTTGCCACGAAAAGAAAACCAACTGAGGCAAAAAAGGCCGCTAAAATTATTAAAATCCAGACGAAAGGTTCTATACTAAAATCGATTAAATAAAAGAAAGGTATTGTGATTGCAAAGTTCAGTATAGCCAAAGTTGCAGAGAATTCTGCCGCATGTTCCTTGAAAAGAACTTTTTTTTCTATGACAGATACAAAAGATGTAAGAACCGCAGCTCCCAAAGCAAATATAAACCATTGCATAGAATAAATTAATAAGCTTATAATTTAAAATAAATTTTGGTGGTTCAGATAAAGAGAATAATGGTAACTTCGGCACTTCCTTACGTGCATGACATGCCCCACTTGGGCAATATAGTCGGTTCAGTGCTCCCTGCAGATGTGTATCACAGGTACCTAAAGCTGGCAGGATATGATTCAATATATATTTGTGGTTCAGATTCTCATGGAACCATGTTTGAAATAACTTCAGAAAGGATGGGAATAACACCCGAAGAACTTGTTTTCAGTAATCATGAAAAAATAAAGAAAATTTTTGAAAAGCTGAACATAGATTTTACTTACTACGGAATAACCCACTCTGATGAAAACAAGGAAATAACACATAGGATATTTAATAAACTTTATGAGAACGGTTTTCTTATAGAAGAAGAGATGAATCTTCCTTACTGCGAGAAATGTGGAAAGTTTTTGGCTGACAGGTGGATAGAGGGCGAGTGTCCTAAATGCGACGGACTTGCCAGGGGCGACCAATGCGATGATTGTGGGGCCATACTCAACCCAGAGGAACTTATAAACCCGAAATGCGTTCATTGTGGAGAAAGCAAAATAATTTTTCGTAGCACAAAACATCTTTTTATAGACCTTCCCAAATTTGAAGATTGGCTTAAGGAGTGGATTTCAAAAAAATCTTGGAGCCCCATTGTAAAGAACTTCTCTCTTGGCTGGCTTAAGGAGGGACTTAAACCGCGTGCTATAACCCGTGATGCAAAATGGGGATTTCCTGTACCGAAGGAAGGTTATGAAGACAAGGTTATTTATGTCTGGTTTGATGCACCAATAGGATATATAGGAATAACAAAAGAATGGAGCAATAAAATAAAGAAAAAAGATGAATGGAAAAAGTGGTGGTTTTCTGACTGCAAATATGTGCAGTTCATGGGCAAGGACAACATACCTTTTCACAGTATAACATTTCCTGCAACCTTGAAAGGTACAGGGGAGGAATGGAAACTGGTTGATGATATAATAGGTTCTGCCTGGCTTATATCCAAAGATGTTAAGTTCTCAAAGAGCAGAGGAAAGGGACTCACCACAGAGTCTGCATTAAATATAAGACCAACAGACTATTGGAGATATGTTTTGATGAGTCTTTATCCCGAGACAAACGATTCTATTTTTACATGGGAAGAGTTTCAGAGAAGGGTTAATAACGAGCTTTCTGATATTATAGGTAATTTTATTCACAGGGTAATCTCATTCACCAAGTCTAATTTTGGCGAGGTACCGAAACTCGGAGAGATGAAGAAAGAGGATGAGGAAATCATAGGAAAGCTTAATAGTATACATGAAGATGTTACAAAAGATTTTGAAAAAGCGAAGTTGAGGGAGGCGCTGAAAGGAGTTCTTCATTTGGCTAAGGAATCTAATGCTTATTTCAACAACCAGGAGCCTTGGCATCTAATAAAGAAAGACAGGAAAAGGGTCGAGACCATACTTAATATTTCTTGTAATCTTGTTAGATCCGTATCCATAATGATTAATCCTTTTTTGCCGGAATCATCCCTTAAGATTAAGGAATTCCTTGGGGATGAAAATGATTATAAATGGGAATCTGCAAGGGATATTGTTCTTTCGGGGCAGGAACTAAAAAAACCCGAAGTCCTTTTCAATAAGATTGACGATGATGAAATCAATGAAATAAGAAAAAAATATGCTTCTGAAGATAGCGATATCTTTTCTGAATTGGATCTCAGGGTCGCAAAAGTTATTGAGGTAAAAAATCATCCAAATGCGGATAAACTTTATCTCTTAAAAATAGATTGCGGAGAGGAAAGGCAGGTTGTTGCAGGAATCAAGAAATGGTATGAAAAAAGTGACCTTGAAGGTAAGAAGATAGTAGTTCTTGCAAACCTCGAGAAAGCAAAGTTGAGGGGGGAATTTTCAGAGGCAATGCTACTTGCAGGAGAGGAAAAAAACGGTAAAGTAGGTTTACTTTTTGTCGATGATTCAAGTCCGGGTGAAAGGGTCTCTGTGGAAGGCATTAATATTAAACCAAAGGATAAAATAACCTTCAAGGAATTTCAGAAAATAGAAATGGTATCCGGAAAGAATTGCGTCTATTACAAAAATAAAAAACTTAAAACAGAGTCAGGAGAAACTGTTAACATAGAAAATGTTAAAGAAGGCTCTGAAATATGCTGAAATAAGTTTTTTAAATTACTCATTATAAAATTAATTATGCCCGAGATAGAAAAATGGATAAGGGAACAATTCAAGAAAGGACTTTCTGAAAAGCAGGTAAAAGACTCTATGCTCAAGTCGGGCTGGAACAAATCTTTAGCAGAAAAATTGATAGAAGAGAATAAGCCATCTTCAGTCAAGTCTTCAAAAATAAATTTCTCAAAGGAAAAAAATATTACTCTCGCTAGCTTTGTTTTATTTTTTGCTGTATTGGTTTTAATTTATTTTTTAATTTTGCCCTTTACTGAAGATTTAGAACCTCAAAGTCAGAGTTTAAAGTCTCATTACTCGGAAGAAAATTACATAAGTTACTGCAAAAGTTTGCCAGAGAAAGACAGACCAGTTTGCTTTTACAATGCTGCTATTGAAAACAACGATACCGCAATATGCAACAATATAGATAAAGAAGAAAACGGAATCAGTTATTCTAACTTATGTAAGGACATGGTCATCTCAGACAAGGCCATAAAAAAACGGGACGAGAATATATGTGAACAGGTGGCCGGCAAGGAACAGAGAGACGGCTGTTATATGGGAGTAGCGAGGAGTACTGGAAACGAATCTCTGTGTGAAAATGTAGATGATAAGGAATACTGTTACTTGGCTGTCGCTTTATCTACAAAAAATGAAAAGCTGTGTGAGAGAGTAAGCGAAGATAAAAAAGATTATTGTTACGACGTAATTCTTGATTCAGATTAATATTCCTATTGATGATAACAAAATTAAAACAAAACCGACCGAGAAAGGCATAAGTATATTATCGTTTATTTTTACAGGCCATAATTCCATTAACATTCCGACACCAGATGCTATTACAGATATTAAAGGGTTGGTAAAAAATAGGCATATGATAAAGCATGAAAAAAATCCACCCAAGGTCCCCTCGTAACTTTTTTTTGGATTTAGCCTTGTTTTGTTCTTTCCAAAGTGAACTCCTATGAGTGTGGAGAAAGAATCACCCACAGACAACACTATAATAGATATTACTGCGATTTTTTCTGGGAAAATCAGTAAACATAAACCTATAGAAAGAAAGAACAAGACGGCTCCCATGTACCTTAATTTTGTGTTCTCTCTCTCCGCAGAATCAACCAATTCATGAAAAGAGTCTTCAATTTTTTCAATTTCTTTTACTCTTACGGGCATTTTTTTTCTTAAATCATTTTTAGTTTTTACATAAATTGATAGAAGAAAAACATAAAGAGAAATAAACAATGCTATCAACCCGGTTATTTCTTTTCCCATTAGATATATGAAAAATATGGTTCCGATGCCTGAAAGGTGTGCGAGTTGCCTTTTTATCTCTTTCTTATTCAATTCCGTCTTAATCACCGAACACTTTAACAAGTATCCTTCTTTGCCTGGACTTTACGTCAAATTCCCAGAACATTATGCTTTGCCATGTACCCAGCTCTAAGTTACCGTTCTCTATTCCTATTGTTTTTCCAGGACCTATTATAGTCGATTTAAGATGTGAATGTGCATTTGATGGATGTCTGTGCCTTCCTGAAGTAAGCTTTTCCATCATTTCTCTTAAATCTTCTAAAAGCCTTTCTTCGTTTTCATTTACGAGTATTGAACCAGTCGAACCTTCATTAAAGATTAAGCAAAGACCTTCTTTTACTTTGCTTTTTTTAACTATTTTTTCTACTTCTTTCGTTATATCTATTATATCGTCCGTTTGTGTGGAAATTTCAATAAAATCTTTGTACATTTAAACACTCCAGATAATTTATTATCTTGTTTTTATTTATTTTTTGTTTTTTTATGGTTTTGAAAACAATTAGAAAACTATTTAAATACCCAATCATATTTCTTAAAAAGTGGGGGTAAAATGGTTAAAGACATAAAAATTGAAAATGTTGTGGCTTCTGCGACTTTAAACTGCAGTTTGCCCTTGGACAAAATAGTGGCCAGGATTCCTGGAACAGAATACGAGCCAGAACAATTCCCGGGACTTGTCTACAGGATAAAAGAACCCAGAGCAGCTTCTTTGATATTCAGTTCCGGTAAGATAGTCTGTACTGGTGCTAGAAGTCCTAAGCTGGCCAGGGAAGCCGTAGGCATAATAATAAACAACATGAAAAAAGCAAAAATAAAGATAAAAGGCAAACCAAAAATAAGAATAGAAAATATAGTCGCAAGCGCAAAGCTTGATTCAGTTCTAAAGTTAAATGAGATAGCTTTCACACTCCCAAACACAGAATACGAGCCCGAACAATTTCCGGGACTTGTCTACAGGATAAAAGAACCAAAGGTCGCTTTCCTTCTTTTCGGTTCAGGAAAAATTGTGTGCACAGGCGGGAGAAGCGTAAATAATGTTGAGAAAGCTATAAAAAATCTGGAAGCTGAACTAAGAAGTATCGGGGCCATTACTTCTTAGATTTTTTTATTTATATAAAAAAAGCCATTTTTTAACAGTGTTCAACTTGCAGTTTGATTCAAAAGGTATTACACCAATAATTTCTGCAATAACAATAATATTGATAGTTATAAGCATGTCTTTTTTGTTTTTACACTGGGGAAGCGATACCAGCGACACCTTCAAGGAAACAACCGAGGAAAGAACCGAAAGCGAAATTAAAACAGCAAAGACAAGATTTTCAATCATTGATATTTCAGGAAAAGAATTAGCTTTGAAAAACAAAGGAGAAGATATTTTAAATACCAGTGAATTTGCTTTTTACTTGAATGATACAAGTTTTAGTTCTGACCCTATTACTCCAAGTTCTATATCTCCCGGCGAGGTAATAGTTGTTAGAATATCTTCCGCTCCGGAGAACCTTTCTGAATATAATTTGAGGGTTTCCGGACCTCACGGAAAATATGACGAAATATCTCTGTATTCATCCTCGACCACATCAACATCCACTTCAATAGTCACGACAATATCTACCACATCAACAACCACTTCAATATCAACAACAGTTTCCACGACCTCAACCACTTCAATATCAACCACAACTTCAGTATCAACAACCACGACCTCAACCACAACTTCAGTATCAACAACAATATCAACCACCTCAACTACGGTCGTCACAACTTCCACGGTCACTACCTGCGACCAGGCATGTGCACTACAATCAGATTGTTATTCTGGCAGTTGTTTGCCTCTTGCTGCGCCATCATGTTCAAGTACGGGAGGTTGTTCCTCTGGTGATTGTGGACTACCCGCAGGATACGATTGTGGTACTCTGAGATGTATATGCCATCCGTCCACAACAACATCTACTTCAACAACTGTGCCTACAACAGCTTCAACAACTTCAACATCAACTTCCACAACAACTTCAATAGCTACTTGTCCTATATCTTCTTCAACTTGCACATCCCCCGACGGTTCATTAATTTGTTCATCAACGGGCTCTTCAGTGAGCGGTTGTCTCAACGAATATGACTGGAAATATTATTCTATAACCGGTTCCGGGGGTTGTAATGTCAGAGTTCTTCTTACTAACTCCGGCTCCGGATGCAATGCAAACGACTTGTGGATATTTGACTCTTCCTGTACCAGTATTTATGCTTCAAACACAGACCAGTGGACAGTTGGATGGTCCGGAACCCCGTCTTCAGACATAATTGTTGCTATTGACGGAGATTCCTCAAACACAGACTGCCAGTGGACTATTGACACAAGATGCGACTGTGCATCTACAACATCCACTTCAATCCCAACCACTTCCACATCAACTACAACTCCAACCACAGCATCAACAGCCACCACAACATCAACCTCAATCCCAACCACTTCCACATCAACAACAACTCCAACCACGGCATCAACAGCCACCACAACCTCAACATCCACTTCAACGACAATAGTATCGACTCTTACCCTAACACCAAGTTCCGGATACCCGAGCTATACAGTTAATGCGGATGCAAATCCCGACTCATCAAATATTTGCGATTGGAATGGATGCTCCGGTTCCAGCTGCACAGGAATTCTTATAAGAGTTGGAGACGGTACTTTCTCCGCACCTTCAGCAGCAGGAACATATGGTTATTATGCATGCCCAGGCAACGGTTTCGATTCTATAACAGTTGTTTCATCTACTTCCACTTCAACTTCCACGTCAACCTCAATCCCACCGACAACATCAACATCAACTTCCACATCAACCTCAATCCCAACCACTTCCACGTCAACTTCCACGTCAACCTCAATCCCACCGACAACATCAACATCCACAACCGTTTCATCAACATCAACTTCCACATCAACCTCAATCCCGCCGACAACCTCAACCTCAACCTCAACCTCAACTACGGTAGGAGAAACTTGTGAAGAATATTGTGCAAATCAGGGATACTGGGATGATATTCCCGGTTGCTGTGACTCAGATTGCCAGACCGGCGGCATGTGTCCTGATATTTACGGAACTCCTTATTGTTGTTGGGGCGTGGATACTAGCTATCATGCCAGTGATTGTATCGGTAGCGAAACGTGCTGGTGCACTGAGCGTCAGTTTTGTGAGGACCCCGCATGGTGTTCTGATTGTGGCATTAGATTTTGCGGTTCGTATGATAACTGCTATGATTGTTTGGATAATTGTTGTGAATGGTGTGGCGGTTCCGCAATAACAAAATGTAAATTTATTGACGGATGTTATTGGTCAACTTGCATACCCGCCAGTTCCTGTATATTTGACATAGGAAACTGTTAAAGGCTGCGAAATAATATTTTTATATTAAATAAACGTAATTTAAACCATGAATACCCCTTTGGCCGATAATAAAGGCGTCACTCCTATAATATCTTCTATAATAATAATTTTAGCTGTATTGTCTCTTTCTTTTGCTTATTTACAATGGGGGATGTCTGTTGACGAAGATTTTGAGGACACGACGAGACAGAACACAGAAGATGAGGTAAGAAGATCAAGGACCAGTTTTTCTATAGTTACTATGCAGGGAAAGGAATTGGCTTTAAAAAACAAAGGAGAAGTCATGATAAACACAACCGAGTTTGCTTTTTACTTGAATGATACAAAGTTCACCTCTGACCCGCTTCCTGCTAATTCTATGGGACCCGGAGAAATTTTATTGGTATCAATATCTTCCGCTCCCGATAACTTAACCGAGTATAATGTAAAGGTTTCCGGACCTTTTGGAGCTTCAGACCAAATTGAAATAGGTGAAATAATCACGACAACAACCTCGACAACATCAACTTCAACATCCACGAGTTCCACGACTTCAACCACCTCAACAACTTCCACGACTTCAACAACATCCACAACTTCATCCACTTCAATTTCAACAACCACGTCCACCACTTCAATTTCAACAACAACTTCAATTTCAACAACCACGTCCACCACTTCAATTTCAACAACAACTTCAGTATCAACAACCACAACCTCAACAACCACAACAATCTCAGGAGGATGTCCGGTTTCTTCATCATCATGTCCTACTCCTGACGGCACCACTACCTGTGGTGCTATTGTAAGCGGCTGCGTTAATCAAACCGATTGGAAACATTACTCCGTAAGTGGCAGCGGAGGCATGAATGTAATTGTAAGAATGAGTCATTCAGGAACAGGATGTAACATTAATGATTTGTATGTATTTGATGGTTCTTGTAACATATTAAATTACAGTACCGTAAATGACTGGACTGTTGAGTGGAGCGGATTTGCTCCTTCTGATATAGTGGTTTCTGCAGACGGAGATTCTACTAACGAGAACTGCACATGGACCTTCAGGACACATTGTTCAGGTACTACTACAACGACCACATCCACCACAACTTCAATACCCGGTTGCCCTATAAGTTCTTCTATGTGCGGTTCACCGGATGGTTCCATGGCTTGTGGTTCAAGTACCAGCGGTTGTCTTAATGAAACGGATTGGAAATACCATTTAATAACAGGTTCCGCGGGAAACCAAGTTAACGTTACGGTTACGCATTCAGGAACAGGTTGTAATAGTAATGATATGTACATATTTGACGGTTCATGTAGTATAATTTACGCTTCTTCAACCAATACTTGGACAGTCGGATGGTCCGGAACGCCGTCTTCAGATATAACTGTTGGTGTTGACGGCGATACCTCGAACGAGAACTGCCAATGGACTATTGACACTGTTTGCGGAGCTTCACCCACCACAACATCCACAACCTCAACCACTTCCACTTTAACAACATCACCCACCACCACAACGTCCACAACGTCCACTTTAACAACATCACCCACCACCACAACGTCCACAACGTCCACTTTAACAACATCACCCACCACCACAACATCCACAACCTCAACCACTTCAACAACTTCCACAATTTCCACTACTTCCACATCCACAACTGTTTCAACAACATCCACATCCACCAGTTCAACAACCTCAACCACTTCCACAACATCCACAATTCAGCAGTGTACTGGTCTTACATTAACTCCACCAGAGGGTCCGAGAGGATATACTGTAACGGCGGATGTGACTCACAGCTCTTGTAATATATGTGATTATCAGGGATGTTCAGGCTCCGATTGTGTTGGAAATCTTATAAGAACGGGCGATGGAACATTCACAGCACCGACAAGCACGGGAACCAAGGGTTATTATGCTTGTCCCGGAGGAGCTTATGATACTATAGACGTGGTAGACTGCGGAGTCCACATAACAGCGGACACTACACTTAAATATGACATAACCGGCTGTACAGGCACAGTTGTTTATATAGATGCTAGCGGAGTGACTCTTGACTGCGACGGCCACAGGCTTCAAACAAGCGGAAGTGGAGGTGTAAACGGAATAAATGTAAATTCAAAGAGCAATGTTGTAATAGATAATTGTGTAATAGACATGACTTCATCATTAAGTGCTGGTGCAATCTGGCTTGACCATTCAGACGGAGCTACAGTCAGGAATTGTAATTTGGATGCAGGTCATCAGACTTTAGGTCTTATGTTAAATTCCGAATGTAGGGTTGAGAACAACATAATAAATGCCAGGGATTATCGTGCACTTGATGTTTTCTTTTCCGATAATAATGTAATTACTGGAAATACTTTGACTGCTGGTGGACAGTCTGCAATACGCATCAACTCCGGTTCGAACAATCAAATATCCGGAGGTTCCATATCAGCACCAGATCACGATTATTTGCTTCAGGATGCTGGAGATACAAACACTTTCAGGGATACTGATTTCTCATCTCCAAGAGAGATAAGGCTGGTGGGAAGCAGTGACCCCCTTAATTCAGTTCATTTTATATACAATGACAGATCTTCAGGCGGTCCATGGCTTGATACATCCATTGACAGGAACAGTAAAATTTTGACAAGGCAAATAAATTCCTGGTCAAATGATTACATAGAGTGGAGCGAAGATACCACAGGCTCTTCAACCACGGATGTTACTTATGAAGTATCGAACATGGATTCTTCCATGTTTAAGTATTCAGTTTATGCCACAAGAAACGGTGACGATGTTTTCCTCTTAAAGCCGAGTAAGGATATAAGTGCTTCCCCGACAGGAGACGGTGAGATAGAACTTACACTGGACTCAGATGGTTACGAAGTCAGAGTTCAGGATGCATCAATATATGAATCGTCTGAGTATTGTCCCGAATGTACTTGGAATGGTGATACGATGAACGGTAAATGGTGTCAGAGCAATATTGGTAGTGGAGGCAGGTGCATAAAAGGAAATGATATCTGTGGAGGGTTAGAAACTCAGATAATGGTTGCGGATGATTGTGTACCGGATGGAATAGGTTACTGCCACAACTGTGTCGAGTATTACGGTCTTGAGTTCTGTGACAGGGATAACCCTGCAGTTTGGCCTTGCAAGAGCGGTGACTGCAGTGCGTTGAATTGTGTTTCACCCGGAATTAATTGTGTTCCCGACAGCGAACCCGAATGCATTTTGAGAGACGTTGAACCTTAGAAAAAGTCTTCACGTGAAAACATTTTTAAATAAGTTTGTTCACCAATAATATTAATTCTGACTTTTTGGTTGGTGTTTGAATCATGAGCACAGTGGGGGAAAATATTGCTAGGATTGAAGATTTCTTAAAGAAATTTTATTATAACAAACTTCTGGAGGCCGCTAGAGAAGGCAAAGACACGATAACAGTTGACTTCCGTGATTTGGATAAGTTCGACCCGATATTGGCTGATATACTCATAAAGGAGCCCTCTGGTTTTTTTGATTGTTGTTCTTCTGCCGTTTCAAATATCGATTTGGGAACTGTAGACTTTGGGACAGAAAACAAGATAACTCTTAGATTTGACAATGTTCCTGATTCCGAGAAAATGAGGATAAAAGACTTGAGAAGCTGTCATATAGGCAAGCTTGTTAAGATAGACGGAATGGTAAGGAGGGCATCGGAAGTAAAGCCGGAGCTTCAGGTTGCTATTTTTGAGTGCCCCGATTGCGGCGAAAAGATAGAGGTAATGCAGCTTGAAAAGATGCTTACATATCCAAAGGGCTGTGAGTGCGGAAAGAAGAGGGGCTTCAAGCTTGTTGACAGAAGGCTTCATGATACAAGGTATATAGTTCTTGAGGACCCTTTCGAGACTACTGTCGGCGAGAAACCGGGTGAGCTGAGAGTTTTTTTAAAGGACGACCTTACCACTCCAAAAAACCAGAGAAAAACTGACCCTGGTGCAAGGCTTGAGATGGTTGGTATAGTCAAGGAACTTCCCAAGAGAGTTAATGGGAGAAAGACAAAACAGCTCGATATATTTTTGGAGTGCAACTTCTTCAAGCCAATCGAGCTTGAACTTGAGGAAATACTAATAACAAAGGAGGACGAAGAAAAGATTAAAGAACTTGCTGCCAGAGAAGATGTTTATGATATTCTTATTAATTCTTTAGCTCCTTCCATGTACGGACTCAGAGAAATAAAGGAATCAATTCTTCTACAGCTTTTCGGAGGCGTTCCACAGATACTTCCTGACGGTACCAGAATAAGGGGTGACGTGCACATACTTTTGGTGGGAGACCCTGCTGCTGGTAAGACCCAGTTGCTTAAGCTGGTATCTTCCTTGGTGCCGAGAGGCAGGTATGTTTCAGGCAAGGGCTCTTCCGCGGCGGGTCTAACAGCTACAGTAACCCGTGACGAAGAATTTATGGGTGGCTGGGTCTTGGAGGCGGGTGCCATAGTTCTTTCAAACAGAAGCACAATTTCAATAGACGAGTTCGATAAAATGAGCAAGGAGGACCAGATAAACCTTCACGAGGCGATGAGTACTCAGACTGTTTCTATTTCAAAGGCCACGATACAATCAACACTTCCTGCTCAGACATCTGTGATAGCGGGTGCAAACCCCAAGCTTTCCAGATTCGACCCTTACAGGTCCATATCGGAACAAATCGATATACCGGATACGCTACTTTCCAGGTTTGATTTAAAATTCATACTGCGTGACGTGCCTAACAGGGAGAGGGATGAAAATCTTGTTGACCATGTTATAAAATCCAGGGTCGCTGAAGACGATATAAAACCTTTAATAGAGAAAGATTTTTTTAAGAAGTACATAGGTTACGTAAAAAAGAACATAAAACCTACATTAACCAAGGAATCTCTTACAATATGTAAGAACTTCTTTGTTGAGCTTAGAAACAAGTACACGGGAGATGAAAGTGGCACGGTACCTCTTACACTAAGACAATTTGAGGCTTTAATAAGGCTTTCAGAGGCATCGGCAAAAATAAGGTTATCCAGAGAAGTAACGAAGGAAGATGCCAAGAGAGCTATAAAGCTGATGAAAGGAAGCATAAGACAGCTGGGGTTTGACCCGGATACCGGCAAGATAGATATAGACCGTGCTGAAGGAGGTGTTAGCTCTTCCAAGAGAAGCAAAATAAGAATAGTGATGGATGCTTTGGACGAGCTGGAGAATACCGTGGGAAAAAACATACCAATTTCGGATCTTATAAGTTCCTTAGAAGAGGAAGGTATTGATGAGCACTCTGCAGAATCTATTGTTAGGGAGATGAAAAACAAGGGAATGCTTTTTGAGCCGAGGTCGGGTTACATACAAAAGATTTAAATTATATTACCATAAAATAAGAAAGGGTGATTAAATTAAAAAGAAAAAATTAATAAAAGTTGAAATTGATAACGGGGGTTCGTCTTTCTTTTCCGATACTGTTACTGTTTCACATAATCCAGGCAAGTTTGTTTTTGATTTTCAGCAGCTTACCCCAAGATTCAGTAAAGTAGGTTCTGGAAAACCAGACCATAAAATGTTTCTTTCACATAACACGATAATGATGGACCCTGGCGTCGCCAAGGACCTTTTGAGAATACTCAAGGATAATGTCGAAAACTACGAGAAAAAGTTCGGTCAGATAAAGGTAAAAAAGATAAAAAAAGTTAAGCCAGAAGTTGAAGAAAGTGATGATGTGGATTACGCGAGCTATATAGGTTGATTTGAATGGAGCATAAAAGACTAACTGCAATAAAAACTGAAATAAGCCCTCTAATAAAGGGCAAGTATGTGAAGAGAGAAGGATTTGAGAGCAACTATGTTTTAACACCTTCCGGTATGAGAATATCCAGGGCCAGAATAATGGGTACTCTTATGAACAAGTTCATCAACGACGATAATACATACGGGTTTGTAGTTGTTGATGATGAGACAGAAACGATAAGGGCAAAGATTTTTAAAAACACAAAGCTTATAGAGAATCTCAAGGAGGGCGATTTGGTGGACATGATAGGTAAAGTAAGGGAATATGACGACGAACTTTACATAATGCCCGAGATAATAAGAAAAATAGACAATCCGAATTTTCTTATTTTGAGAAAAGCTGAATTGCTTGAGCAGAAAAAGGAAATGGATAAGACAAAAGAAAAGATATTGGGCTTAAAGAAGCAGACATCCGATCTGGAGGAAATAAAGAAGCTCGCTGATGCGGAAGGAATAAGCTCAGAAGTAGCAGAATCCGTACTTCAGGCAGAAGAGGAAGAAGAAAGCGGCACAGAAAACAAGAAGGATAAAAAATCACTAAAGGAAATAGTTCTTAATACCATAGACAAGCTTGACGAAGGCACCGGAGCGGAGTATGGTGTTATAATATCTGAGTCAAAACTCGAAGAGGCTGATGTTGAGGAGGTTATAAACGAACTTCTCAGTGAAGGAACTTGCTACGAGCCGAGACCGGGAAGGATAAAAAGGCTTTAGATTATTTTTCTAGTTTTAGATTTATATTATCTATACCTAGAAATTCCGACACACTTCTGTTGGGTTTTTGTTTTTTCTTTTCTCCAACTATCTGCATGTGAGGATAAGCTACTTCAAAATCCTCATCTTTACTTACCGCATCCAGAAACATAGAGTTTATCTCAGTCTTGACATTTCTTATCATATCGTAAGGTACGGCGAATAGCGCCAGTAGTAATATTGAAGAGTCTTCCATATCGACGTGAATCTGTGGCCTGAACCAGGAGGGCATGTCCTCAAAAGTTTCTTTTATGTCTTCCTTCTCTTTTTTTAGCTTGTCTATATGTTCCTTAAGCTTTTCTCCACGTTCCTTTGTCTTGGCCTTTTTTATTCTTTCTGAAAGTTTTTCTATGGTATTATCTATGAATGATATCTTTTTTGTAAGGTTCTTCTTGAACTTGTGCAAGTTTTTCTTTGTTACCTCTTCCACTATACTTTCAAATACATTTTTTGCCTTTCTCCAGTCACTCTCGTAAGTTATTGCAATCTTTAGCTCGGTTTTTACAAAGTTATCGTCTTTTGTGTAATTTTCAACAGGCTCTACAAGTGTCAATTCATTTGGTATAGAAACCAGCTTACCGCTGCTCTGGTCGATTTCCTCCAGAAGCCTTTTTACAACAGTATGCATTATTTTTATTTCCTCTACATCTCCTGTTATTTGACCTACTTTTATACGGTCTCCTACTTCAAATGTCTTATGCAATTTTATTGTTATCCATCCTACTGTATTTAATATGGGCTTTTGAAGTGCGAAAGTTATACCGAAACCTATAAGACCGACTGAGGTTAGAAGCGCTCCGAGGTCCTCGAATACCATGGTAAATATGATAAATAAAAATACTATCCAAAGAAAATACCTTGTGAAGCTCAGAACCGTTTTTATTTTGAATTTGTCTTCTCCGTCCTTTTTTTCTATCAATATTTTTATTGAGGATGTTACAAACTTTATCAAAACAAACATGAATATTATAATCGTCAATTTGGGGGCGTACATGACAAGGTAATTCTCGATGTTGCCGTAAAACCCGCAGGGGTAATATCTGCACATTATAATGAGGAATATTAAGACTAGAGCGAATACTATTGTCTTGGTGAAATTCTTTAAATTGAAGTTTTCAAATGCGGGTTTTTTGTCTTCATCCATAGGTTAATTATTGTTAACGAAAGTAGTTATTTCTTTCGTTATTCTTGTACAAACCATGGCTTGTTTTTTCTATATTTTTTGGCTTCATCTATCATAAAACTTCTAGTGCCTAATTCTCTCAAACTCCATTTTTCTCTGGTTAAAGGTATTCCATAAAGGAATTTTCTCGGGAAAAACAGTTCCGTGGTGTCCTCATCTACAAAAGTTTCGGTACCTCTTTCATAAGATTTTTTTGCAATTTTGTTTACACAGTCATATTGGTGGAAGCCCCCCAGAACCAGCCTCTCGTGATAATCTGGGAGCTGGTCTATAACGTAGTCCGGGTCAGCGTATCTCTTATTTTTTGTATGGTTTTCGAATGAAATACCAGCATTAATTATTCTGTCATCTTCATTTATTCTAACGTAGTTTGGTATTTTTGACAAATCGGGCTCATTTTCATTATCTTCTCTGCTGAATGTAAGCCAGTTTATTTCGTAATCATTTTCTCTGTATCTTGCGTCTATTATATCGAATAATTCACCTATTTCGAATTTGTTTTTGTAAAATTTTTTTGACAGTATTATATTATTAAAATATTCTTCTACAGGATAGAGAAACATGTACTGATTCATAAAAAATGCTATTTTTTGAGAAATTTAAGCTTAAACAATAGTGAATTTTTTAATATATTATAGTCACAACACAAAACTATATAAATGGTAGTGACTATATTAGTCACTATCGTGATTTAATGGACAAAGAACTCAAAGAAATAAGAAAGAAAAAACTTGAAAAGATGATGGAAAAAATCAATAATGGAAATAAAACGGAGGTTTTTAAAATGGATGTTACAGATAATGATTTTAATGAAAAGGTAATAGAAAAATCTAAGGAGGTTCCTGTTGTTGTTGATTTTTGGGCTTCATGGTGTATGCCTTGCAAAATACTAAAACCGGTTTTGGAAAAGATCGCAGAAGAATATCAAGGAAAATTCGTTCTTGCAAAGGTCAACGTGGATGATGCAAGAAAAACTTCAACGGAGTACGGAATAATGAGCATACCTTCTGTTAAGATGTTTAAGGAAGGCGAGGTTGTTGACGAATTCATGGGAGCACAACCAGAAACCAAAATTAAAGAATGGTTGAACGACAACATATAGGTGTTTTTATGTCTTACGACTTGATTGTCTTGGGTAAAGGGCCCGCGGGAATATCTGCTGCCATATACGCAAAGAGATATAATATGAAAGTTTTAGTAATAGGGTCACAACCCAGCACTATATCTGAATCTGGTGAAGTTTCAAATTACATGGGTTATCCCTCTATTTCGGGAATAGAGTTATCTGATAAGTTTGAAGAGCATGCGAAGGAGCTGGAAATAGAGATAATAACCGAGAAGATAACAAAAATAGAAAAAAACAAAGATAATTTTTTTGTTTTTACAGAACAGGGGAAATACGAATCCAGAACCTTGGTTTACGCTTTGGGAGGGGTTAAAAGAAAATCCGGACTCGAGAATGAAAAAGATTTCATAGGCAGGGGTATAAGTTATTGTGCTACATGTGACGGTGCTTTTTTCAAGGACAAAATTGTTGCTGTAACCGGTGGCAGCAACTCGGCAGCTACTTCGGCAATTCTTCTTTCAAATATAGCAAAGAAGGTATATGTAGTTTACAGAAGGGACAGTATGAGATGTTTTCCCTTTTACGAGAAAAAGATAAGAAAAAAAGAAAACGTTGAAGTTATTTTTAATTCAAATATAGTAAAAATAAAAGGGGACAAATTGCTGGAAAGTGCTGTTGTAAGAAACATAACAACAGGAGAAGAGACTGAACTGGATTTAGACGGAATATTTGTTGAATTTGGTTATACTCCCAATTTCAAGTTGGCGAAAGAGTTCGGAGTTAAGGTCAATGATAAAGGCAGAATAATAGTCGGTGATGACATGTCCACAAACATAGATTGTTTTTTTGCAGCCGGTGATGTTACGGATGGCAGTAATTCATTCGACCAGGTTGTTACAGCAGCATCAGAAGGTGCTATTGCCTCGCAGTCTGCTTATAAAAAAATTTCGGAGAGTGATTAGATGGTTTTTGAGAATATATCCAAAACTTTTAAGAAAGTTTCTGATTTGATGGAACTTAATCAGGTTGAAAATAAAGTGATTAAATCTTTCAAGAGAATTAAAAAAGAGGTAATCGAAGTAAACGGCAAGAAGTATGATTCTTGGAGAATAGTTCATAATGATTCTTTGGGCCCGGGTAAAGGCGGAATCAGGTTTCATCCAAATGTTTCGGAAGACGAGGTAAAGTCCCTGGCTTTTTGGATGAGTATTAAGAACTCTCTAGCAGGTCTTCCCTATGGGGGTGCAAAGGGTGGAGTAAAGTTAAACCCAAAAGAAATGACAAAGGATGAAATTGAGGAAGTTAGCAGGCAATTTATAAGAAAGTATTATGATTTTCTTGGGCAGGATATTGATATACCAGCTCCCGATGTTTATACAAATTCCGAGATAATGGGATGGATGCTTGACGAGTACGAGAAGATAAAAAAAGAACACGAGCCCGGTATGATAACAGGCAAGCCTCTGGAACTTCAGGGCTGTGAACTTAGAAAAAGGGCGACTGCCAAGGGAGGTTATATAGTTTTCAAGGAAATGGTATCAAAACTAAAAAACAAGGATGTTACTATAGCTGTCCAGGGATTTGGAAATGCAGGATATAATTTTGCTCAGATGGCACATAACGACGGTTTCAAGGTTGTTGCAGTTAGCGACAGTAAAGGCGGCACCCAAGAGATGAAGGGGCTCAACATATCTAAAATTAAGAAGGTAAAGGATGAGAAGGGTTCTGTAATTGATTATGATACAAAAAAAATAACTAACGAAGAGTTGCTTGAGATGAATGTTGACTTTCTGGTTTTGGCAGCACTGGAAAACCAGATAACAAAAGACAATGTCGATAAGGTAAATGCAGATTTTATAATAGAATTGGCAAACGGTCCCGTGACCAGCGATGCAAGCGAATATTTGTATAACAAAGGTAAGACTGTAGTACCTGACATACTTGCAAATGCCGGAGGGGTTATAGGCAGTTATTTTGAGTGGGTTCAGAACAAGATTGGAAATATTTTTGAGGAGGAGTATCTGGAAGAAAGACTTGAAAACAAGATGAAGTGCAATTTTCATAAGGTCTATAACATGCATCTCGAGAAGAATATAGACATGAGGACCTCAGCATATTTGATTGCAGTTGGGAGAATACTTGAAGCAGAAAAAGCAAGGGGTAATTTATGAATGATTAGGTTTGCTTGCAAGGTTATAGACAAGCAGGATATAGTCAGATGTGCTTTTGACCTTAACAAGACTGAATACAATGTACTTGTTTTTTTCTTTAAGAATCCCAGGGATAACACTGCCAAAAAGGTTTCGGACAGTATTGGCCTTGAGAGAACTACTGTTCAGAAGGCATTTAAGAAATTGCTCAGAAAGAAAATAATAAAAAGAAAAAAGAAAAATTTAGAAAAGGGTGGTTATATTTTTCTTTATGAATTGAATGATAAAAATATCGTAAAAAAAAGAATAAAGGATACGATTTCCGAATGGTATAAAAATGCAATAAGGAAAATCGATGATATTTAGGTGATTTTTTGATTGAAGTAGAAGCTAGGAGTTTTATATCGAAAGAAAAGTACGATGAACTTGTTGAATTTATGAAAGAGAATGCTGATTTTTTGGGTGATGATAATCAAATAACATACTATTTTTCGGGAGAAAAAGACCTCAGGATACAGAAAAGTAAGAATTTTTCAAAGATATGGCTTAAGAAAGGAAAGATACATGATAATCACAGGGAAGAGATAGAGATAAAGTTTGACAGAGATGATTTTGTAAAGATTGAAAATATTTTTAAGATTCTTGGCTACGAAATTGATATAAAATGGTTTAGGGATAGAAAAAGATTTGATTGGAATGGAATAAAAGTAACAATAGACCATACGAAGGGTTACGGTTTCATAATAGAACTGGAAAAGCTTACAGAAAATGAGGATGAAAAAGAGAAGATATACGCCGAACTCGAGGAAAAATTAAGGGAACTGGGAGTGAAAATAACACCTAAGGAGATTTTTAAAGAAAAATATGATAATTACAAAAATAACTGGAGAAAAATTGTTGCTTGATTTATTCTTCAGTATTTATGGGAATTAAGTTAGGTTTTTTTATCTTATCCAAGTAACCGCACCCCGAACAGGTATAATCACCCCATTCTTTACCTTTCTTTGTACAGTTACCTTCTCTTTCATTGTAGTTTTTGCAGAAATATTCCGTATCTGTTATACCAAGTATAATGTATTTTTTGTTCGTAATCACAGTTATAAAATATCCGAGAAGTTATTTAAACTTTAAATTTAAACAATTGTTTTATTAAGTGAGTGAATATGGATTACGAAGTTTTATTGGAAAGGGCTGAAGAAAAGATATCGAAAGAGCTTACCAACGATGGCAGATTCAAAATACCTGATTCTGAATTGCTTTTGCAGGGTAAGAGTACTATAATAGTGAACTTTTTTGAGATATCCGATACCCTTGGCAGAGACCCCAAACATCTCCTTAAATATCTTTCTAAACAGCTTGCGGCTTCCGGCGAGATTTCCGGCAAGCAGGCCAAGTTTATAGGCAAGTTTAATAAAAAACAGATAGAAAGCAAAATAGACAGTTATGCAAAAGATTATGTTTTTTGTCCTGTTTGTGGAAAGCCGGACACGAAGATAGTTAGCGAAGAAGGCATCAGGAAAATGAAGTGCGAGGCCTGTGGTTCAAAAAGGTTTGTAAAGAAGTTGTAAAAATGTTTTCTTACAGAATTTTCAGGGAGAAAAAAGAAGTTTTGGTTGCTGTTTGTGATAAAGAAATTCTAGGCAATGAAATAGATGCCGATAAAAAAGTAAATGTGAGCGAAAAATTCTACGGGGGAGAATTTTGTACCGAAGAAGAGTTGAAGAAGATTTTAAGTGAAGCTACAATAATAAATGCAATTGGCAATAATGTGGTAAATTTTTTAATTTCCGAGGGTATAGCATCAAGTGAGGGTACGATTAAAGTTGGTGGTGTTTTGCATGCGCAAATTTTTACAGTCTAAAGGGCAGTTTTTCTTTATATCTCTTATGCTGATAATAATTTTTATATCCGGCTTGCAGGTTCTTTTTTCCAGTTTTTCTGAGATAGACCAGGGAGAGGCATTTTCAAATCAGGAGGATTTTTGGTTTTGGAATGTAAAAAGTCAGGTCACAAGATCTCTTAAAGAAAGGGATTGTCCTGAACTGGATTCCGATTTCGATGAAATAAGATATCTAACTAAGACATATCTTGCTAAAAAGGGGATAGAATTGAGACTGGATAATGATACTGCAATATGTATTGGAAATAATAAGCAAGCTGTTGTCAATATTATAATTAATATGACTTCGGAAAATATAAATTTCTACGAAAATTTTACTGTTAATACTTAATCATCTTTAAGTCTTCGTTTTCAAAACCGAACTCTTTTTTGAATTCTTCTTTCCATTTTTTGTTCTTTAACATTATCTTAAAGAAAGGAAAATAATCCTTCATCATTACCTTCGAGGACACATGAAGTTTTTTACCTATAATTTCGCATATTTCTTTTACCTGTTTTCTTGAAGCTTTTGTAGAGCCGTACATGGCAAGCCTTTTTGGTGGCCTGTATGGACTGAATTTTTTGTACATCTCTTTTTTAGAAATTGATATACCGCCACACATAATATCTATCATATATTTTTTGAATCTCCAGTTTTGCCTTACCCTTACTTTGCTCCTAAACAAGTCTGCTATGCTAAGATAGTCGAATGCCTTTGCAATTTCTTTCGGTTTTTCATATTCTGTGGTGATGTTTTGTTCTATCCACCAGAATATTTCGTCAGGATCCTTGTCAACATTTCTCATTATTCCGATTGAGTTCTTTATGTTCCTGGTCTTGAATATTACCTTTAATACGTCAAAAATATTTTGCTTGCTCTCTCTGTATCCAAGAACCCCTATATCTTTTTCGCATATTTTTTTATTTCCTCTGCCAAGAGTTTCCAGGTCGTTTATTGCAGACCTCATATCTCCTCCGGCCTCTCTTGCTATTCTTTTTATTAGCGCCCTGTCACATTCAATACTTTCGTTTTCACATATTTCGCATAACCTCTTGGTCATGCTATTTAGATGAACTGTACCGAATTTTATCAGTTCACAGTAATTTCTTAATGACCTTAATTTTTTGTTGTAAGCATCATTAGCGGTCAAAACCATTGGAAACTTGCTTTCTTTTATTATTTTTATCAGAGTCTTTACTCCTCCCCTGTCTGACCTTCCCGACAAACCGTCGACCTCATCTATAAGTATTATTTTACCTCTGTTGAAGAGACTCATCTGCTTGGATGAGTGTCCTATACTTTCTTCTATACCTTCTGCGTTTCTAACATCACTGGCATTTATCTCTATAAGCTCCAGATTTTTTTCTTTAGCTAATGCGTATACAGAAGAAGTTTTTCCTCTTCCTGTTTTTCCCCAAAGAAGAGCCTGTTTGCCTCCTATTTTCCAGTTTTTGTACCATTTTTCAAAATCAATCAAAGCTCTCTGTCCAACTACTTCTTCAAGTTTTTTTGGCTTATATTTTTCCGTCCAAGAATTCATGTGTATAATTAGAATGATTAACTAATAAATTTTCATGCCACTTTTCTTGGCTCTAAATCTATAGTTTCTTTTTTAGCTTGCTTCAAGGAATCAGTTCCCAATTCATTTCTATATATACTGTAAACATGCCCGTTATTTCCTGTTTTACATATTGCGAGAAGGTCTCCTATCTTATTCTTGAATGCCTTGTAATTCATCTTTCTGCTTATAGCAACTTTTGTAGGATTTGATATGTTTCCATAGGCAGTGGGATATACTGTTTCATAACCAACATGTTCTCCCAAAAAAAGGTCTTTTTCCGAGATATCTTCTTCCGAAAAATTGTCTGTGTAAAAAACCTCTATTCGTTTTTTTTCGTTAAAATATCTAGGATCTTTTATCCTGATTGCAGCCTCTATTTCATAGTCTTTTGAAATTGCAACCAGACCCCGGTTTTCCATAAAATCCATTTTTTCATTTATTACATCCGGTAAAGTTTTTTTGTCATTGTTTCCAGAAAACTCTGCAGGGTTGTCTATAGAAAAATATTCTATCACACTCTTTATAGGTGTATAACCCATGACTATTATATAGTAGTGAATAATATATAAATGTTTCCCCTTTTAATCCTTTATTAACTTCTTTTACCAATTTAATTTTGGGTGGTGTGCTTGATTATAAGAAATCCTATTGCTTTAGGCTCCTTTTATCCCAGAAGTTCTTCTGATTTGAGAACAACAATAGAAAGATTTATGAGAAGAGCTGGTACTGTCACAAAAAGGAATGTAATGGGCATGGTTTCTCCTCATGCAGGTTACGTTTACTGCGGCAAGACGCAGGCTTCTGTTTACAAGTCAATACTCGAGAACACCACTTTTGTTATAATAGGACCCAACCACATGGGTCTTGGTTCAAAGGCTTCTATAATGTGTTCCGGTGTTTGGAAGACTCCTCTTGGTTCTTGCAGAATAGATTCAGATTTAGCCAGGCAGATTCTTGAAAAAAGTAAATTCTTGGAAGAAGACTTGCATGCACACACACAGGAACATTCCATAGAAGTGCAGCTACCTTGGCTTCAGTATATGTTTAACAATGTAAGTTTTGTGCCTATATCAGTCGGGTCTTCTAAGCGTGAAGTGTACAGGGATATAGGAAACTCTATAAAAGAATCTGTTATAGGAAATACAATAATAATAGCTTCTTCGGACTTTACTCATTTCGGTGAAAGCTACGGTTACACTCCTGTATCAGGGGGACCCGGTAATGTTTTGGATTATATAGAAAACGTGGACCTTGAGGCGGCAAGGGCAGTGGAGGAAAGGGCACCGGAGAGATTTTTGGAAGTAGTCGATAAACACAAGGCCACAATATGTGGAAAAGGTGCTATTGCTGCAATGCTTTATTCAGTAAAAGACCGTGCGACCAGAGGTACTATTGTGGACTACTCAACTTCTTATGATGTCTCTAGGGATATTAACTCGGTTGTAGGTTATTGTGGCATAGTTTTGGAATAACTATTTCTTTTTTTCATCCTTTTTTGGTATAAGATGAATACGGTCTACTATTAGCTCTCCTATTGCCGCAAAAGGTATTGCAACAAGAGTGACTATGTATATTACTTTCCAGGTCAGGGGCTCGCCCGTTGCTAGAGTTATCGCAAGCATATCCTCTACGATTCCCATCGCCACTCCGAAAATAAGGAATTCCAAGAAAACTTCCAATCTTTTTCTGTTCATGAAAACTAAATGCATTACATTATTTAAATTCTTAAAATTCGTACATATGTTTCTTTAGATTTATCCTGCCTTTTTTTATCTCTATACCGTCTTTCTTGAGAAGCAATTCTTTTTTCTTTTTGCCCAGTTTATATCCTCCTATTTCACCGTTGCTTCTCACTATCTTGTAACAAGGATATTCTCTGGTATTTTTATTTAAGCTAAGAATCTTTCCCAATGCTCTGGGATGAATACCTGTAACATTGGATATAGACTTATATGTAGAAACCTTTCCCTTTGGGATTTTTTTGAGAAGCTTGTATATATTTTTCATTCTAAGTATTCCCAGTTTCCTTTTGCCTTTTCCCAGAAATTTCTTATATTTTCTTGCATTTTGTATATGTTTTCGTCATTTTCAAATCCAGAATAAATCGCATCTCCGGGGTTTAAGTTTTCACTTTCTTGTGAGCTCATCATACAAATCACCTCTTAAATTTTAAGGTAGTGTCCTCTCATAGAGAAAAACACAAATGACACGGGGGCGCATCTAATACCGATTAATAAATGTTATCCAATCTATAAAAAACTATGTATACAAATCGCCGAACTCATATGTGAATCTTATAATTTTCAAGAATATTTTCTTTGTCAGTCAGTCCGTAGAACTGAAATTTTGCTCTGTATTTTTTCATTCTGGTGCCTTTTTCTTTTATTTCTTTTGAGTTTATCTTACCGACTAAAGCAAGAGCATTTGGTTCTGAATCAATTTCTTTGCCGGAGTAATCTCTTATCTTTTTGGTTTTTACCGCACTAAACAAATTTTTACCTATCTCTCTTATGCTTGGTGCCCAAGTCCTTTCATAATCTATTGGCTCGCCAATTTTTTCCAAATCCAACTCACCTGATTTTATTTTTTCTGTTATATTCTTTTCTTTGTAAAAAGAATAACCCCGCCAACTGGGCTTTTCTACTAAAAAGGTTTCTTCTCCGCTTATCCTAAGGAAATACTTTACCATAATTATATAGTGAACTAAAAACGATTTAAGTTTGGAAATCTCTTGAATTTAAGAAAATAGTTTTTTATTTCTACTATACAAAGATTTTTACATGTGTTTCAAGGAAAAAATTATGGAAATCGCACTTCGAAATTCTCTTATTCATGAAGGCAAAGCTGATGTTGGTTCTGTTTTGGGTAGCCTTATTTCTGAAAATCCTGAAGTCAAGAAGAAAATAGGAGAGGTAAAACCTGAAGTGGAGAAAATAGTAAGCGAAGTAAATTCAATGACTGTAGAGGAACAGGAAAAAGAAGCCAAGAACAGGAACGTTTCAACAGAGGTCGAATCGAAAGAGGAAAGAGGCCTTCCTGAATTGACTCATGCAGAAAAGGGAAAGGTGGTTACTGCTTTCCCTCCGGAGCCAAGCGGATATCCGCATCTCGGTCACGCCAAGGGAGCCCTGGTCAATTATCTTTACGCAAAAGAATACGAAGGCAAGTTTATTCTTAGGTTTGAGGATACAAACCCCAAGCTTGCAAAGAAAGAATTCTATGATTTACAGCTTGAAGGTTTTAAGTGGCTGGGTATAGAATGGGACGAACTTGTCAAAATATCAGACAACATGGAAATATTTTACGATTATGCCAAGAAGCTAATAAAAGAAGGTTTTTTCTATGCATGTTCCTGCCCGGTCGATGTTATGAGAGATAAAAGGTCTAAGGGAGAGGAATGTGAACACAGAAAACAGACACCCGAAGATAACTTGAAAATATGGAATGGTATGCTTTCAGGAAAATACGATGAAGGTGACGTCATAATAAGATTTAAGGGAGACTTGGAACACAAGAACACAACTTTCCGCGACCCAACCATGCTTAAGATATGCAAGGAACCTCATCCTTTACAGGGAGAAAAATATTTTGTTTGGCCTTCTTATGATTTTGGTACTTCGGTATCGGACGGTCATTGGGGTGTAACTCACCGTGTAAGGTCTAAGGAATTTGAACTTAGAGCACCTTTACAGAAAAAATTGCAAAAACTCATGGGTTTCAAACCCACAGTCATTATAGAACAGGCACGCTTTAACCTTAAGGGAGTTCTGTCCTCAAAGAGAGAGATAAGGAAACTAATACAAGAGGGAGAAATAAGCGGGTGGGATGACCCGAGGCTTTCCACTCTTGCTTCACTGAAGAGGAGAGGATTCAAACCGGAGGCAATAAGGAATTTTCTTTTGAAGATGGGCCTAAGCAAGCACGAATCCCTTGTCGAATGGGAGACTCTTGAGAAGGAAAACAGGAAAATAATAGACTCTGTTGCAAATCGATATTTTTTTGTAAGCGAACCTGTTGAAATAGAGATTGACCAAAAATTTGATGAAACAGAGGCACCCCTACACCCCGAGGATGCAGAAAGAGGAAAAAGAAAGATACCTGTTTCAAAAAAGATATACGTGGAGAAAAAAGATTTTGAAAAGCTTAAGGGAAATGAAGTGAGACTTTTGCATCTATGCAATATTGTTTTAAACAAAAATTCTAAGGTCACTTCCACAGAGCTGAAGGACATACCCAAGATACACTGGGTATCTGAGGGAGTTCCTGTAAAGGTTGTTATGAATGATGCTTCAGAAAAAAACGGATTAGCGGAACCTGAATTCGCGAATGTGAAAAAAGATGAAGTTTTCCAGTTTGAGAGGTTCGGTTTTTGCAGGCTTGATTCCAGAGAACCTTTAATCTGTTATTTTACCCACAAATAGCTTTATAAGCCCCAATATCCAATTCTATTTATGATAGACTTTAACATATGGAAAGATGTTTTAATGGAACCCATTAAAACCTTCAAGCAACAAGAAAAGAAAGCGGACTTAACACAGGGACTGATTCACATAGCGATTGCAGGAGTAATATCAGGATTTTTCACAGGAATTGCAGCCTTGATGGGAATGGGTGCTTTAGGAGCAATGGGAGGAGTTTCTGCCAGCTTAATGGGAGCAGGCATAGGAGCAATGGCCTTCGTTATAAGTCTAATAGTAACTCCTATAATAACTGTGATAGGATTCATTGTAATTTCTGCCATAATCTATATTTTCGCGATGATTTTTGGCGGTAAAGGAGACTATGTAAAACAGACTTATCTTATTGCGCTTTATGCCGCACCTTTAATTGTAATAAATTCCGTGGTAGGATTGATACCTTTCTTGGGAGGTTTAATTGCCTTTTTAGTAAGCCTTTACGGACTTTATTTACTTACAATGGCTCTCAAACAGGCTCATAAAGTAAGTACGGGAAAAGCTGTTGCTATATGGATAGTACCTATATTAGCAATGATAGTATTAGCAGTGATTCTTGGATTTGGGTTTTTCATGGCAATGTCTCCTATTATGGCAGCAGGTGCCTAAACCCCTCTTTTTTTATCTTTCAAAGAAGAAACCTTTTTCATAAGTATGTTTTTTTGAAGGCAATACATCTATTATCATTTCTTCAGACGCACTTTCTCTTATTATTATTGGTTCAGAATGTCTCAAAAACTTCAGTGCACTGGAAAATCTTCTGTCATTGTTTGAATACATTGTAAATATTACTTCATTTTTCTTTACGGGATAACCCACCTTTTTGTTTAGAACAAGTCCTGCTCCTTTGTCTTTTGGAGCACCTAACTTTCTGGCAAGTTCTATTATCTGGTCATTTCTTATCCAGAATACTCTTCCCTTTCTGGGTGATTTAACTTCGAATTTATCCTTACCTACCGGTATGTTTCCTGATTTTAGTTTTGGATTTCCTCCCTGTTCTTTTATTATCTGCCTGAACTTCTTTTCAGCTTTTCCTGATTTCAATATTTTTTCTGCGAGTGCTCTCGGTTTTCTCTTCCCAGCCATTTCAAATATTATTGAAGACAAGCCTATTGCCTTGTTTACAAGTGATACAGGGCCTCTTCCCCTCAAAGCTTTTAGTGCCTCTCTGGCTTCCAGAGCCGGTCCTATGGCATGGCCAACCGGCTGTTCTCCATGAGTTATTGCTGACCTTACTTCTATTCCGAGTCTCTTGCCTAACTCTATGAAATCTTCAGCTATGTTTTTTGCTTCCATGAAAGTTTTTATCTTTGCACCCCTTCCTGTTGGTATGTCTATTACTACGTGTTTTGCTCCCACTGCCTTTTTCTTGCTCATAACAGATGATAGAAACAGAGGATCAATCTTTAAAGGATATTCAACCTTTACAAAAATATCGTCAGCGCGTGCCAAGTCAACGGCACCTCCCCATACCATACAACCGTTACATTTCTTTACTATCCTCTTTATGCCTTCTATATCAAATTCAACATTTGCTATTGTCTCGACAATATCTGCAGTACCTGCCGGAGAGCTTATCGCGCGGCTGGATGTTTTTGGTATGGTCAGTCCCGCCGCGGCTACTATAGGAACTACAAGAAGCGTTTCCTTCTTTCCGGGTATTCCTCCTATAGAATGCTTATCATAAACCTTTTTACCGAAGTTGATTGTCTTTGAAGTGTTAACCATAGCCTTTGACAGGTATTCTGCTTCTTTTATAGTCATACCGTTTAGCTCAAGTCCTGTTATGAATGCCCCTATTTCAACATCTGTCAAGTCCCTTTCAATAGTATCCTTTACTATCTGCCTTATTTCGTTTCTGTTTAGCTCTTTTCCCTTAAGCTTTTCTTTTACATAGGCAACACTTTTCGGTTCGAGCTGTACCTCTATTTTTACGTTATCTCCTGTTTCCACTTTAAGGCTTTCCGCAACGCACTTGTAAAGACCTATTTCACCATCTTCAACAATCCTGTTGCTGGCATTAATTATACAAGTAAGCCTTTGCTTGCCTTTTATAACGTCTATTCTGTCCAGGGTATGCAAATTTAACTCTTTGAGAGTTTTATCATTTAGAACGACTATATGCAGCTTTCCTGCATCAACATCAAGTTTTTTTGCTCTTAACAAAACAACACCTTTATCTTTATATCTTGGATTGGCTTATTAAAAAGATTTATCTTTTTGTCTATATTAATATTATATGGGGGGTTTTAATCGAAGATTCTAACCTAAAGTCTGCTTGCCTAGATAAAATATTCGGCGTATTTGAGAATTGGGACTTGAAGGATTTGGAAGACGCCTACAACGTCATGAACATGCCTCAGGTTGAATGGTGGAACAGAGTTCTTTATTGGACAGGACTTGAGCCAAAAGAATACAAGAATGAAAAAGGAAAAAAAGATTACCATTTCAAGTTTAAAGGCAGGAACGTTTACTGCAGTTTTTCAGATGATATTGCTAATGGTGCCAAGGGCAGTGCGCCTAAACTCGACTTTTATGAAAGAATCGGCCCCGGCGACAATGAGGAGGATTACAAAAAGATTGACAAGGAAGGTGCTCCGAAGTTTGGATTCGATGCCGTATTAAGAAACCTAATAAAGGAGAAAAAAGATTCAAGCTAGCTCCATTTCTTCAAGGCCAGTTTAAGTTCTTTGTGTTCTTTTGAATATTCTTCAAGCGGTATATTTTTTAGTGAAGCTTCTAAAGATTGTCTCATTGCTATGGCTCCGGAACGCGTTCCGTTCGGATGACCGTGAATTCCTCCACCTGCCTGTATTATTATATTTTTGCCCATTATTTTTATCATTCTCGGAAGAAGTCCTGGATGCAAGCCGCCTGAACATACAGCAAAAACAGGCTTAACCCCGAACCAATCTTCTTCTAGAGTATGCCTACCTTCTTTTATGAAGTCTTTTTCTATTTCCTGTTCTATGTGATATACTTCTTTTTTGCTTCCAACCATTTTTCCTACCACAGTTCCTATATGTATCTGGTCCACGCCTATCAACCTTGCTATGTCCGCGACAACAAGCATAGAAATTCCATGATTTCCTTTTGTGAAAGCAGCATGTCCTGCTCTGTGAGCATGTATAACCAGACCAAGGTCTTCGTTTCTGACAGTCTGTAGGCCTGCCCACCCAACGGTAACTATATCAATCATTATGTAACGCCCGCCGTTTTTCTTTACAAACTTTGCCCTCTTAAGCATCTCGTTTGTTTCCGCTGTTATGTTCGGCATGTAAACTTTGACTTCTCCTGTCTCTCTCTCAGCTTTTTTTCTCATTTTTATTGTTTCTTTTATCCTTTCCTGAAATCGATTAAAATTCTGGCTTGTCAGGTTTTCATCATCCTTAACTATGTCGCAGCCTCCCATCCATGCCTCATATGCAACTTTCGCATGCTGTTTGGGAGTAAGTCCTATCTTTGGCTTTACAATTGTTCCGACCAAAGGCCTGTCCTTGACCTTAAGAATTTTTCTGACTCCTTCTATCCCGAACTTTGGCCCCCTGAAGCTTTTTGTCAGTCCTTCGGGCCAGTTTATGTCCACAAGTCTTAATTTTTTGAGAGCTTTCATGCCGAATATGTTGCCTCCTATAGAACTCATTATCTGCGGTATATTACCCTCCTCAAAAAGCTTTGATGGGTATGCAATCTTTACCCAGTTACCTTTGATTTCAAAAACCTTTGCCCCCATACCTTGGACGCGCTTGTTCATGGTCTTTATATCAGTCCATGTTCCTGTCGAGCTTTCTCCTGCAACCGCATCAGCTGCTTTGGAATAAGGAATGTGATTTGGTTCAATTCTGAACAAACATACCAAGTCATCCTTTGTAGGCTTGTAGCTCTTCTTAATATAACCCATAAAATCATTTCTCTAAAAAGATTGTCTGTGTCGGGAATGCCATCTCTATCTTTTCTTTCTCGAATTTTTCCTTTATCTTGAGATTTATTTCCTGCTGTATACCCCTGTAAACAGCGTAATCCTTACTGTTAACATAATATACCGCGCTGAACTTGAGTGCCGAGTCACCGAACTCCGTGAAGTGAACCCTGTCAACATCGGCCTTATCCACGCTGTTTATTATTTTCTTTACCATGTCCGGTATCTTCTTGAGCTTCTTTGTTTTTGTTCCGTAAACAACACCGAACTCGAATGATATTCTTCTCTTCTTGAGCTTCTTGTAGTTGTGTACGCGTGTACTTACAAGCTCCTTGTTTGATACCACAAGTTCTTCTCCCTCTAACGTAGTTATTCTTGTTGACTGTATTCCTATTTTCTTTACTGTCCCCGCATCACTTCCTATAACTATAAAGTCTCCTGTCTGGAAAGGCTTGTCGAAGTATATTGAAAACGAGGCAAATATATCCGATAATATATTCTGCAGTGCGAAAGCAACAGCTATACCACCTACACCCAACCCGGCAACAAGACTTGTTACGTCAAAGCCAAAGTTAGAAAGTATCAAAACAACCGCTATTGCTGCAAGTATAATCTTTACAAAAGTGTTCATCAGCTTTATCGCAGAGGTGTCTATCTTCTTCTTCTCTCTTTTTTCTTCGCGCTCTATGAATTTTCTCGTTCCGTAATCAACAAACGTTGAGAGGAACTTAACTCCGTAGTAAGTTCCCACAAGAATCATAAAGTAGTAAGCATATTGGTCGATGTTTGCGGGCAAAGTCAGATACTTTAATGCAATGTATGCTGAAACAATCGCATAAAAAGGCTTTACGAAAACTCTCTCCACGGCCTCCACAATCATATCGTCTACGTCATTCTTGGTCTTCTTTGCCAGCTTTTTGAAATATTTTATTATTATAGTCTTTACTATCCTAAGAACCACAAGCGCCACTGCGAATATTGCTATGGCCAATATGTAATCAAAAGCAGCATTATTCCAAATTATCGTGTTCATGTACGGTAAACTAGAAGTCATACCCAATTCGGCATTCATAGTTATAACATTAAGTTCTTTATTTATATAATTTTTGAAAATAATAAAACAGGTGTTTTTTTGTTCGGGTTCGGAAAGGGAAAAATAAAGATAGAACTTGAAAAATTCAATTATTCTCCCGGAGAGACCGTAAAAGGAAAGTTGATATTGAATTTAAAGAAACCGATAGAGGCCAGGGGGTTATACGTGGAATTTATAGGCGAGCAGAGAACATCGCAAAACATAGGAGTTAAGAGATCTTCTCAGACAAGAAGAGTTTATGATTTCAAGCAGACTCTTGACGGAGAAAAGGAGTATCCTGCCGGTCAAGAACTTGTATATCCATTTGAAATAAAGATACCCGAAAACACGAAGCACGAGCTAAACGAGAAAGTTGAAAAGGCTCTAGCTATAGCAAAGACAATAGGTTTGATGAGCAATTATACATCCTGGTTTATTATAGGAAAGCTCGACGTGCCTCTTTCCATTGACATATCAAAGAAAATACAGATAACAGTATGCTGAACTAAATGTTTTAAAAGGCAAATAGTAATATTATACATGCTATCCCTAACGATTTGGGCACTTATTTTTGTAGCAAGCATGGCTGTTCTTGTAAAGGCCTCTGACTGGTTCACGGATTCGGCCGAGGAGATAGGTGTTTTCTTTGGTCTGCCTGTTTTTGTGATAGGGATAACAATAGTCGCGCTAGGAACTTCACTACCGGAACTCGTTTCATCGGTATTTGCTGTTTTAAACAATTCTTCTGAAATAGTTGTTGGAAACGTTCTCGGCTCTAACATAGCTAACATATTTTTAGTCCTTGGCGTGACGGCAATAGTAGGAAAGAAGCTTAAAATAACTTACGAGCTTATCCACGTGGACTTGCCTTTTCTTGTAGGTTCCTCGTTTTTGCTGGGTATGTGCATATTTGATATGGTTTTCACCTTTTCCGAGGCCCTTTTATGTATAGTCGGATTTTTTGTTTACTCTATTTACACGATTACGTCAGAAGAGGAACACAAGGACAAGGAGATAATAAAGGAGATTAAAATAAAGAAAAAGAAAAAAATCGGGATTAAGCCTTTTATAGTTCTCTTCTTTAGCGCAATTTTTATCTACCTCGGAGCTAAATACACAATAGAATCTGTAATAAATCTCTCTGAAATGTTAAACATAGGCAAAGAGATAATAGCCCTAAGCGCAATAGCACTGGGCACTTCATTGCCGGAGCTCGCTGTAAGCATTAACGCTGCAAGAAAAAACAAGCCTGAGATAGCTGTAGGCAACGTTCTCGGCTCAAACATATTTAATGTTCTGTTTGTTATGGGTGTTCCCGCTATGATAGGAAATCTTGTAATACCCAGAGGCGTAGTATCCTTTAGCCTTCCAATTATGCTAATAGCAACATTGCTTTATTTCTTTATGACCCAGGATAACGAGCTCACAAAATGGGAAGGGTTCCTTCTTTTGCTTTTCTATGTATTCTTTATAGGGTCACTTTTCAGCCTTTTTTAATTTCCAGATATTGTAAGCCCCAATAAGAACCATAAAAATACCCACCAGTATCAGGAAAATCAATAGCCAGTCTGTTCCTCCCGAAGCGGGCAAGCTTCTAGCGGCTTCTTCCGTCCCCAAAATCATTGACTCTGTTTTTTGTGTTGCTAGCAATTTTGGGGCGCCTGTAAATGATTTAAATCCGCCAAAGAAAATCATTAGAAAACCAAGGCTCAATATTATTATGAACTGCATAGGCGACCTGGGCTTTACCAGGCTCTTGCCTTTTTCCGTTATCTCAAAGTAAATCCACTTGTGACCGGTTTCCTTTCTCTTCACCAGGCCTTCCTCTTCCAGAATCTTAAGATGACCGTTGACAGTTGAAGGAGCCAGGTCCAGCATCTTGGCCAAATCTGCCGCTATTTTTCTTCTTTGAGAAAGAATTCTTAGAATCTCCAGCCTTGTATCGGAGGCCAATGCCTTTATCGTGCTCTTGGTAATTTCCATAAAGAGAGTTATGCAGGCAAGTTAATAAAATTTCTTATTAGGCAAAAACCGAACAATACCGTCAGTATTATATAAAAAAATATCTATAGAGTAACCAGGTGAAAAAATGAAAAAAGGCAAAAAATATTTTATCGCGATTATGATAGCTGCCACAGTTTTGGTTGCAGGATGCGTGAGCCAGGGAAACGGAAAAAATCCTGTTGATTACTGTGCTGAAAACGACGGCAAGATAGTAGAGGGACCTTCAGCAACCGGAAAGATACAGTACTGTCTTTTCGACGAATCATACTGCAGAGTTGAGGAATTCCAGAGCGGAGAATGCCAGAAAGGAGAAAACTTCTACGAGTGCAGAGCAATGGATACAGAATCCGAGGGTTACTATGACAAGGAAAAAGGAACTCTCATAGCCTGGTACGATTGCGGAGAACCAGTTCAACTACCGAATCCGGCTGCCTCTTACTGCGAGAATCAGGGCGGAGAATACGACATAAGAGAAGACCCCAGACCGGAAGGCGGACAATACGGAGTTTGTATACTGGAGAACGGAACTGTCTGTGACGAATGGGAATATTACCAGGGAGGATGTGAATCCTGCTTGACGTATTGCCAGAAACAGCTACACATAATGTGCACAGGAGAATGGAACATAACGGGCGAATATCCGGACTGCAACTGCGAGTGGATATGCGACGAATCAGGACCTGTTTAAATTTTTATTTTTGATTCGGCGGGAGTCAATCAACTTTGAAGCTTCCGTCGAGCAACATTCTTATTTCTCTCTGCCTCAAAACTCCGGACTCAGTTATTATCCCGGTTATTAGTTTCCACGGTGTCAGGTCAAATGCCGGGTTTTCTATTTCCCCGCCGCTTGCCTCAAGCTCATCGGGGTTTGCTATTTCCCTGTCGGGCCTGTCTTCTATTTCCGATACGTTATCGTAGTCCAGCTTGTCCTTTGATGCGGCAACGAAGAAAGGTATCCCCGCTTCCATGGCAGCGAGAGCGAGTGGATAGGTTCCTATCTTGTTTAGCACTCCATCCGCCCTTATGGCATCAGCGCCCACTATTACAATATTACAACTCGATACAAGATACGGCCCGGCGGAATCCACTATATAATATATAGGTACTCCGTTCTCTACCAGTTCCTTTGCAGTCTTGTATCCCTGATTCTTCGGTCTTGTCTCGGATACAACGACCTTGAAAACACGGTGGTCTTTTTTCGCCTTTTTTAGTATGTTAAGTACGGAAGAAGAATGACAGTGAGTCATAACAATATAATCGTTTTTCAAAAGTTTTGAGCCGTTGTATGATAACCATTCCTGCGCCTTTGAAAGATACTTCAGCACAGAGTCAATACTCTTCAAAGTCCTTTTTTCTTTTATGGGTTTGAGGCAGTTGTAAAGGGAAATTCCGGTAGGCCTTGACCATACAAGTTTTTCAGCCGATAATGCGAACTCTACTCCGAATTTTTTTTCCTTGGCCACTTCTTTTAGAACCTTTAAGCTTTCAACTGCGATTTCCTGCGCTCCCTGTATTTCCATTTTCTTTATTTTTCTTGCAGTCGTGTTAACTTTGGTTTTTATTTTTTTCCAGTCTCCGTTTTTATTCTTTTTAATTTTTTTTGAAGTTTTTTTCTTTGATTTTTTCTTTGTCTTTTTTGCGGCCAAACAACTCACCTGTATAATATAGTAACAATGAGAATAAAAGATTATTTTTTTGTAAATGATAAGCTTAAATCCTTTTGCATGTCAAGCTTAAATTCTTTTCTACAGCTGGGTTTAAATCCTTAAGAAAATAACTAGATTAACTACGGGGGTGTAACAGTGAACGAATGCAGAAAAAATTTACACTCGTTTAATTTTCATGGTTATAATCAGAACACTTTATGTCTCTCTATAGTGAATAGAGTGTTTTGTGATTATGCGGCCGACAGGCCTAAAATAGTGAGCCCGGACGCGGGTGAATAAGGAGGCAAAAATATGAAAAAGATTTTAGCCGCAATAATTGCTCTTGCTCTAATTGGAGCACCTGCTCTTGCAAGCACACATATATGGACAGAAGTACATAACACTGGTGGTTATACCAAGTTTGCAGAGAATGCTCAGGTTGGAGGAGAGGACTGGTCTGAAGGAGCAGAAACAACTGATCCAGATGATTGGAACACGCCAAGTAAGAGATATACAGCAAACATTAACCAGGGATTTGAGAACAAAGGTTCTGTTTATATGATTAAAGGTGTACATACCCCTACTGCTTGGGAACTTGAAGAAAAAACAGAATTAGTAGGTTCTGGAAAGACAGAAATATGGAAAGAAGTAACAGCATGGACAGAAGACAAAAAAGTAGACCCCGAAACCGGAAAACTTGTATATCCAACAAAGGCTTGGGTTGAAGTTGACTTCAGCACACCAAAACCATTCCACGACGCAGAGAGCTGGTTTGTAAACATGAACATGCCAAGTGCTCATGACGACGATGCGGAACACGGAATTCCTGACGAAGAAGAACAGACAGCATACTACGGTAAAGCAATAGTAACAGACGAAGATTTTAACTTCTTAGAAAAAGTCGGAATAAACAACTTCCCATGCAACTACCAGATACCGGAATGGCCAGAATATCCTGAATTCCACTGGATTGGAAGATAAAGTTAATTTAGATTGGGGGTTTGTCCCAATCACCTTTTATTTTATTTTTTTTGTTTTGAGGAAAAGAAGAGGCAAAATATAATGGAAGAAAAAATGAAGAAAAAGATAAGTTTAAATACTTATGTATTCACTAAATAGTTATAACGGGGTGTATAATTTGAAAGACAAAATTTTGTGCGGATTTATGTTAATATTTACTATTGTTTTTTTCTCAGCCAGTTCTATGGCTGATCTTGATATGGATATTAGTGTTGAGACTGACGGAGACGTCAACTACACTCAAATAATAGCTGCAAACGGAAGTGTAATCAGCGAGCACAGCATATACGGAAGCGACTCAACTTTGATAGTCAACGGTGTTGACTGGACAGAGTACAATCCTAATTTTATAAAGACAAGCGAGGGCTCCTGGTCAAAAGACAGGGGAATAGAAATGTACCAGATAGCCGAGGCATTCGAAAACATGGAAAAGTTCAGGAAAGGAGATACAAACGAGATAACAGAAGAGGAATATGAAATGCTTATTGCTTTGCTCGGAATTACTGACGAGCAGATAGGAGATTTTTACAATTCTCAGATATCGCCAACTTTGAAAAGCCATTACGACCAGATATCAAACAACATTTACGAAATAATGGCTCTTTACAGGACATTTGAAAAATTACATCCTGATGTTTACTGCGAATCAAGAAAAGAGGTTATGAAGGAATACGGACTTAAGAGCGTAAAGTGCGGCCTTCACTCAAAGATATGCTACAACGGAGATTACTACACACAGGAACTCGGTGAGGATTACTGTATATACACAGACGACGGACATTCTGAAGACGGAATGAGCATTCACCTTGATTACATAAAGGTTTACAAGACAGACGAAAGCAACCTGATACCAATCGAGCTAAAGCTTTTCAACACAGGCGAAGAAACTTTGAAGCCTGTTATAAAGGTCGACCTAAAGAAATGGGAAAATGTCATAGGACATTTTGAAAGGGAATTGGAAGAAGTTGAAGGAGAAAAAACTTACATGCTTGCCATGGATAACGGCGGTTTGAAAGCAGGAGATTATACCCTTAGAATAACTATAGACTTGGACAGAAAGGAAATAAACAAAGATGTTGACTTTACTATCTTGCCTGACGGTTCAGTACCAAAGGAGGGAGAAATAGTTTCTTTTGATATGAGAACAGGAGAATCAACATTAGATGCAATAATAGATGCAGAGATAAAGAACACTGGCGAATCACCAGCATCTTTCCAGACTTTGGCAAAAATTTACAGGGAAGGAGAACTTTTGGACGTTATAGAAACTGGAAAAGTTCTCATAATGCCAGAGGAATCAAGAAACTTTGAAATGAATTACAGGATAGAAGACTGGGGAGAATATCAGGTGGTTTTGAGTTCAGGAGAAAATATGGAAGAAGAGCTTTTGTTTGATGCAGTACCCAACACACCTACCGGAAGATTCATGAGCTCTCCAGGATTCGGTGTAATATCATTTATGGCAATCTTGGTTCTGGGGCTTTACGGAGTAAGGTTTGTTTACCACAAGATTGACAGGAAAGGAACAGTAGAAGTTACAAAAACAAGAAGAAAAAAATCTTCTTCAAAGAAAAGAACAAGATGTGCCGCAAAAACCAAGAAAGGAAAGAGATGCAAGAACTACGCAAAAGGAAAATCGAAGTATTGCGGGGTTCATAAAAAATAAGCGCAAATGAAGCCTTCTAGGCTATAAATACTTTTGCGTATTAAATAATATGTGTGGGGGATATGAGTAAAAAAATATTGTTTTTTATATCTATTTTTTTAACTATTTTTTTGTTTTCTAATTTTGCAATGTCTACAACGGAGGAAGGCTGCATAGCTATAGGCGATGAAAAAGTTGCCTGCGAACCTGAGCCGGAACCTTTATGTTGTCCGCCCACCACTATAACAACAACCACCGTAATTCCTGACGGTTGTGAACTTTTTGAATATACCCCAAACTACGGCAAGGATACCACAGGTTATCCGGACCCCGGAAATCATGTTTTAACTTCTTCAGAACTTAACAAGGTCAGCTCAAGCAACAACGTTCGTTACCAGACAAATGAGTACTGGTGGGGCGGATCTTACGACGAAGACTTTTATTTGCTTTTTGACTTTCCCGAGAGCGGAGAGTCAGGTCTCATAGAAGACAGTGAACTTGAATTCGAGTTCAATACCGGCTGTTCAAACATAGACTACGCGAGGATACTTGTATGGGATAACGATGCCGGAACCTGGGTAACAAACAACCTGGAAGACCCATCAACCTCGGACAGGCTTGACGTGGTTGATACAAGTTCATACATAAACACATGGAGCGATGTTGACAACTTCAAGATTAAGTTCCAGGCTCACAACGGTTATTGTGGCGGTGTAACAAATCATGACTTTGTAAATTTCAAGATTCTTGTGTGCGGTTGCGCTGACGACAGCGACTGCGATTATCTTGATGATGATTATTGTTTGGGAAATTCTGTAATGCACGACGAAGGTGTTTGTGTTGATTATGAATGTAATGTAGAGACAACTTTGGAAGATAACTGTGATGATTACAATGATGATTACTGCAGCGATGATTATCACTGGGTTCATCAGACAGGAAAGTGCATGGAAACAGAGGAAGATGCTCAATGTAATATAGCTTCATCTACTGGTGACTGCAGGGACGAATTCTGGTGCAACGGTGAGGAGGAATGTTACGAAGAGGCCGAAGAGGTCAGGTGTATAGACGTAGAACCGCCTGACTGCAATGACAATGTTTCATGTACCGAGGATTCATGCAATGAAGAGTTGGACCAGTGTGATAACACACCGGTTGATTCAAACTGCCCTTGTGACGGATGGTTTGGCATAGGAGACCCTTACAGCTGTTGTGAAGGTGACTTGCTTTGCTCATGCCAGGATTTCGAGTTCTGGGATTATTTCTGTCATCCTCTAAATGACTGCCAATACAATATAACGGATACTGATACAACCACAAGCGATTGTATTGACTGCAATGATGATGACGGCTGGTATGACACAACTGATACGAGATGGGTTGACATAGACCAGTGCAACGAGAAGGAAGAGAGAAAAGAGGAATACAGGGATTATACTTGCACGGAGAACTGCGCAGCTTCATGCGATTACAGCATCACTGATGAGAGATGGGTTGAAACAGGCAACACCAGGACAAAGCCTGATGGAACACCTTGCGACGACGGACTTTTCTGTAATGTTGGAGAGGAGTGCCAGAGCGGTGATTGTACAGGTGGAACAGACAGAGACTGTTCTTGTAATGATGAACTTTTGGAAACCTGCCTTTACATACCGGACGGAATAGATTACACTTTTGATTTTTATGAATTCACCTCAGTCTGCGACGAGGACGAGGATGAATGCACCGGGCTTCCGCAGGACTGGGAGGATGATATAACCCATACCTGCAGCGTGGATACCTGCGGTGCGGAATGTGACGACACAAATCCATGCGAGGAAAAATGTGTCGGCGATACAAGATATTATTTGATTAACGAGGAGTGCCAGGCTGACTGTACCTGTGATTACGGAACTGAGAACTGTAACAATCATGATGATTGGTACGAAACGGGAAGCACAAGATGGGTAGACACCGGCGATTGTACTGAAAAAGAGCAGAAAGAAGAAGAGTACAGGGATTATTACTGTTACCTTCCTCCGGAAGGAGTTTCTTGTGATTATGATGTAACGGATTCAAAATGGACTGATACCGGAAATACAAGAGACAAACCTGATGGGACATCCTGCAACGACGGACTTTTCTGCACTGTAGGAGACATATGTGAACAGGGAGCATGCACAGGAGGAACAGACAGAGACTGTTCTCATCTAGAAGACCAGTGCAACGATGGAATTTGTAACGAGGACTCGGACCAATGTGAGAAAGAACCTGCAAACGAGGGAACACCTTGCGACGACGGACTTTTCTGTAATGTTGGAGAGGAGTGCCAGAGCGGTGATTGTACAGGTGGAACAGACAGAGACTGTTCTTGTAATGATGAACTTTTGGAAACCTGCCTTTACATACCGGACGGAATAGATTACACTTTTGATTTTTATGAATTCACCTCAGTCTGCGACGAGGACGAGGATGAATGCACCGAAAAACCCAACGATTGGGAAGACGACATAACTCACGACTGCAGCATAAGTGAGTGCGGTGCGGAATGTGAGGAAGGAAACCAGGGAAGCTGCCCTGACGAAGAAGACAGGTGTACCGGTCCTTACTACCAGGAAAGATTTTACTCCGGCTGCAGTGACGTATGCACTTGCGAATACGGGGACTGGTCTGACGGGTATTGTGATTTCGACTGCGATGCAAACTGCGAAGTAGATGATGATTGCCCGGATAACGAGTGCAGCGAAACTTATAATGATTATTGTAACGGAAACAAACTTGTAGAATATGACAACGACAAGATTATTGATTCAACAACTGTTGAAGATTTTGCCGAGGGAATGTGCAATATCGATTGTGACTGTGCGGCAGGAGAAGTTGATTGCTCTCCTCCAGATACAAACACATACTGTGTAAAGGATTTATGCGGTGCGGAATGTGACAGCGACGACGACTGCGATTCCGGAGTTTGTTTGGATAACTGTATGTGCGAACAGGAGTGCGAGATAACAGTTGACTCCTACTCATGCGAATATGATGATTTATTGGACAGATGGGTTCTTAACGCCTCAGCTTCCTGGAACACTTATGCTGGAGACCATGCACACCTGTACATGGAATGTTTCGGTTTGAACGGTTCAAAATACTACTCACCCTTTAGCAGAGAAGTTTTTTATGATATTCCGGGCACTTACACGGTGCAGGGAATAGTTCATGATGTTTTCCATTTCGAATTGTGCTCAAGCGATGAAGTAGAGGTGGTTTGCGAACAGACGACAACTACAACCACGACAATTCCGACAACCACTTCAACTGTGGAAACAACTACCACGACAGAAACCACAGTTTCCACAACCTCAACCGTAGATACTACCACAACAACAGAAACATCTGTTTCAACAACAACCGTAGACACCACCTCAACCGTTGATACAACATCCACAACAACTACGATAATTACTGATGACACGGACGGAGACGGAGTTAACGATGGAGAGGATAACTGTCCCGAAGTTTCAAACCCCGACCAGACAGACACGGACGGCGACGGAATAGGAGACGCTTGCGACGATTATCCAAACGACCAGGACAACGACGGATGGAACGAGACAGAAGACAATTGTCCTTCTGTGCCAAATCCGGGCCAGGCTGATACAGATAGTGACGGATTAGGAGATGCTTGTGACAACTGCCCAGAGATTTCAAATCCTGGCCAGGAAAACAACGACGGCGATTCCATGGGAGATGCCTGTGACAGCGACGACGATAATGATGGCATACCGGACGAGGAAGATACCGGCCCGATGGAAGAAGATTACAGCAAAGACCACGATAACGACGGAATACCTGACGACAGCGATCCAGACGACGATAACGACGGAATACCGGACGAGGAAGATACCGGACCAATGGGAGAGGATTATCATTATGACAAGGACAACGACGGCTCAAACGATGCAGAGGACTGTGATGATGAAAATCCGGATGTATACCCCGGAGCTGCGGAAATCTGCGATAACGGAATAGACGACGACTGCGACGGTAAGACTGACAGCGCTGACGAAGAATGCCAGACCACCACCACTGTTGGAGGAGGAGGCGGAGGAAGCACCAGAAGTTACAGCACTCCTCAGGTAGTTTGCGGAAACGGTGTATGCGAAGCCGGAGAGAACAAATGCAATTGTGAAGAAGACTGCGACTGGGTAATGGAATGTGATCTTTGCGAAGAGAATGCATGCCAGCCCAGATGCGAAGGCTGCTCTTACATGGAAGAGGTCTGCAAGCCGGTAACACCGTGCTGCGGAAATGATGTTTGCGAGGAAGGAGAAGACTATGCTACCTGTTCCGACTGCGAGAGACCTGCTGATACAGATGGTGATGGCGAAGACGGTTTTTCCTACTTCGAAGAGAATGAGTCGATGAGCTTTGAGGGCGAACTCGGAGATGAAGAAACGGGAGGTACAGGATTCGTTATAGGCTCACCGGGAACCATAGTAGCCGGTTTGTTTTTGATAATACTTCTTGTGCTTGGATACCTGGCGTGGGAAAAGAAATGGATATTTGCAGAGAAGGGAGCGGAATCGACACAAACTTCTCAGCAGGAAACCAGCTCCAACAGCGGAGAAACTGACGATTTTGCTAATTTCTTTTTGTAATTTTTTTGTTTCTCTCTTTTTTGTTTTTGCTTTAGTTTCTTATCTAAATTGTTGATTTTTCGACAGTTAACGAAAAGTATTTAACCTTTCAACTGTTTACCGACAAGTGACAATACCATATTATAAATACTTACCAATTCTTATTCTTACTACTTAATTTAATAAAATATCGGGGTGATGTCATTTGAAAATTTTAAAGAATTTTCTAAATAAAACCAAAAATTTTAACTCTTTTAACAAGCTATTTGTTGTTTTTATGTTCACCCTGATACTTACCCTCTCTAGCGGTAGCTATAGCGTTTTAGCTGACCATGATAGTGTAGCGGAACTTCAGCCAGAATGGTCTGCATCTGGAGAAACGATGGATTACACAGTTGAAATAACTAACAACGGACCAGATGTAATAGATGAAGTAAGAATCTATAATAATGAAAATTATGAGAATTTTGATTGTGAGAATAAAACCGGATGGGAGCTATATTACATTTCAGTTCTGGATGCTTGCTTCTACGTTGAAAATGGAGATACAATACCGGACGGAGAAAGCGATGTTTTTGAATTCTCTGCTATGACTTCAGTTGATCCGGAAGACACATGTCAGCTTGAATGGAAATTTGAAACCAGGGATGAAAACGAGGAATGGAAATTTATTTACGATTATACAAGCATCGACAGCAAGAAACCTGAACTAGATAAACAAGTCGGAGAACCTTTCATAAATTGTACTTTAAACCCAGAACATTGCGATGGAGATTATGATGGATGGGTGACTCAAGACACAATAATAACAATTCAAGTTAATGATGATTTTCCAGAAACAAATTGTGATAGTGGAATAACTTACTGCTATTCTACAATTAAATTGGATGGAGATGTCATAGAATCCATTACTTATGGCAACGGAGACCCTGTAATGCAGATGGGTTGGGAAGTTGATTTTGATGAAGATTCCAACCACGAACTAAACATAACATGCGTTGACTTGGCAGGTAATATCATGGAAGATATAGAGACTTTCAAGGTTGACGACAAGGAACCTGAAACAGACAAAGATTTTAGTGAACCAATGAAAATTGACGGTCTTGTAGAATGGATTGACACTTTCACCGAAATAACATTTGATCCAGTAGACCCAGACCACACCGGAGAGGGTTGCGCCATAGGCGTTGACAAGACATGGTACAGAAACGACCTAGCAAACGAACTTGTTATGGTTGGAGAAAATTCAGAAGAATTATGTTACCAGCCGGATCAATACTGCAATGAAGGAGAACTGGGATTTGTAGAGACACCATACGAACAGGAAGCATATGATGGATGTATAGATTACTGGCAGGTTTGGTGCCAAGACAACTGGGATTCCGAGTATTCAAGCTGGGAACAATGTGTGGAAGAAAACGTCCACGGAATGTGGGATCCACCAGGAATGCTTGGCTGTATGGTATATGAAGAATGGAAATTGTGGGATGGAAACCCAATCCAGAAACCCGACGAATCCTGCCACGTTTTGCAGTACTTCAGCGTGGACCACCTCGGAAACATTGAAGATACGCAATACAACTGCTTCTTCGTGGACAAGACCATACCTAAATTGGAAAAGACACACGATGAGTCAGCTGTTGAAGACGAGGACATGGATTCTTTCCCAGAAACGGATGGAATATTCCACTGGGTAAATTACGACACAGATATAGATTTTAAGTGTGAGGATCAGGACCCACACCCATCAGGAGACGAAAGAGTATGTTTCAAAATTTCTTTTGACGGAGACGAGCCCTGGTTAACTGAAGAATACTGTGCAGACTACTATCCGGAGGGAGAGATACTTGATTTGGACCCTGGATGTGGTGAACAGTGCAAATATTGTTGTGTTGATGTAGACGGAAACAACGAATTTGTATTTAATTTTTATGAGGAGTCAATGCATGACTTGCATTACTTCTGCGAGGACGCGGTTTGGAAAGGAAGACCGGGACACGGAATAGACGAACCTCACTTGCAATATTATAGAGTAGATAACACACCACCAAACATAACTAAGACAATGCTTGGCGACGAAGGAATGGAGTGGATTGGAGATTGTCCTCCGCAAAGTCCGAGCGACGAATGTTATGTAAAAGGCGGTAGCGGAGTACATGTAGATGTAACAGACCCTGACACGACAGGAATGGGCTGCGCATCCGACGACGTTTACTGTGAATATGAAGTATGGTGGGAAGGAAGCGTGATTGACGAAGGAGACTTCGGAGAAGAGGGAATCGATATAATCTTTGACGAAGATTCCGAACACATTTTAAAGATAAACTGCTGGGACGCTTTGGATAACGAAATGGGAATGGACGAAGAGACATTCCTTGTTGACATGGAGCCACCTGAAACAACAAAGATGTACGGCGAGCCTTATAAGATTGAACCGGGTTGTGCACAAGGTTGTATTGATTTCTGTATGGGCGAAGTTCCAGAGGATGATTGGGACGAGTGTATACATGACTGCCAGCACGAACGCTGCACATGGTGGATAAACTCAAGCACAGAAGTTTCACTTTCAGCGGAAGACGAAAAGGTAGGAACAAAAGAAACTTATTGGAGAAACCTTTACTTCCCAGAAAACCACGAGATGTGTTACCACGAAAATATTGTTCCAGTAGGAGACGTGGAGGTACAAGTAATAGAAGATTCATGTCACCCTGATTATTACACTGGTCTAGATGATTATGACGACAGTGTGGAATGGAACAATTACAGCGAGACCGGACCATTTACAAAATCACCCGAGTCTTGCCATGTAATAGAATATTATTCTGTAGACGAATTCGGAAACGAAGAGCCTCTAAGATGGCAGTGTGTTTTTGTTGATAACACAGGCCCAGAGGCAATAAAAGAGGTTGGTGAACCAAAGATACCATGCACACCTCCTGTAACTACAACCACAGTAGATACGACAACTACTATAATCACAGAGCCAATTTGTGTTGGAACACCAAACAATGAGGCATGTAATGCATACGACGAATCACAGTGTGTTGCAATTCCTGGATGCAGTTGGTTACCAGGAACAGACTGTGCAGGTTACACTTCAGGAGGCCAGGGAATGTGTGAATCTTTCCCAGGATGTGAATGGTGTCCTGTTGAAAATGTATGCACAGGAACAACCGGCGAGACATGTACTGGAACACCTGAATCTTGCGAAGCTGCGGCATCTAACTGGCCAAGCGACCCGGAGGCAAAGTGCTTGGAAACATCTGGCTGCGATTGGATTATGCCTTTGACTGGTGAATACAGAGAAGAAGGAGATACGTTTGAAGGACCTTTGACAGCACCTTTAGGCAACGGAATTTGCTCGGGTGCAACCCAGACCAGTCAGTGTGCTTACGTAGCATCAAACTCTTTGCCACCTTATGCATACGATACATTGGTAGCACAGGGCGCTGACCCAAGCTTGCTTGACCAGGGATGTGGAGATATATTAATATTATCTTCAGGGAATCCATTAGACAGTGATACACATATCAGTACTGGTATGAATAATCCTGGTTGTGGACCCGGTGGAGCAGAAACAAACCCGGATGGACAGCCTACACACGACTGCGTAGATCTTACTTATTCTCCATCTGGAGACAGTGTTGTTTTGGCTGTATCATCTGAATGGCCAGAATATTATGAGTCAATAACGGACTGGATGAGAATAGGAGGAATTGTTGATGTGTCAATCAACGACTGGGAGCCTGATGTAAACCCTGACGATGGAGTACCAGACCAGCCATACCAGGACGTTGTAGACATACCTTACACACCATCCATATCAGGAACAATAACTTTGGCTACATTGGGACAAGGTCAGCAGGTAGACTTGAGAGTTGCTGATTCTTTGGACTATATATATGACACGGCAATGATTGTAGTACCATTGTCCTGTTATGAAGAGGGTCCCGAACCGATATTGTGTGGAAACGGAGAAGTTGAGCCGGGAGAAGAGTGTGACGACGGTAACCAACAAAATGGAGACGGTTGTTCAGCTCAATGTTTGATTGAGGACGAAGGACTGCCAGAATGCTGGTGGGTAAGAGACGACAATTTCCAGGAAGGAACTCCAATATTGCTTGACTGTGACGACAGCTGGAACGGAACAGCAGACCATCCGGTCGACCAGGAATGGGGTTGCTTCAGGGTTTCATTTGACGAAGAACCTTGGTTGACGGAGGAATACTGTCAGGAAGCATCAGATGCTGGAAGAACCGTTAAGATGCCTGCAACAGAAGATGATTGGTGTTGCATATACTTCGGAGAAGAAGAACCTTACATATTCAGCTTCCACGAAGATTCGGTACACGACTTGGAATTTTACTGTGTAGACCATCTTAAAAACAAAGGCCCATTGGACTTTGAATGGTTTAGAGTAGATTCCACAGCCCCGAACGTAACAAAGGTTTTAAGTGAACCATACTACGGCGAATGTCCACCAGAACCGGACAGTGAAGATGAATGCTACGTGGACACGGCAACAGAAATAACGCTTGACATAGAAGACGGCGGGCCAATTTGTGCCGTAGGTGATGTAGAGTGCAGGTGGAGATACAGAGTAATGCCTGGTTTAGAAAATGGATTTGAACCATTGAAAGTAACACCTACTTTGTGGTCACAGTGGTTCAATTATACCGAAGAAGAACCAATAATATTCCCAGAAGAATGTTACCACGAACTTCAAATAGAGTGCTGGGATGCTCTAGGAAACATGTGGACAGACGAAGAATATTTCATAGTAGATAAAACACCACCAGAAATAACAAAAGAATACGGTGAACCAAAACACAAAGGCTATGGTCCTGGAGAAGAAGAAACAGAGACTAGGACCATGGGTTCCAAAGGCTGGGGAGGAAATTACTTCGATTTCACTGAAGTTTGGGAATGCGAAGGAGACGACTACTTTGGCTGGAATCCAATTAAGGTAGACAGGATATATCACGAGAATTGCGACACCGAATTCGTGATTGAAGCTCCGACATCGGGAATAGAAAATGCCCCAGGAAACTTCTGGGTAGAGATAGATGTCGATAACAGTGGCGACAAGAGTCCCGGGGACTGGCAGTTCAGCTGGCACGAGGACGAAACTGAAAGAGTACCTACAGACAGCCACTGGGGTTACAGGTACATCAAACCTGATTCATCCTGGAGCGACTGGCAGGAACCACTACCAGACTGGCTTGAGTTCAGCAAGAGCGGTGAAACATTCCATGTAATGGTAGACAGCGACTACCTAGGAAACAAGAACGGAATGAAAGACGACTGCGGACTTGGATACGGATTTGCCCTTTTCATGGTAATACCGGACGAGGGATTCCCGCAAGGGGTTTGCGATCCAGGAAACAGCTGGCCAGGAGAGGCGGTTATAATACCGGTTCAGTCAGATGGATACTTTGTAGAAGGTATTCTAGGTTCGCCGATATGGTGGATTAATTCAAACACACTGATAAACGTCAGTGCAGTTGACCCAGAACCTCACCCATCGGGATTGAAAGAATTGAATTACAGGTTTGATATGGTTGACGACAGGTATTGTAACGGTACCTGGGATTGCGAAGATGCTGAAGTAGAAGAAGGAGTATCTTGGAAAACATACACAGGTGAGTTCAACATACCTGAAGAATCCTGCCACTTGATTGAAATTAATGCAAAAGATAATGTGGACAAGGAATCCTACCATAAACAGTGTGTGTTTGTTGATACATCAGACCCTGTAACAAACAAGACAGTGGGAATACCAAAAAGTCCATGGGATGGAATGGGAGCTTACGAAGGAGAGTATCAGGAAGCAGAAGATTACTGTACAGCTCCTGGATTGTGTTGGAGAATTACTGAAATGACTCCAATATTCCTGAACTGCGAAGATCCAGACCCACACCCATCAAACCATGCTCAGATATACTACAGGACATGGTGGGACAATACAGGAAACTGGACTGACTGGAGTACGGTTCCGGAAGGAAGCGCAATTTACCTAAACGGAGAATGCTTCCACAAGCTTGAATACTACTGTGTTGATGCAGTAAATAATACAGGAGAACCAGACTTGGAATACTTCAAGGTAGAAGGCTCCAGGTTTGAAATACCAATATTCAAGAAATGGAACTTGATATCAGTGCCTTTCGAGCTGTTTGATTCAGACCCAGAAGAGGTCTTTAAAGACACGCCAAACGTGCAGAGTGTTTGGGCATACGACCCAGATGATGAAATGTGTACAGACCTATGGTGTGTATGGACACCGGACGGAATAGAAAACGACAACCTTAAAGTATGGTCCGGCTGGGGATACTGGGTAAGAGCCAGTGAAGAAGACATGCTTGTAATAGGCGGAGATATGATAAAGCCAAAAGAAGAGGTCCCACAAAGGACTTTGAGAGCAGGATGGAACCTGATAGGTCCTTACGACTGGTGGTACAACACTACTAAAGACATGAGAATCAATGTATGGGATGGTTCAACCTATACAAGAATGGATCACGAAGATGTCTGCGGTTATGAATGGCCCACAGACCTATACTGGGACTACGGACACGAATACCTAAGCGTCATAGACAACGAGTACATGTCTGTCTATGGATACATAAACTGTATATCAGAAAGCGAGCCAATACAGGGAAGCAATGAAATGTATGCAGGAAGAGGATACTGGGTATTCTTGCAGCAACCATATGATGGATGGTTTTATGGTCCATCGAGTCATTGGAATGACTTTTGGAAAATACCAGGACCTATAGGGCCTATAGTAGCTTAAGGGGAATAAACCCTTTCTTTTTTCTTTTTATTTTTGTTAATTCAGAGGAAGGGATAGGTATTTAACTCTTAAATGGTAATAAATAGTATAATAAAAGGGGGTTGGAATAATGAAAAGTTTAAATTTTTTGTTGATAGCAACCGTTTTATCGGTATTCCTAAGTTCTTTTGCTATGGCTATACCTTTCCCAACTACACAGTTTTACGGAACTGCTACAATAGACGGAAGCCCTGCTCCTGACGGAACAGTTGTTTCTGCAAAGGTTAACGGATTGGAAGTCGGCAGCACTACAATATACAGCGGAAATGGTTTCTATTCTTTCACGGTAGATGTTCAGGGATATGAAGGAGAAACTGTTAATTTCTTCATAGGAGATTCCAATACAGGAGAGACTTCTTGGATTGGAGAAGGTGAGACTGTAAGAGTTGACTTATCTTTGGGCACGGGAGGTGACGATTCAGACGGCGGTTCTTCCGGAGGCTCCAGCGGTGGTAGCTCGGGAGGATTTACCGGTACAAGTTCTGAAGAAAACGATACGGGCACGGCAGACCAAGAAGATGGTTCCGGAGACTCGGACGTATGCAGGGAAAGATGGACCTGTACTGACTGGAGTTCGTGCGTAGACGGAAAACAAACCAGGACCTGTACTGAGCAGAATGATTGTGGTACGGATTTATACAAACCATACGAGGAACAGCCTTGTGTTTCCGAGCAGTCAACAGAACCGGAAGGTCTTGACTTAGGCGCAACAGGAAGATTCCTTACAAGCCCGTTAGGAATAGGAGCGATAATTGCAATAATTTTGATAATTGCAGGCGGTCTTTTTTTCTGGAAAAGAAAGGGATTAAAGGCAAAACCTGAATTTAAGAAATAATCCCTTTATTTATTTCTTCTTAGGTAATTGTATTTATGGATTCTAACGAAGAGCTTATAAGAAATCTTAAGATGAGCTCTCTTCGGAGTGATGAGGTTGAGAATGCATTAAGGAATATTCCCAGGGAACATTTTGTCCCGGAACAGTACAAGTCAGAGGCGTACAAAGATTATCCCCTGCAGATAGGATACGGCCAGACTATTTCTCAGCCTTATACTGTTGTAATGATGACAGAGCTTCTTGAAGTCAAGCCCGGTCATAAAGTTCTTGAGATTGGCGCGGGTTCGGGCTGGCAGTCTGCCCTTCTTGGTCATATCGTGGGAAAAGAAGGCAAGGTTTATACGGTAGAGAGCGTAAAGGAGCTTGCCGAACTGGCAAAAAAGAACATATCAAAAACAGGAATTAATAATGTGGAGGTTGTTGTGGGTGATGGCAGCGGAGGTCTTGAGAAAGAGGCACCGTTTGACAGGATTATAGTTACTGCCGCAGCTCCTAAGATACCAAGGGATCTTGAAGAACAGCTTTCAGTAGGCGGAAAGCTCGTAGCACCGATTGGAGGAATGTTTGGTCAGAGGTTGATAGTCTCGGAAAAGAAAGAGAACTTCATAAAGAGAATTGTTAGCCCGGGTCATTACAGATTTGTTCCTCTTACGGGAAAGAACGGCTTCAAAAAATAGTTTTACTTGAACTTTTTTACGTAAAGAGTCAACCCTGCTACAAGAAACAAGACTGACAATACCATTGCTAAAAAAAGGTAGGACATTTCAGTAAGACCGGGACAGTTTTGCTCAACTGTAAAGTAATCCGATGTTAGGGTCTCCGAACCTACTTTTATTTTTGCTATGAAATTGAGGTCTTCTGATGTATGAGCCCTGAACATATAATTATTTTCCTTACCGACACAGTAACCGTCTTTTATGTAGTAATATGAGGATTTCCATCCTTCAATTGGGTCGTAAATTTCTCCCACTCTTTTGTCCGGCACGATAGCGTCTATCTTTACATCATAACAGTCGTAAGGTATGTCATTAACCATTAAAGTTATGTTATAATCAATACATTCCCCCTCTATATCCATAAAGAATTGTTGTGCGTTTACAGTCGGGACTAAAAAAAGTAATGCAAAAAACAAAGCCATGTATTTTAGTACCATACTTCCTTACCCATTTTTATCTTGAACAAGTTTTCAAGAAAATCTGTTCCTGCATATCCTGCCAGCAGTGCGAACTTCACGTCATCTGCTATAAAAACTCCGGTCAAAAGGCCGACACCACCGGAGGTCAACAGAGTCAACAACATATAGTCTTTTCTTATTTTCCTTTTCTTTGATGGTGAAGCTCTTATGTGTTTTGTTATTCCGACAAGCCCCCTTATTAGGCCTCCTATAAAGCCCGCTGCAAATATGTAGAAAGGGTTCATAATAGAAAATTAAAAATGTTTATATATAAAATTTGGGATAAGGGAAATTTTATAAATAGCACGGATAAAGAATAAATATGTTTGCCTCCATGTCAAGAAAAATATTTTTATTTTCTGTAATATTTTTAGTTTTCTCTTCGTGTTTTGTTCAGGCAACATCAACACACAACTACAAACATTACGAGGGAGAGATAGATGCAGGAGACTCGGAAAGTTTTATAGTAATGTTTTTGATTTTAGTCGTACTAATGATGATTCTTTACAAGGGAGAGGAGACTTTTGAGAACTTAACCAAAATTAAAAAGAAAAGAAAGTCTAAGAAAACTAAAAAAAAGAAAAAGAAAAAATCTTCTTCAAAGAAAAAGTCCAAGAAGTAAAAGTTTTATAAATAGCCAAAATAAAGATTCAATAAGATTTTAGGGTGTGTTATTTGGATAGTAAAGGTAGTCTTTTAGTTTCATTGTTTGTGTTTTCTATTGTTTTGTTTTCCTTTTTTGTTTTTTCTCCAGAGCTTTCGCTTGGTGAAGCGGTTTACTCAAACGGTACCTTAAGTTTTATTATCGAGAAAACTTTTTTGCAACCTAATGTTACATCAGGTGAAAATGCAAGTTTTCTCATTAACGTTACAAATAACGGAACTCAGACAATTTATAACTACAAAATTGTAGATGATTATAATGTTACTTTTTTGAACTACACTGAATCGAATCCTGTTCATTTTGATGTAAACTATACAACAGGCCACGTAATGTGGATTTTTAACCTAAGTGTTAACGCATCGCATGAAATTTATTTGAATTTCTCCACGCTTTCCTCGGGTCTTACAACAAACAGTGCTATGGTGATGAACAGCACTGAAAACCAGACACCTATGGCTGTTGATAACGATACTTTTGATATTTTAAGTGCTTCCACCACATCAACAACATCAACCACCTCTACGTCAACTTCTACTACAACTTCCACCACAACAACTATCCCGCAGGTTGACGTTAACCTCACCTCTCCAGATAACGGAGGCTTGGTAAATAAAACGCCTTTCAGGCTTAACTATACTGTTAATACTCCCTCCAACTGCACGCAATACTGGAATGAAAGCGGTGCCTGGTCACCGAATTCGATAAACACTACGACTAACGGAGATTCCTGGGTTGATGTTTCCAGCATAGCCAACGGAACATACAAATGGAATGTTTTTTGTTTTGAGAAGGACAATACATCAAACAATGCTTGGGGTAGCGATACTAACTGGACTTTTACTGTTAATGCAACACCGCCCGGTGTCGACCTCAGCATAACGAAGATTCTAATGAATCAGGAACAAATTAACGTGAATGATACAATCACTTTTATAGTAAATGTTTCGAGCTTGGGTCCTTACAACTATACGGAAGCATGTTTCTGGGATAATTTCAACACCACTTACATAAATTTCACTTCTTCAGATTGCCCTACTTATTATGAAAATTATACCGGAGGCCAAGGCCAGATAAACATAAACGTGAGTGATTGCAAGGGAACAATATATTCCGGAGAGACAAAAACAATTACTCTTAATTTTACTGCAAAGAGCGAGGGTAGCAGGAATAACCATGTGGAGGTTTCATCTACAGGAAGCTGGGAAAATGTAACTGATACTTATGATGAACATTATCAGATAGGTGACATGGGACCTGGGCCAGAACCACCGTTTGATGACGGGCTCGATGACTGGAGGTCTTCAGTATCTCCACCTTATACAATACAGGGTGAAGAGACTTTCATTAACTTTTCGGTTGCCAGAATGGCTAATGATGCATCTTGTCTGAATTATCTAAAGATAATGATTCCGGAGAATTTCACATTCAATGGATTCAACTACTCGAGTGAGGATTCTGGAAACTATACATTTTCAAACACTTCCGGTTATGTTATTTGGAATGCCACGGACGATTACTTTTTTTGCGGGGGTGAAAATTCTTACTTCGGGATTAATGTCACTTCAACTGACGGTTTCGGTCGCACAATGTTCCAGGTAATGTCAGATTCAGACAACATGACAAGTGATATAAACCTTACATTTTTCACAACAACAACATTCTGGTTTAACGGTACTGTCTTGGATAAAGATGGCAACGCAATACCTAATGTGACTGCTTCTATAGTACCAAGAAGCTTTAGTATGAATGGAGATGTTAGCTTTGGTACCTTTTCAGCGCTAACAAACGAAAACGGCACTTTCAATATAAGTAATATACCCGGCTTGAACGAGACTATTAATAAAAGTATGGGAGGACCGGGACCTGGAGGAGAAGATAGTATTTTTTACCGTCTTAGTGCTGTCAAGTACAACGATTCACAGAACAGGTATGGAATGTACGTGGGGGCTAACTTACCTGACCTTCCCGAGAGCGAGCTAAGGTCCAGCTTCGGTCTTGGAGACCCCGATGTATACCTAAAACCTGCTGTTACTTTTCACTTAAAAGTTTGGGGGGAGGATTTCAAATCCGAGCCTAATAACGATGATTGTTGGGAGGATGAACCTCCAACTTGTCCGCCAGACTGGGAGCCTGATTTTAACTGGACTTACATAGGTTTTAACTACGGTGTAAAGGACAAAAATCTTGGTTACCCTGTTTCAGAGGATTTCTCTTCTCAGTCCACGGAAAGATATGTATCAGTACCCCTAGAAAGAAACTATTCCATAATGGTTTTCCCGGAATCTTCTTTCCCGATATATGTTGATTTTAATAATATACAATCCTCCTGCAATTCTACAGGTTATGACCTTAGCACAACCGGAGTAAATGCTACTTGCACAATAGCAAATGGCACATACCTTGTTGATGTTGTTGTTGATTCAAACATGACTATAGCAACATTTACAGGTTACATAAACCAGACACAAGGAATTTATCAGGAATTAAGGATTGTTCCCTACATGCTCGGGGCCGGAAACATGATTTTCGACCAGGACGTACTTCCTTTTAACATGGGCAACATGGAAAAATGGCCTAAAAACAGTAGCTACGATGATTATTATAACCATTCGACAGGCGAATATTCTATATATCTTCCTGCCACCGAGGCACAATCTGAGATAATGCTTATGGGACTTGCAAGAAACGGTAGCAATTACTATCTTGACTATTACAAGTTAACTGCCATGGACCAAAACTTTACCGGAGGCTCATCACACAACTTTACTCTTGAAAAACTAATAAACGGGATTTCAGGAAACATAACCTCATACAACATAACAGGCGACTGGAACGAGACTATCATTGCAAATACAAGAGAAGTTCTTTTCAGGTTGATGAACAATGGAACCGTGTTAAGCAACGAGAATTCTTTTGTTGAGATGAAGGTTGATATAGACGGAACAGAATACATGAGGATGACAGATTCAGAGAGTGGTATTTTCAGCCTTCCTATAATAGAGGGTGATGAGATAGAGAAACTTACAATATATTCTCAGAGCTATTCTCCATTATCTACTCCTGTTTCCGCAAGTGTTCTAAGCGGTTCATCCAGCACTAGCAGTATTTCCTGTGGTAACGGAATATGCAATGTAAGCCTTAAGAGCTTTGAGACCTTTGACCCTGACGATCCAAATTCTACTCTAAATATATTTGTTGATTTTGTCAAGTCAACCCCTTCATGTGATGTTCCTTTCCCTTCTCATGAAGATTGTGTTTTGACAAGCGTGGATAGTGACTCCTTTTCTCCTTTGAAGGCAATACTTTCCGGTGACATAAGCATGAGAATCAAGTATAATAATATTAACATACATTACACGAAGACTGATTTGCTTGCTTCAGGACCCCCTGATGCAGCTTTCTCCCAGAATGCAACCGAGACAGGATTGGCGGCTGCATGGAAGTTCGGGAGCAGCGGTCCCGAGATATATGATAACGTAATCTTGGGCATGCCTTATGAAAGTTCCCTGGACGGTCTTAACATAACAGTCAAAATACCTGTACTTTACGACAACGAATTTAACGTTATATGGAACTCGACAAAAGGAAACACGACTAATGAGCTTGTTGGAACAGACTACGAGGACTATATAAACACAAGATATGAAGCATATCTAAACGGAACCGGTGTTTTATGCGACGAAGATGATAAAAACTTGACTGCTGGGCTTTGTTACAGAAACAGCACTGAAAGACTTATTTTCATAAGAATACCTCACTTTACGGGTGTTGGTGTTGAGGTTTCGGGGGGAGGTTCAAGCCCCGCGAACCTTACAATATGGGATTCCACAGAGACCCAGACCAAGTATGCTGGAGATTCTGCTACCTTTTACGCAAATTATACAAATACCACAGGCTACCCAATAAATACCACGGGAGCTAATTGTAACGTCACTTACAACAAGAGCGGTAGCTGGTCCACAGAGGCAATGTCCTTTAATTCTAGTTCTGGATTTTACGAATCACAGGAAACATTTTCTGCTCCGGGAACATACTACTGGAACGTCACCTGTTCTTCACTCAACTACACAGCAATGGCTGCAAACGATACTGTTTTAATTGACTCTTCTCCCCTTTCCTGCGGGGATACTTTAACTTCCTACACTGCTCTTAACTCCAGCCTAACGAATTGTTCGGGAAACGGTTTGAACATAGGCGCGGATGACGTAACACTGGACTGCCAGGGAAATATAATAGATGGTATTGGAGCCGGTGACTCTAACGGTATAAATAACACAGGAGGATACAACAACTTCACTATGAGAAACTGCATAATAAAAGAATTTGAGTACGGTCTGAGGGACGGATACATAGGTCCGGAAGGTGGCAATGTCTCCGAGGGCGGAACGGTAGAGAACAACACCGTATATAATATCAACAGTTCAGCTTACCAAAATCTTCTTGTTGGAAGCGGCAAGGTGTACCGGAACAACAATTTCTCGTCTTCCTTCTATTCCCTTTTCAGCAATCCTCACATCGGAGGCGGTCAATCTACAACAGAATATGTAAACTTGACCAACAACACATTCAATTCCCTTTTCGTTGTCCAGGAGAGCACAAATGTGCGTGTAAGCGAAAACGTTTTCACCACGGAAATATCGATAAGCGGAAATCATCCTTCCCCTGGTGAACCCAATTCACCTTCTTACAATGTAATATTTGAAAGCAACAATTTCACCGGAAACTTATTGAAAATAGCCAATATGACAAATTCAACAATTATAAACAACTACGGTTTGTCTTCCATTATCGTTAACGAGTCTGCAAACGTTTCAATGACGGGCAATTCTGTATGCGAGGGAGATTCAAAAATTATTCTGACTTCGGATAGCCACGACAACACAGGAGACAACATATGCGGCAATGTGACGGACGAGGATTCAAACTCCGTTACGTGCTCGCAGTCATGTACTTTCGGAATAAGGGTGGACAGCCCAGTTAATACTGTTTATACCTCACTTCCCTTGAGCATAGAAGTTTATACCTATAAAAACGCTGACTGGTGCGGGTGGAATCTGAATGACACGGGTTCAAACGTAACAATGAACAACACTTCTCTGCAGGACTGGAACGGCAGTATAATCTCGATTTCACAGGGAGGACAACAACTTTATGTATACTGCAATGACACTTCCGGAAGCATGTTTTTAAATTCCTCCATAAACTTTAATTACGACTCTCTACCTCCCAAATATTCGGGCTCAGTAGTTTCAACCCCGTCCTCTTCAAATTATGACAACTCGCTTTCTTACCAGTTCAACATAACCTGGTCCGATTCCAACTTGGGAACAGTCTGGATTGAGGAAAACCTTACCGGAACTTTGGCAAATCATACAGTTTCAACTAGTTCAGGAAATGAATACTATTATGATATAGGAGGACTTGCTGCAGTAAGTTATGTTTACAGGTGGATTGCCAATGATACACAGGGATTGATAAATTCAACAACACAGCAGTCTTATGTTGTTTCACAGTCAACACCAACTCTAACAGGAGCAGTAACTTCACCAATAACTTACGGAACTTCTTCAGATTATAACGCATCCGAGTCAAACTCGGGTGATTCTGGTTGCACTTACATACTTGAGAGAAATGGAACATCTTTGGGAACGGGTTCTTCAATTTCAGACACTGCTGTATTAGCAGCAGGCACGTACAACTACACCTACTACACAACAGGTTGCACCAACTATACAGCAAACCAGGATACGGACATACTTGTAGTTAACGAAGCAACACCTTCAGGTTCTCTGAGCGGGTTTAATGTAACCTATCCAACATCAGTTAATGTAACAGTTTCAGAATCCAATACAGGAGACTCGGATGTCAATTATACCTTATGGAGGAACGACAGCCTTGTAAGTTCTGCTTTAGGTTCATCTCCAAGCACAATTGCTGAACAGCTTGGTGCGGGTTCTTACCTATACTTATTAAATACTTCAGGAGGGGCAAATTATTCTTCTACAACATTAGATTCGCTTTATGTAAAAGTTAATAAAGGCTCGTCTTCCTGCACTCTTTCATCTTCTGAAGGCTGGTCTTTTGTTTACGGCAGTTCAACTGACCTGACCTGCTCCTGCACGGGAGACGGGACAACCCACCTTTATGTTGATGGAGAACAAAAAGACTCCTACAACTCTTCTGCCGTGACCCTTGCCGCGGGAACATATTCCTTAATTTGCAACGCCACGGAAGAAAACTATTCCTCCGCTACGGATTCCAATAATTTGACAATATCAAAGGCGGGAACCTCCATATCTCTTTACTTGAACGGAACTCTCTTTACCTCACCCCAGTTTTTCGAGTATCCTCATTCTACAAAGGTTAATGCAACTGTAAACGTTTCTTCCTTGACAGCAAATCTTTCCGTTACAGGAAATCCGGTATCAAATCCATACGAAGTATCGCATAAACCTAACACATATAACTACACGGGAACATTTACAGAGAACGAGAATTACACAGGCAGCACTTACCAGAAAGCTATAATAATGAGGGATACCGTTGCTCCAAGGCTTGACCTGAGAAGACCGGTTAACGGTACAATATACAATACAAACTCCTTAGAATTGAACTGGAGCGTCAGTGATTCTGGAACGGGCGTAAACATGACTTGGTATACCAGGGACAGTAGTTCCATAAAAAACTTTGTTTCAGGTCTTTCAAATAACACTACGGCGGGAACATTTGCTCCCGGAACGCACAATATAATATTTTATGTAAATGACAGCGATACCTACGACAGTACAGGCTCTACCAACTCTTCTTACAGCTGGTTTATAGTTAACACTACCATGAACGCTACAAAAGAGCTTTCCGATATAGAGGATTACGTGAATGATACCCAGAAACTCAAAAACATCAAATTAAAGGTCAACGGTACTGATGCCGGTGAAAATGAAAATCCGAACCAGACCTTTTCTCTCAATATTTGGATAAACAGTTCAGGTACCAATGTTAACGTAACTATACCGGAGTTCAGGGGTCTTAACGCAAACTGGGACGAGAACTTTGACATAGATGTAAGCATAACGGGCAGTGCCTCAAACAACAGCAGCAGCACAGCGGGAACAAGTATAAGGAAGATAATATCATTTTCAAGCACAGGAAATTTCCTTCCCGAAAACCGTTACTTGAGAGGTGCACAAATATTCATTAACCAGTCTGTTAACGGTTATGATGTCTTGTTTATTGATGATGATGCAGGAGAGACTGTTTACAAACTAGATCAGTGCTTTAACAATACACCAATAAATTGTACTAGCGTAAACACAGCCTGCTACACCAATACAAGCACAAACCTTACCATGTATGTTCCTCATCTTTCAGGAGGGGCTTTGGCCGAGGACACGGAACCACCTACAGTAAACATGGTTTCCCCTTCAAACAACTCCGTAGCATCAAATAGCTACTTTACTTTCACCTTTACTGCCGGAGAATCCAACCCCAAACAGGATTTCTGCTGGTTCAACCTTACAGACAGTAGCGGAGATATTATAAACTATACTTCACTTACGAATGATTCATTTTCCTGGACAGGAACAACAGGAACGTACACCACGACATTCAGTGGAATTTCAAACGGAGAATATGATATGAAAATAAATTGCACCGATTTGAATGAAAACAGCACCGAGAATCTTTACAATTTCAGTGTAGAAGATACAACAAAACCTTCAATAACCTCCATAACCTCTTCTTCCGTAACATCAAGCTCAGCTACGCTTTCCGTAGTCACGGATGAAGCGGTAAACTGTGCTTATTCCACTACGGATTCAAATTATTCTGTTATGAATGCTTTCTCAACTACCGGTGCTTTATCACATTCCGTATCCCTCTCAGGACTTTCCGCCTCTACGTTATACACTTATTATGTCAGGTGCAATGATACGGCGGGTAACGTTATGTTAATTTCCAACTCAACAAGCTTTACTACAGAATCCGATGACGGGGATGGTGGAGACGGCACTTCCCCAGGCGGAGGAAGTATTAGGGGAGATGCAACTACAACTGTAAACACCACCACAACTATAGATGAGGAAGAGGAACAGGAGGAGGAAGAAGAACAGGAGGAACAGGAAGAAGAGAAAGAAAAAAAGAGAAAATGGGTTATTCCGGTAGACGAGCTTCCTGATAATGTAATGACACAGTTGCTGGTAAGCATAACAATATTTTTGATATTAGTTGGAAGCATAGCTTACTGGAAAAGGCATGATATTTTCCACGGGAGATATTCTGATAAAAAGGTTAAGAAGATAAAGAAAAAAGTAGAAAAAATTTGAAAAATAGCTCCAAACACCAGTATAACCCTAAAAATAGGTAGTTTTTTATTCTTTGCTGACAAATTATATAGATATGTTATTAAAATCAATTTTTTCCAGGAAAGAAGAAAAAAAGAATGAAGAGAAAAAAGAAATAGTTCTTGACAATATTGAAGAATGGCTAATTAATGATAATAAGGACTTTATAGAGGGATTAGAAAAGAATATAGAAGAGAGCTACGGAAAGGTCGACGAAAAGCTCTCTGACTTAAGGGAATCGAACAATATTTTTAAAAGGGCCCAAATACATCCCGATGTCCATAAGAAGCTTAAAAAGGCTGCTGAAACGAATAAATCAGACATAGAGAAGAGTATTGATGATTTTATAGGTTCTTTTTCTATTCCAAAGGAAAAAGACTTTGGCACCGCGCTACAGTTCTGCGAGACCGTTTCAAAGAAGATGGGTGAGCTTGGAAAGAAAAACCAGAAGGCTTTTATTATAGTAAACGAGGCTCTAAGGAAGGATACCAAAAACATAAGAAAATCTCTCGGAAGTTTTGAGGAGGAAGTGCTTCAATTGTGGGAAACACTCAAGGAAGAGCATGAGAAGGTCAGTAATATAGAGGAAGTTAAAAATCTTTCAAAAGAGCTCAAAGAGAAGATAGACAGGGAGCCCAAGATAGACAAAGAGATAAAAAGCCTTGAAAGCGCTCTTGGTTTTCAGGAACAAAAGATACATAGGGCAAAAAAAGATTTAGAAGAAATAAAAAACGGAAAAGAGATGTCAAAATTAAGTAAAAAGAAAAAAGAGATAGAAAACTTCAAAGAAAAGAGAAAGAAGTTAGAAGAGAGGCTAATTAATGAAATGGCCATGTTTGAGAAGGCATTTAAGAAAATAAAGTATTATAGGGGAGATAGTAAATCAAATCCAATAAAAGGTTATTTAGAGAGTCCTGTTGACACTTTAGCCCAAAAGAACGGATTGAAGAAGTTTAAAGATTTTATAGGATATATAAAAAACGATATAGAAGAAAATAGCTTTAAATTATCAGATAAAACAAGAAAAAAAGCTCTTACTGGGGTTGAAAGAGTTGAGTCTGGCGTACTCGACTGGACTCTTAACGAGTATAACGAATTGTCGGACAAAATAGAGAAATTATCTGACAGCATTGATAAATCCAAAGTTCTTGTTAACCAAAAGGAAAAGAAAGAGGAATACAATGACTGGCATAATTCGTACAAGACGACTAAAAACAAGATTAAAAATCTAAAGAAAGAGAAGAAGAACATCAGAAGAATTATAAAAAACAAAAAAAGGCTTTTGGAGAACAAGATTAAAAAATTATCTGATTATAACGCTAAGGTTGTTATTTAAAGGCATCAAGCCTGCTTTGTGTGCCTTTTTTTTCTTTGATTTTGTCTAAGGCACTGTCCACTCTGTTTTCAGAAAATTCATATTCATCACAAAGTATTTTCTTTATTTTTTCCGCATCGGGTCTTTTCCACTCAAGACTGTAATCATCTGTTACCGGAGGGTTAATAAAGAAATCGAATATTTCTTCCGGAGAGGCCTCAAATTCCCATTTTTTTTGTCCTATTTTTTTTAATAAAACGGAGTGATTTGCTTCCTCCTTGACCATTTTTAAAGCTGTTTTAGGTCCTATACCACTCAATCCGCCAGGATTGTAGTCTGTACCTACCCCAATACCAATTAAAATGAGTTTTTCCCTTGTCAGTTCCAGATTTTCTAATATATCCTTAAGTTCCAGCAATTCAGGCTTTACTTCAATGTAAGCCTGTTTTCCGGGCACTTTCTTTTTTCCTGTTATTGCTATGTTTCTTAAAAGTCTCTTTGAACCAAAAAGAATAGAATCGAAGTCCTGAGAAGATGAAGCCCAAACTTCACCTTTTTGCGACATAAAAGATGCCTGCGCCTCTCCTTCCGATGGAGCTTGTACGCAAGGAACTCCCATTGCAGAAAGAAGATTTTTAGAGCTTTTTATTATGTCTTCATCTATTTTTACACCTTGCTGTGCCCATTTTCTTGCTTCCTGTATGTCGCCTCTTTCTATGGCTTCTTTGTGTTTTTTGCGTGCATTTTCTCTTCTTTCTCTCCTTTCAAGGTTTGTTTTGTTTTTAAATGCTGGGGGCTTACCGTCAAATACGTAACAGGGTCTTACTCCGCAATTTAAAAGCTTGGTTGTTCTGTAGAATAGCCCTGAGAAGTGAGAGGTTACTCTTCCTTTTGAATCCTTAAGGGGAGTGCCGTCAGGCTGCCTTATTATCGAAATGAATTGGTATAGAACATTAAGAGCGTCTACAGCTATCTTTCTTCCCGTCAGTTCCTCTATTTCTATGTTTTTTTTGCATTCTGAGACAAGTTCAGATATATTCACGCCCATAATAAAAGATTAAATGGAATAAATAAAAAGATTAGGACTAGTCCTTGAACATTCCTTTCCATAGGTCGTCTTTCATTTTCTTACCGGTTTTCTTTTCCCATTCCTCTACGGATAGGGCATACTTTTTTCTTATCTTGTCTCCTATACCGAGCCCGTTGTATGCGCAAAACGGTACTATACCCTCAGGAGTCGTGTAGTGGACCACGCACTTCTTTAGCCTGTCTATGTTAAGATTCCACGGGTCCTGGAACCACATGGACCCTATATAGAGGCTTTTATAGTGGAAATCCTTTAATCCGTCATAATCTCCCCTTAGAAGGGCATTGACTAGCATCTTTGATATGTTTAGTCCTTCAGGAACCTTGTTTTTGTCTATGTGTTTTCTTACGTTAGAAAGGAATGCTGAGGCCATCTTTACTTTTTTTAGTTTTCCGGTCTTTTTTGACATTTCTTCAACCAGTCTCATGAAACCTTCAACATCCAAGAATCTTGTTATAGGCACTACCTTTCCTTTGTCTATAAAAACGTAAGTAGCGCCTCCGCACATGGAATTCGCGGTGAATTCTACCTGTTTTTTTCCTTTTAGATTTTCTACAAGCTTTGAAATAGGATAAACGAAGGGAACCGGGTAAAAATCATCCCTTTTTATCTGCCCGTCAAATCCGTTTTCGAGGGCTTCTATCATATCTATATAATCGGCGCGGTCCTTGTTTATGTGCTCCTTCGTGACTTTCTCTAATCTCCCGCAGAATGATATTGGCTGGAAGTTTACTCCTCTTACTACATCTATGTTTTCTATGGCAAACTTTACTATATCCGCCAGTTCGTTGAGGTTTCTTTTTGTGACTACGGGAACTAGAACTACGCTTTTTAGATTGGCTTCTCTCAGATTTTTTATTGCTTTCCTGTTTGGCTCTATCCACGGGTTTGCCTTTACGGAAATGCCGTCAAAGCTCATGTAAACAGTATTTACACCCAATTTCTTGAGTTTTTTGCAGTACTCGGGGTCTTCAGCAAGCCTTATTCCGTTGGTGTTGAGCTGTACGTGCTCAAATCCCATTTCCTTTGCCATTTTTATTATCTCGAAGAGGTCTTCCCTTATAGTGGGCTCTCCTCCCGTAAGCTGCAATGCCTTTGATGGAACAGGTTTTTCCTCTCTTACCTGTTTGAGCATCTTTCTTATTTCTTCCAGCGAAGGCTCGTAGACGTTCCCGCTTGCTCCAGCGTTCATAAAGCAGTAACTGCACCTAAGGTCGCACCTGTTTGTAACCAGAAGATTTGTAAGAAGACTTTGTGAAAGATGTTTAGGGTAAAGCTTCTCTTCCTCGGAAAGCCAGCTTTTTATTTCTTTGTTTTCTACTCCGCTTCCTATAACATCATATTTTTTCCATTTGTGGTAAATATTAGAATCATTAAAAACAATTTCCCTGAATGGCCCGTGCTTTTCGCACTCCTTGTCTATGAATACCTTGTTGCCTTCTTCAACCAGCTCTGCCTTTATCTTGTTTATTTTGCCTTCCTTAAGGCATTCAGGACAAATACTTTCAGTTGTTTCGAGTATATTCATTTTATCCCCCACAAACTTTTAAAACTTTTTAAAACTTGTAAAATATTTATAATCAGCTAGTATATATATGTTTAACTACTGTTTTTGATTGTAGTTTCTTTGTCTTTAAAGGCTTAAATAGTTTCATATTTTCCTTATTATTGGTTGGAATGCCTTCAAATATTGTTTACAGGATTGGGTTGTTCCCTATAGAACTGAAGAACATGAATATTGATACAGTTAATACAGTTTATAGTCCTGTTTTGAGCTTTGATAGCGTCGAGGCTTCCTTTATAAAAAACCCCAAGAATCTGGAGCTCACAGGCGAATCTAAAATAAACAATCTAAGTTTAAAGGACAACAATACGGAAAAGATACTGCTTAAGGACAGTTCCATAGTGTACGAATTTCGTCCCTCAAAGCTTTCTAATTTAAGGGAATTGTCACTCAGGGACAAATCCAGAATAGATAAGATTAGTCCTTATTCCTCGAGAATTAAAAAAATTGAGCTAAGCGATTCGTCTTCAATTTACAATATAAAATCCTGGGGCGGTGTCGATTTTGATAAAATTAATCTTTATGATGATTCAAAAATATCTTATATTGATTTATTTTCTCCTAAGAATATTAAACAAATAAACCTTTTTGATAACTCAAAAATAGATTCTATTAAGTTGCGATATGTTTATCCCGGAGAGGAGTTTGAGAATTCCGTTCATGAAATAAATCTTTACGGAAAATCCAAGGTCGGTTCTATAAATATCAGGGATTCTTCGAAGGCCGGCAGGATAACTCTCAATGATAATTCAATCGCTATGGTTGATGCTTACGGAGATTCGGAGATAGATGAGATAATACTCAAGGATAATTCAAGCTCGGGTTTGGTTGGACCTTACGGAAGTTCAAAGGTAAATAAAATAATGGTCTCGGGGAATTCAAAAATAAAGAGAATACCTGTTTGCATTGATTCGAGAGTTGGTGATATTTCTTTCAGGGACAAGCCCCAGGTCAAAGAGTTTGCAGTTTACAACAAGTCAAGCGTAGGCAAACTCAGTACTTCGGATAATACTATCTTGAGGGATTTTGAAGTCTGGGATAGCTCAAGAATAGAAGAGTATGAGGGCAATTTCTTCCAGTCACCGGGCAACCATAGAATTGAAGGAGAAATTCCAAGAGAAGTTGTTAATATTTTAGATGCGAATGATATTTTTTACGGTTTGTGCAATTACGCCAACCGGAAAGTTATTTAAAAACGTGTTTTCAATCTTATTCAGGGTGTTAGAATGGACTCAGAAAAGGAAATTTATTCTCTTTTTTCAAACGTTGCATCGGAGCTGGGATACTCCGAGGTACACGGCAGAATAATAGCGGCATTGCTTGTGGAGGGCAAGTCTCTTTCCCTTGACGAGCTCAGGACAAAGATTGGTTATTCAGCTTCTTCCGTTTCTTTAAGCCTTGACTTTCTTGAGATGCTCGATGTGGTCAGGAGAGTTAAGAAAACCAGCGACAAGAAACTTTACATAGAGCTTCAGGGAGATCTTCTGGAATGTTTGAGGAAGGCAATATTGTTCAAGGCCGAAAAGAACATAGATTCCACTCTTGAAGAATTCGAGAAATACAAAAACGGCGAGACAAGGAAAACGGTTAAGATACTTGAAAAGGAAATAAAAAGACTGAAAAGATACATAAATCTTCTCTCAAAAGTGAAGCTTCCAAGGTATTAATATATTAAAATAGTTTTAATTAAATAATCTTTACAAAAGGGGCTGTAGTCTAACCAGGCAGGACAGCTGGCTCCAGAACAAATCCCTTTTCAGAAAAGGTATTTGTATTTACCAAAACTTGGAAACATTAATGTTTCCCTGATAATGATTCTGGAGCGTTGAGAAACCGTTTTGGTTTTAGTGAAAGAAAAAAGCTGTTAGGAGATACCAGCAGATCAGAGTTCAAATCTCTGCGGCCCCACCAAAACCTCTTTAGGAAAAAGGTTTTATCACAAAAAACAAAAGCTTTGGTTTCTATGCTAAAAGAAAATATTGAAACAAACGACGGCAGAGAGATTCTTGTTAGAGAAGTGAAGTCATCTGATTTTAAGGAGATTGTAAATTTTAACAGAAGGGTAATAAGGCAGAAGACCGATACAATCTCGAGAAAGAGGAGCCCGGCTATAGAGGAAGAAAAGAAAAGAATTGGTTCTATTTTAAAGGATGTCAGAAGAAAGAGAACTCTTTTTCTTGTTTGCAAGTTCAATGGAAAAATAATAGGCAGTTCCTTCATGACCCGCAGCAGAAAGGAAAGAAAAAAGCATATTGTTTACTTTGGCATAGCTATTGACAGGAATTTTCGTTTTCTCGGAATAGGAAAGAAGGTAATAAAAATTATGATAAAGGAAGTCAAAAAAAGGATGAAGGGAGCCAGGTTGATTCACCTTGAGGTTTTTTCTTATAACAAGGCGGCAATAAAAATATACAAGTACCTTGGTTTTGAAAAAATCGCCACTTTACCCAAGGCCGTTAAAAATAAAGGAAGGTATTACGATAGTTATATTATGTACTATTATTTGAGGTGATAAGTGTGGGAATTGAGTTAAAAAAAGTTGATGTTGACATACCGGAAGGCTGTAATGTTGTTATTGGCCAGTCTCATTTTATTAAAACCGTGGAAGATATTCATGAGACAATTGCGGAAGCCGTACCCGGAGCCAAGTTCGGTCTGGCTTTCTGTGAGGCTTCAGGACCATGCCTGATAAGAAGGAGCGGAACAGACGAAGATATGGAAGAACTTGCTGTCATGAATGCGGAGAAGATGGCTGCAGGACACTCATTCATAATTTTTATGAAGGACATGTTTCCGGTAAGCATTTTGAACAGAATTAAAAATGTATCGGAAGTATGCAGAATATTCTGCGCCACTGCAAACCCTCTTCAGGTTCTTATAGCGGAAACTGAACAAGGACGCGGTATAACGGGTGTTGTTGACGGCTCAAGCCCCAAAGGAATTGAAGTCGAGCAGGATATAAAAGACAGAAAGGAAATGTTAAGAAAAATAGGTTACAAGGTGAAATGATGAAAAAAGCTCTAATTGTAATTGATGTACAGAAATATTTTATTGATGAAAATACAAAAGAAATTCCTTTAAAAATTGCTGAGTATATAAAAAATGAAAGAGATATGTTTGATTTTGTTATATTTCAAAAATTTGTAAACAATGAAAATACTCCATTCTATAAACTATTTAATTGGAAAGACATGATGGGTTCACCGGAAACTGATTTTTGTGATGAAATAGAAGAAATAAATCATAAACTTTTTGAAAGATCTACTCGTTCATGTCTAAGAAATGATGAATTTAAAAGATTTTTAGAAGAGAATGAAGTAAATGAAGTTTTTTTGTGCGGTTTTAACACAGACGAATGTGTTATTTCAACAGCTTTTGATGCTTGTGATTTGGGTTATAGAATAAATGTAATAGAAAGATTATGTGCAACTTATAACGGAAAAGAATATCATGAAGCTGCAATAAAACTTTTAAGAGAACAATTTGAGGTAATTTAGATGAAGTGCCTTTTCTGCCAGATTGTAAACGAAATTGTGGAGTCGGAGAGAATCTACGAGGACGGGACAAACCTGGCTTTTCTTGACGCCAACCCAAGCTCCAAGGGGCATACGGTTGTAATACCTAAGAAACACGTTGAGAATATAATCGAGCTCAGTGAGTACGAGCTGACCAATCTCTTCAAGGCCGTACAGAAAGTTACAAAATTGCTTCAGGAGAAACTAAAGCCCGATGGCTTCAACATAGGAATAAATCACGGTCACGTTGCTGGTGCAAGAATACCTCACGTCCACGTCCACATAATACCAAGATACGAGGGAGATGGCGGAGGAATGATTCAGATGGTTGTGAAAAAACCGCCTGAGAAAGATTTAAAAGATATAGCATCCATTATTACAGAAGGAATGGAAGTTCCCGACTACATAAAAATGCAGTTAAAGCACACAGAGGGCGAAGAAGAGGAGGAAGAGATAATAAAAGAAAAGCCCAAGTCAAAAAAAGAGATAATGTTAGAGGAACAGGAAGCAGAGCTTTTCCCCCGGAAAGAAGAGGAACAGGAAGAGGAGGAGGAAGACGAAGAAGAGGAAATGGATATCTACGAGAAAATGCTTAAAAGAATGAGAATTCCAAACTAGCAAGCAAGGATATATAACCAACAAGGACGCACACAAAGTATGCGTCATTCAAAAGCGCCGATGGTCCAATGGCTAAGACTCTGGCCTTCCAAGGAAACTTTTAGAAAAAGTTTCATCAAAAGTTTTCCAGAAGACAGCCAGCTATCTGGGTTCGAGTCCCAGTCGGCGCACCAACACTCAATTCAAACACTCTTTATTATAATAAATTACTTCTTATTTTATCGAGACTTTTTTTTATATTTTCTTTTTTATCGTAGGAAAGAAGAGCATCCCTAATTTCGGGATTTTTATGTTTCCAATCAGGTCTCTCATTAATAAAATCCAATTCTTTTTTTTCTTCGATATAATCATAAATTTGTGTTCCATAATAGGGTGTAATAAAAGGTGTAAACCTGACAGAGGCATCTCTTTCTACGCATTTAATTGCCATGTCTATGTTTTTAATTATATCACTCTTTGAATCTCTTGGAGAACATAAAGTAAAAGATACTTTGGGTATGATTTCATTTTCTTTGCATATTTCTATTGATTTAAGAGTTTGTTCTGGTCTTATACCCTTTCTATAAAAATCCAAGGTAGAAATTGATCCAGATTCACCGCCCATAAAAATATGGCTGAAACCTGCCTTGCTCATTTTTTTAATTGTTTTTGGGTTTTCAGAAATATCATCTACTCTTGCTTCGACTTCGAATGTGCAGTTTTTATTTAGTCCATTTTTTATGATTAAATCCGACAGTTTGTCAACTCTCTTTGGATTTTGCATAAAATTTTCATCTGTGAAATTGACATGATTTACTTTGTATTTCTTATTTATGATTTTTAGTTCATCAACTACTTTTTTTTCATTTCTTTCCCTGTACCTTTTAAAAATAGGTTTAATGCTGCAAAAGTTGCAATTATGACCGCATCCCCTGGAAGTGGAAATGCCTCCTATATCGTAATCTGAAGGAGGAGCTAAGTGGAAAGCCGGTAAAGGCAAAGAGTCTATATTATCAATTAAATATGAATTATAAATTATTTTTCCTTTTCTCCTTTCTATTTTGCCGTTTTTTGAGTATTCTTTATTTCCTGTTAAACTATTAATTATATCCAGGTTAGCGTATTCTCCTTCTCCCCTTACAATAAAATCAACAAAATCTTCCTTAAGAAATAATTCTGGTTTCGTTGTAGGTGTATTACCTCCCACTATTATTTTAGTCTCTGGGCACTCTTCCTTTACTTTTTCGCATATTTTTTTGCCGGAATATATAGTAGGGTCTCTTATAGTAACTCCAACTGCCAAAGCAGAATCTAAATCGTTTAATACTTTTTTTTCTTCTGTTAGTTCGAGGTCAAATATCTCGACATCATAACCATTATTTTCCAAGACAGATGCTATATAAGTAAGTCCTACAGGAGGATGTGTTACCTTTTCTCCGCCTTCCCAACTTGCCTCTTTGTACATTTTAGGGCTTATTAGTTTGATTTTTTCCATATTATTCCTAAAACGTTAAATCATTTAAGTCAGATGTCAAAATCTTTATATATTTATAAAACTATTAAGGAATTGGTGAAAAAATGGGTTTAAAGTTATTGAATGAAAAAAAATCATTTGAAAAAGGAAAAGAAAAAATAGATTTTTTGCTCCACAACAAAAAATCTTGGATAAACAGTTATATGTGCAGTGCTTAAATTTAGCTGTTTAAATAATTTAGTTTTTTAATAAGTTTATGATTGTTGATTCTCATTCACATGTGGGCAGCGATATTTTTACTAAGAGAACTCCTGAATTTAGAAATATAGTTCCCTACGAGCAAAGTTTTAAACAATTATTATCAAAAATTAGTAATTCTCCTGTAGATAAAGCAATTGTATATCCCTTTCCCTCTCCTCTTGGTCAGTTTGGAGAGGATGATTTTTGGTTCAAGAAAGAAAACTGTACATTGTTTGATAATGTTAAAAAAGAAAAAAATATTTATTTTTTCCCTACTTTCAATCCTAATGACAAAAAAAGTGTTGATTATGCAGTTAAGCTGGTTGAAGATAATAAATTAAAAGGATTAAAACTTCATACAAGGTCAACACAGTTTGAACCGAGTAAAATGAATGAAAATATTCTAAAAGTTTTAAGAGAGAATGACATACCATTGGTTATTCATACGGGAACAGGTAAAGAAGAAGAACTTACAGAAAAAGGTATGGATATTTCAATCAACTCTTTGTATAATTTGGCTTTTGATAATTCTGATGTGCGTTTTGTTTTTGCCCATCTTGGAAGATTACATAAAAATCTGGAAAAATCATTGGACCTTGATAACGTGGTTACAGATACTGCTGGAATGTCTTTATATAAAAAACATAAGGATTTCGTTCTGGCAAAGGAATACAATCAGGAGTTTTTTGACAAGGATATAAAAGAAATAATTTCATACCTTGTTGAAGAGGGATACGAGGATAAGATACTTTGGGGTAGCGATCAACCCTTTTCAATGGGTTATAATGAAGAAATATCTTACGTGAGAGATAACCCGAATATAAACAGAAACGCAAAGGAAAAAATACTTTACAAGAATTCTGTTAAATGGTTTAAAATATGAATTTATTTAAAGGTGGCATACTATTCTATTCTCATGATTGAAAGCAGATTGGAGGATAATTTAATAGTATCTGTAAATCCAACAGAGGATTGTAATCTTTCTTGTAAATATTGTAGAGTGCCGAAAGACGTTAAGACTAATGTTATGTCAAAAGAAACTTTGAAAAATCTTTATAATGAAATTTCTAAAGAAAAAATAAAGAACAAGTATATAATATGGCACGGGGGCGAACCGACTTTAGTTGGAGAAGAATTTTATTCCCTTGTCGCTGATTTGCAGAAAGATATTGATAATATAAGGAATGGTATTCAAACCAATGGCACTCTTTTGACAGAGGGTTTAATAGAAATATTCAAAAATAATGAATTTAGAATTGGAATAAGCCTTGACGGACCGAAGGAAATTCATGATTCAAAAAGAATTTACAAGGATGGTTCAGGTTCATTTGAAAAAGTCATGAATGGTATAAGGCTTTTAAGAGAATATGGTGCTGATTTTGCTGTTTTGAGCCTTTTAACCAATGACAGCATAGCTCATTTAAAAGAAATATATGATACCGTAAGAAAAACGGGCGCAAACGGTGCTAAATTTGAAGTTTTTTTCCCAGGCGGAAAAGGCAAGAAATACAGGGATAAATTTTATGTTAAACCTGAAGATTATACAAAGTCTATGATAAAACTTTATGATATGTGGATTCATGAGGATAATAGGAAAGATTTCAGGGTAGACCCGCTAGATAAGATTGTTGAAAGTTTCTTCAGTGGTCATAGCAGAGCATGTGATTATGCCGGAGCTTGTGGTACCAATTTCCTTTCAATTGATTCAAATGGTGATATATATGTTTGCGGTAGATTCGTCGGTGTTAAAGAATTTAGGATAGGTAATATAAACAAAAATACTTTGAGGGAAGCATTAGATCATGAAGTTTGCCAAGAAATGGTTAAAAGAAGAATTGAGGCAAGAAAAAGATGTATCGATAATAATTGCAAATACGTTGATGTTTGTAACGGTGGTTGTGCTTACGAGTCTTTTACGTTCCATAATGATTTATGCCATATAACTCCTTATTGTAATTCAAGGAAAGAAATTTTTGATTACATTTACAATGATTTGAAAAATCAAGGTTTTTAATATTGAATTTTCAATCAAATCCTCTTAGAAATTTGTGCTTCCTGAAGCTGTTGAATATGCAAAAAGAAGCTCGGAGAAATAAAGGGTAAGTAAATGAAAAAAGAAAAAGTTAATTTCAGTAATTCGAGAGGATTAAATATTGTCGGTGTTTTTCATTTTCCTGATAATAAAACTAATAAAGTTATTGTAATTTCTCATGGTTTTACATCAAATAAAGATAGAATCAGAACTGTACGTACAGCAGAAAAATTATCGGAAGAAGGTTTCGCTGCCTTGAGGTTTGATTCTTGCGGTTCAGGGGAAAGCGATTTTGATTCCGTAACAGTTAAAAAATATTTGGACGATTTGGAATCTGCAATCGATTTTGTAAAGAGTAGGGGTTACAGGAAAATAGGTCTTGTTGGTGAGAGTCTTGGCGGTCTTACTTCCATTCTTGCCTACAATAAAGAAATAAAATTTATGGTTTTGGAAGCTCCCGTTACTAAGGCTAAGAAGCCTGGTTTTGTTGAAGATAAGGCCATGGAAAGACAAATCAGAGATAGTGGGTTTGCTTTGTACAAAAAAGACGGTAGAGATTTTAAGATAGAAGGCAAATATCTCAAAGAAAGAGAAAATGTTAATCAAAAAGAAATACTTTCAAGAATAGAATGTCCGGTTCTTATAATACACGGTGATAAAGATAAAACAATCCCTTTGGAACACTCCAAGGAAGCATTGAACTATATACAAAAATCAAGACTTGAAATAGTAAAAGGCGCTGACCATAAATTTAGCGGCTATGAAAAAGAACTTGTTGATATTTGTTCTAAGTGGGTAAAAGAAAATTTCAATTAAAATATTGAAGATTGTTTATAAAAACCTGAGATTATGGATTTTAGCCCCTTTCTGCATCCACAAGTTACGCAATTTTTAGGAGACGGTAACGCAGTGAACACAGAAAGGTTTGACCATCTTTCTTCTTTTAACAATAATAAAATTTGTTACATTTCCCTTTTAAAAAGAATTATCAGTATTCTATGTGAATCAGAACTTTATATCATCGTTTTTTTCGTGGACAAAATCCAGAAGGCTTTCTATTGAGAAGGAGTCGAACTCCATTTGTTTCATGTAAGAATCATTTATTTTTTTCAATTTACCGTCGTTTAATAGATTTTTCAAGCCCAGTTCGTTTTCCATAAAATCCCTTATTTCATTTTCCGCTTTGTCTGCATCTCTTTTGTCCTCAACAGTAGTTTCGACTTCTATCAAGGGCAGTACGGGCAGGTCGTGCACTATCTTGTTTAGCAAGATTTCAAATTTGCCGTGTTTGTAGGTGTATTTTACCCTCGGTATAATCATTTTTATCTCGAATCCTGATTTCAATAGCAAGTTGTATATCCCTTCCGGGTTGGTTATGTCTGATTCTATTTCTTTTTTTGCGCTATCCGGCAAGGTTTCCTTAAAGCTCAGAAACTTCCTGTTCTTTCTTAGCTTCAGTCTGAGATCAAAATTGTCTTTGTTTGGGTTAAAGAAGAATATTGTAACTTCTCTTTGGTTAAGTTTTACAGGTTCAAAAGAAGAATCTAGCTTTCCCTTAAAAGAATCAAAATCTTTTACAAGTGTTCTTACTTCAACTTCGTACATATATGGTATTTGCATGCAAAAGATATAAAATATTGTGCATTTGCTGACTCAGCAACCTGTAAAGTAGTCTGTTTTTCCGGTCTCGTCTTCCACAAAAACACCGTCCGAAGGGCATTCATATTTTATTTTGTTCAGGCTTACCATGCTGTAAGGTATTCCGTTGTAACCGGTCTCAAGCCTGAATCCGCTATCAATTATCTTTGCATTTACCTCTTCCCCACATCTGGGACAAACTCTTGTTCCATTATTACCTCTACTAACCATCTAATCACCTCTAAATAAGTTTAATTTGTTTGCGGTTTTTTCTAAACCGTTTAATCCTTGGGGTAAGGCTTTAACCAAATAAAGTCATAGTAAACTGTGGTTCCTCCCGGACCCACGTTGTGTTTTTCTAGGATATAATCCCTGTCTTTAATCCCCACATAATTGTTTTTCTCCATATCTTTCACCAAGTAATAATACTGTAAGGATTGCATATATTTCGAACGTTCATTTTGACGAATATATTACGTAATTTTACTGGAAAAAACATCTTAAACCGGAAATTTGTTTAAAATAGTTTTTTCGTAATATATCCGGTTTATAAATTATTTTATGTATAAAATACGGTATTTATGCTAATTATTAGTGATTTATTTTAAATTGACCCTTGTGTATTGTTATATTGGTGGTAAAGTGACCAAAAAATTAAACAAAATAAAGCCAAGAAGTGTTTTAGCTTTTGGTTGTCCAATTAGAGAAGAAAATACAAAATATCTTGTTGTTTTTTGCCACTATTGCGGATTAAGAAAAGGAATTTTAAGGGAATTTGAAAAATTTTGGAGGTCTTTAGAATGATACTAAAAAAATTTTTGAAGTCTGCCGGAAGAAAGCTGATTTACTTCAACCCAAACATAGATATAGAAAGGACCGGATGGTATGGTTTGTATAAATTTCTTTATGATGAAGATGACCAGGAAGAAGAAGGTTTTTTTGAAAAATATGGTCATTATCTAACATTTCCCATGGGACCTACCAGAACTCCATGGGAGGCTTATATTGAAAAAAATAAGGAGGTGGTGCAGATGAGAAAAATAGAAGGAGATATACCGGGAGGAGTTGAATGCTTCTTTCCTGAAGATGAGAAATTTTATGTGTGTGCTGAAATATACGGAAAGAGACACAAAGAGGTACCCGAAGCCAGGGGAGAGATTTACAAAACAGAGGATAATATTAAAAAGCAGCAGGAGATTCATGAATACAAATCTCATGACTTGCACAAGTACGGAATTCCAAAAGGCGTTACAGTTCATGGCCTAAAGTGACTTGCCAATCTTCTTGTCAAGGAGGAAGAACTGGTCTCCCACATCGAAAGTATCCTCTTTGACTGTGAAGAAACATATATGTGTAGATGTTATTCCGGAGCCACCCAGCTTCCATACTCTGTCTACGACTTCACTCCCTAAGTTTTCTATATTACTTGCTCTCATCTTTACCAGAAAATCCCATTCACCGGTAAGTAGATGAAGTTCACAAACATCCGGGAGGTTTGATATGGATTTTTCAAGCTGTTCAAGAGTCATTCCATGGGACTTGTCCGCTTTCATTAAAACAAATGCAGTTATAGGTTTTCCCAGCTTCTTAAAATCGGGAACAACTGTAAATTTCTTTATTATTCCGGAGTTCTTCATTTTCTTTATTCTGTCATAAACGGTGCTTCTAGGTAATCCAACCTTCTTGGATATCTTTTTTATGGACATTCTGGCATCTTCAGAAAGACATTTCAAAATCAAGAAATCTTTTTCATCCATGGTTGTATATTATCCGAACAATAATATAAAGCTTTGTCATAAATCCGGCTTATTTTCTTTATTATTAAATATATTAAAGATATACATAATAATACCAAATAATAATTGGTTGGTCCGTAACCGGCTTAGGGAGATAATAATTCTTCTGATGATGCTTATTATGATATTTTGTCGTGGTGTGTATGAAGACAGTCTTAAAAACCAAAACTTTGGAGGACGAGCTTTTGGAGATTCAGAAAAAAATAGAAAACGAGCTTTTCAGGATAAGACAAAAAAAAGATTTCAGGGATTTTGATGAGAGATTTTTCAAAAATAAAAAAGATTGAACCGAAAGCTTAAACCAAAAGAAATGTTTTTAGACTCCTTTCTATTTACTGTGATTATTATTTTGTGTTTAAATCTTTTTGCAGCCTTAATAATTTGGGGGTGAATGAATGGCGAATACTATTGAGGATTTTATAGGTACTGCCACAGAAGAACAAAAAGATGTGCTTAGAAATATAAAAAGGCTTGGTGACCAGGAGCACAAGCTTGCTACGGAGATTAACAATATATACAATTCCATAGATAAGGGAGTTTATTCTCCTGATGGTTGTTCTATAGCTGTTTGCGAGGATGAGGACGATGCGAGAGTTATTTCCATGGGCCCAAGATATAAATTAAGCAAAGTTAGAGACGAGATAAAGGATTACATGGTAAAGGCAGTGGAACTTGATATGGATGAATTGGGTTTTATACAGAGAAATTACGAGCATTATGTTGGAGAGAAAATTCCGGAGAAATAATGTTCTGCCCAATTCACTGTGGTAATATTATAAGGCTGTATATAATTTAACTGAATTCAGGGGAAGTCCGATAGCTTTTCGTTTATTTCCTCGGCTTCTTCCTGCTTGTGTTTTATTTTTGTGTCGTATACTGCCAGGTCTTGGTATAAAGCATCATAGTAGTTGCAGTTCCAGGCTATAAATTCCTCCGGACTCATTTCAGTCATTGATTCTGTTGTCTGTGAAAGTAATGTGTTTGCAAGGTCCTGTGTTGTAGACGTGGTTATGTCACTGAACTTGCTCGGGGGAGACTTTAGCATCAGGGCAGCGTCAATTATAAGCTTGTTTGTTACGTCGGCCAGCGCGTTGTGGCATCTTTTATAGTAATAAGGCAGCCAAACTTCCTGTATCTCCTGTTTTGATGCTATCATATCCTTAACTTCATCAGATATTTGTTTCTTTTCCGCTTCAAGTTCCGCTTTTTTTGCGTTTATTGAAACATGGTCTCTAACACATTTCCCGCTAACGCAAATTTTACCAAAACTATAACCGCCAAAATTTTCTTTCTGTTCTTGGCAGGGATAATCAAAGGTCTTTATGCATATGCCTTCTCTGGGATTGCATCCCTGTTTCCATCTCACGTTACCCACGCATATGTCAGCGCATTCACTGTCATACTTGCATGTTTTGGTTACATCTTCCACCACTTCTATAATTTCTGTCGGGGTAGCTGAAGCTGCCCTTGCTTCGCAAGTCTTTCTTTGAGCCGAGTCTGTTATCCTCATGCATATAGAATTGTCTCCATTGCTTGCTGCAACAGCAGAATAACACACATCGGGATGTGTTGCCGCTTTGCATATTTCCGGATTTCCCATTGCGACTGCCTTTTCCTGTGTTGTCATCGAATCAGAAAGTGCTTCAAGTTCTACGCAGCCTGATGTTATTATTACAAGAGAGACCAAAGTTAGAAAAAAATAATTTTTAATCATAGGAAAATATTGATTGTTTAAAATAAATACATTTAGCACTCAAAATTCTTCTATTTGTGCTAGATAGACGTTTGATTCGCAAGGTAAATTTTCATTAATTATTTCTTTCATATAATTTGCTCTTTTCTTTGCCTTCTTTTTTATTCTTTCTTTTAGCTTTTTTCCATTTTTCCAGTAAACTCCTATAACTTCTTTATGTACTCTTGATGAGTTATGGTATATTTCGAGTGATACTCTGTTCATGTAACCGTCCTTTTCCTCGAATACCTTTTCTTCTGTTCCAATTATGTCCATTTCAGAGTTTTCTTCGTAATTTTTAAAGTTCTTGAGAAATTTTTTGAACTCAAAATTTTTTAACATGATTAGTTTTAGATATTTCCAAGGATTTAAATTTAATTTCATTTTTTAAATCAGTTTATCTAAATTAAAACACGGTGTCTTGAAGAATTATATGTTTACTATAATGCTTTTTGATTTAGGTTTTTTTGATTTTTTATACTTTTAATGTTAAATTATGAAAGGTAATTATGGATATTTCGCTTGGTATAATTTTTGGTATTGTTTCTCTTTTGGGTTGGGGTATAGCCGACCTTTTGGCAAAGGTTGTTATTACCAAGTTCGGCGGTATAAGGGCCTTATTTATACAGCAGCTTGTTGGCCTTTTGTTTATAGGCGCATACTGCTTTATTTTTTTGACAATACCTGTAATATCTTTTGAATTGATGATTTTACTTGCTGTAACTTCGATTTTTGCTACATTCGGTTACGTTATGTTTTACAAGGCCATGGAATATGGAAACGTTTCTATAGTTTCCCCTATAGTTTCGAGTTGGGCGGCATTGACTGTTGTTTTGTCGGTTGTGTTTTTTTCTGAGGTATTGAGTATTCTTCAATTCTTTTCTATACTTTTGATTTTCTTTGGTATATTTCTTACATCAATAGTGTGGAAGGATTTTAAGAAATCTCTTAAAGGGGGAATTTCAAATGGTGTTAAGGAAGCAATTGTGTCCATGGTTTGCTGGGGTATAGGTTTTACTCTTTTAAAGCTTACTGTTGATTCGCTGGGTACTATAATTCCAATTGTTTTTTTCAGGTTATTTTCTGTGGTAATAATATTGGCAGTATTGTTCAGGAGAAAGCTTGAGATAATTTTTAAGCCTTTTCATTTGTTGCTAATAATAATTTTTTCCGGTATATTGGATGTTCTTGCTCTTCTTACTTACAATATAGCAATTACCAGTGAATTTGTTTCAATTGTTGCTCCAATTTCTTCTGCTTTCCCTCTTGTTACAATAATACTTGCTCAAATATTTTTGAAGGAGAGAATGGTCCTTAACCAGAAGATAGGTGCTGCATTTATATTGACAGGTTTAATACTAATTTCACTGATTTGATTTTTTAAAGAAACGTGAGGAATAAAAAATATGAAAAAAATAATTTTGATCGGGGGTTCTCCCACTGCAGGTAAGAGCTATACCGCAAGAAAGCTTGCCAAACAGCTTAAAATTCCTTGGATTTCTACTGATTCTATAAGGGGTCAGATGAGGAAAATAGTCAGAAAGGAAGATTATCCTGCTTTATTTGAGCTTGATGGTGCCACTCCAGAAATGTCAGTGGAATTCCTGAATAGCAGGACTCCGGAAGAGGTTGTTAGCCAACAGGTTGGAGAGAGTGAGGATGTCTGGAAGGGTGTAAAGGCTCTTATCGAGACAGGGGATTTGGATGTTTTTATAATAGAAGGAATAGCAATATTGCCTCATCTAGTCCATGATTTTGTCAAATCGAGAAAGGAAGTAAAGGTTCTGTTTCTTGTTGACGAAGACAAGGAAAGAGTTAGAAAAACTATATTTACAAGGGGTTTGTGGTCAGACGCTGACAAGTACCCTGACGAAGTTAAGGAAAAGGAAGTTAAGTGGGTTTTTGAATTTAATGATTACATAAAGAGAGAAGCAGGGAAGTACGGGTTACCGGTTGTCAATATAGGAAATCGTAAGGGTTATTTAGAGGAAGTCAAAAAAATAATAGATGAGTAATGGTTTTATGAAAAACAAAATACTTGTTTGCCCAAAGTGCGGTTCTACTGACATAAGAATAGAGTTTGAAAATGCAGCAAAGGTAAGGCTTGGTGCTCCTTTGGACAGGATTTGTAATTCTTGCGGTTATAAGTCTACTTTCTTTCTTAGTGTCGACAGGGAAGATGTGGAGAAAATAAGGAAAGAAATTAAAAAAGGCAATAAATAGGTCAATTATTTTAATTATTTCTTTCAAATAATCTTTATGAACAAAAAGTTATTATTATTTTTTTTGATTTCTGTCGTATTTTTGTCACCTTCAATAGTAAAGTCTGTTCCTGCCCCCTTTAATGAATATTATTACAATCCAGAAACCGGTCAATGTATAAATCATAGAAGAGGGGATGAGAATTTGAATAATCCTGTTCCAGAGGGATTTTATTTCTCAGGTTTAGATGACTTTAACTGCACGGAAAAAATATTCAACGAAACCGAATACAGAGAATGCAAATCACAGGGTGGAGAATATGTTATGCTAAGTCTGGAGGAATATAATTGTTATTTTGATTACAGTGAAGAAAAAAAGAACCAGTTTCATTCTTATTATATTTTTTCAATAATGTTTTTTGTTATACTTTTATCCTTGATTTGGTTGTATATGAAAAAATAGCGACTTTTACATTCCAAAGTAAGCCGGGTCTATTTCTTTCCATTCTTTTTTGTCGTAGAATAGTGCTTTACTTATTACTTCTATTGCTTCTTCGTCAAGTATTGTATTTTTCTCCTCTTCTATTACCAACTCTTTAACCGCGCAACAGCAAAAGTCTTCCACGCTATTGTATTGGCTTTTGTTTTCTACTATTTCTTCTATCTTTTGGTACTCTTTGCTTGGAAGATAAAATGAATGGAAAAGTTCACCATTATCTAAATATAATTCTATTTTCGGGGATTTTTTGTTTTGCATAATTATCATACATACAAAAAGGATTTAAGTTAGTTTTTAAAGATTAAAAATAAAAATTAAATAGTAAATATGGGATTAAAAAAGCTGGTTAGGGAGTTTTTTATTGCTTTAGTTTTTCCTTTGATTTTATTATTTGTGTTGTTTTTGATATGGTATTTTTCCAGTTTTTATCCTTTGTAGTATTTTTAAACAATAGTAACCTATTTTTTTATGGTATAGATGACTGATGATGAAAAGTCCATAAAGAAGAAGATAGAAGAAATAAAAAAAGACTTAGAGGGCGAGCCTGTAGATAGTGATTCGGAAGCTGAAGAAAGAAAACCGAATCCTGTTTTAATAATATTAGTATTGGTTTCTTTGGTGGCTATTTACTTTATTTTTACAAGTTTGGCGGTATACTTTGGCGAAGATAGCTCAGGTTCGGGTTACGAAGAACTTGCAACAACTACAGTAAACCCAAATGCCAACACTCTCCAGTTTTATATAGAGAGCATAAGACCAGATGAAGATTGCAGGAATGCTTCCTTTAACTCGGGGAGACCATGCACAAAAATTACAGTGTCGATAAAAAATAACTTTGAAGAATATATAGATATAGATTATTCTCTTGTAAATGAAAGAGGTACTAAATATTATACTTTGTCCTCAAGTTATGGATTGTCTAATGATTGCTACAAGTCAAGTTCTTCTGAGATTATACTGGAACCGGATAAAAAAGAAAACTATACTTTTTGTTTCCCCTTAATCGAGAAAAGCGATAATACTGTTATGAATTTTTATTATGAAGGAAATGAATATTCGTTCAATTTGACTGATTACGAATTTTTCGAGGACGAGGATTATGAAGAAGGCTTTGACTGCGAGGATTATATGCTGGATATATTGCCTTATAATTTTACTGTTTCCAGAGAAGAAGAAAATTCAAGCTGGGGATTTAAGTGTGTCGGTGATGATGGAATTCCTTTCTCTTCTGATGGCGTAATTTTGATAAATAGGTTCAATGGAGGTTATTTTTTAAATGGTTCTGAAGTTGGTAAGAATATTAGCTATTTTTATCACGAGGGTTATTATGCTTTTGAATATTTTAAGAATGTAACCAATAAACACGGATTTGTTTTAGGAAGCAGGGAGGCCGAGTTTAGGCCCATAGTAATGCCAAAAAGAGAAACTTCAAGGTATGACAATGAAACTTGTTTGTTTGAAGTAGAGAAAATGGATGTCGATGTTGTTGATTATGAATTTTATTCTTGCAAATGGGTTACTGAAGATGGAGATATTGTGAGATGAGTTAAGGTAAGATAAATGAAAGTAAGGAAATTCAGGAAGGAAGATGCTGAAGAAATCTGTGGTTTGGTAAAGGACAGTTTTAATAAGTTTGTATCCTCAAGTTTCACAAAAAAAGGGTCGAAAAATTTTCTGAATTTTTGCAACAGGGAAAATATAATAAAAAAATCCGAAGACAGTAATGTTTTTGTTGGGGTCATTGATGGTAAAATTGTAGGTACCGTTTCCTTTTCCATAAAAAAAGGGACCGGTAAGATAGGTTGGCTTTTCGTTCACAAAGATTATCAGAGAAATAATATTGCTAGAGCTCTCATGAGTAAGGCTGAAGAATTTTACGTAAGAAAGGGAATAAAATCTGTCAGGGTAAATTCTTCTGTTTATGCCCAAAAATTTTACGAGAAGCTGGGCTACAAGAAGTCAACCGGCCTGATAAAAAAGGATGGTTGGTTTTATCAGCCGATGGGAAAAGTTTTGTAGTTCTTATTTGGGCTTGAATTTTCTGCACCTTTTTTGGCAACCGGTGCCTAAGTGCATTATTTTTTCTTTATCCTCCTTTTTTTATCAGGCAGAAATCTGCAGTAGATTCCCTCTTTTTCGCAAAAAATAAAAAAGCTGTCTTTAGACAAGTGTTCCAACCCCCTTTTGTTTTTTAGGGGAGAAGCAAAATATCGCTGCTAATAATCAAAAAATGGACCACTGTATTTCGTGTGTCATCTGTGCCCTTACAAGTTTTATGAAAATAAGTATAAAAAACGGTTAAAAATAAAGTTTTAAATAAAAAAAAGATGTAAGACTATTTTACCCGCTCGTTTTTTATTTTCTTTTTGATTTCAGTTTTAGGAGGCTCTTTCTATTTCTATGTCTCGGGAATTTGCCCTTGTTTACGTATTTTATATCTTCAATAGAGTAGAATGATTTGGGGTTGAATTTTCTTATTTGTTTTATTGCATCTTTAAGATCCTTTCTGTTTACTATTGTTAAGAGTATTCTACAGGGCCCGCTTCCTCCCATCGCATTAACTGTAGTTACTCCGTAACCTTCTTCCTTGAGGAAATTTTTCAGCTTTTTTGTGTTCTTTTTGGTGAATATTCTTATTATTACTGAACCCATTGCAAGTTTTTCTTCTATTATCAGCCCTATGTAAGTTCCTGCAGCAAATCCTCCCGCATATGCTATGTAGTTTATGGGGTTGTTCAGATTTTGCATTATTTGGCCTATAGCCAAAAGCCATATTAGTACTTCAAAGAATCCTATAAAAGGTGATATTTTTTTCCAGCCTTTTGATATAAAAACTATTCTTAATGTTGAAAGCGATACATCCAAAATACGCGCGCAAAATATCAGTATCGGAAGTACAACTAACGAAAAGGTTTCAGATGTTAATATGAATACTGCTTCCATTTGTAAATCACCGTTAAAAACAATGTTATGAGACGGTAACTATTTAAAGATTTCTATTGTTTTCCAATGAAAAAAATAAATATATGATTTAATTTTTTATTTGTCTTTTCCAAATTATGTTTGGAGTGAAATAAATGGTATTAAATATTTTTGTTTCTGTTTTTCTTCTTTTCATCGCTGTTGTGATTTATATTGCTCCTGTATTCTTTCTTAACAGGTTTTTTACAAAGGCAAAAATAGACCAGTACAACCTTAAGTTCTTAAGTTATGATTTTTCTGTTAAGAAGTGGGGTTCTCTGCTAATACCTTTGCACTTTTTATCCCCATTTATTCTGATTCTTTTGTTTTCTTCCCTGGAATTGGTTGGTATAAGATTTTTTAGTGGCGAATTGCAGAAAAATCTGGTAAACTATTACTATCAGAGCATTTTTTCAGCTTTGGTAGTTCTTATAGTTACTGTTTCTACCGTGATTGACAGGCTGAATGCAAAAAGCCTTAAAAGTTAGACAAATAACGTTCTTTTAATCTATAAATATTTTATTATACTAAATATTAGTCCAGAGATGAAGAGCTTTTTCTAATTCTGGAACCATAACTTGTGGGGGTTGGAATGAAAAGAATTAGTGGTTTTTGTGAAAGGTGCGATAACTTTAGTCCCTTCCTTGAAGAAGAGGACTACCAGTGGTTATGTACTGTATGTAGAGATCATGTAAGAAGACTAAATGACTTGGTAATACCTAGTTTAAGGTCTAATCGCATTAGCAAAAACAAATGAAAAAAATAAGAATATATGAGTTTCAGTTAGGGGTTGGTCTTTTATTTCGTTTAATACATTTTTAAATTACGGAGCCGAATAATTAAACATGAAAAATGTGGTTCAAATAAGTAATCTTTCTAAATATTTTGGCAGCTTGAAGGCAGTAGACAAGCTGAGCTTGAAGGTCAAAAAGGGTGAAATATTTGGACTTCTTGGCCCTAATGGTTCCGGAAAGACAACTACTGTCAAGGTTCTTACAGGACAGCTGAAACCTACAAAAGGAAAGGCAAAGATAATGGGTGTTGATGTTTTAAAAGAACCCATAAAAGCAAGAGAAATAACTGGAATAATACCCGAGCAGGAAACTCCGCCGAGTTTTTTAACTGCGGAGGAGTATCTTCATTTTGTTTCTAAGATAAGAAAGATTGATGATTTTGAAGGTACCTGCGACCACTGGTTCAGTTTTCTTTGTTTTGATGAGGAAAAGGATGTTCTTTGCAAGGATCTTTCTAGAGGAACCAGACAGAAGCTTATGTTTGCACAGGCATTTCTTCATGAGCCCAAGGTGGCATTTATAGACGAGCCTCTGATAAATTTGGATCCAATAATTCAGAGAAAGGTGAAGGATTATCTCAAAGATTATGTTAAAAAGGGAAATACTATATTTCTTTGTACTCATGTTCTTGAGATAGCTGAAGAGATTTGCACCAGAGTTGCCGTAATAGACAAGGGAAAATTGATTCAGGAAAGTTCTGTTAAGAATTTAAAGAAAAAAAAGAAGAAACTGGAAGATTTTTTCCTGAAACTCGTAAAAGAGGAATAAGATGTTCCTGAAATCAATGATAAAGGAGGAGTGGAGGATACATTCTAGTCTTTTTGGTAATTTTTTGTTCGCTCTTTTTCCTTTTATGTTGCTTCTTTTTTCGTTTTTGGGCTCTTTTTTTGTACCAATGTTTCTTTTTATTGTACCAGCAAAGACAATGGTGGTTTTAGCTCACTACATATTTCTTCTTTTCGGGGTTAGCGTGGGAGGATTTGGACTATTTGGCAGGGAGGCCATGAACAGAAGGTTTGGTCAGGCAAGCCTTATTGCTTATTCTTCAAGAAGCTTGCCTGTTTCTGAAAAGACCATATTTTTTTATTTTTTTGTAAAGGATGTAATTTTTTACTTCTTGCTTTGGATTTTCCCGATAATCGGGGGCATATTCATAGCGAATTCTTTCATTTCTTTGGGTATAAACATGCCTCTAATGACATTAACACTGACACATTCATTTCTTATAGGGCTTTCTGTTATTTTTCTTCTTTCAACTTTGTATGCTCACTCAAACAAAACGATGGTTTTGTTTTTTGTTTTTGTTGTTTTATTGGGAGCAGAAGCTTTAACCAGTAACTTGGTAATGGCTTTGCCTTCTCTTTCAGTTTTTTTCTATCCCAATATTACAAATCTTTCCAAATCTCTTTTTTTCATAATAGTTCCTTCTGCTGTTTCTCTTGTTTTTCTAAAAATTGATTATCCACAGAGAGAAAGGCACTTTAAAAATTCTCTAGGGTCTCTTTCAAAAAAAATAGGCGGCAAGTATTCCCAGTTTGTTGCAAAAGATTTTCTTGATTTGAAGAGAAGCGAAGGCGGTCTTGGAAAAATAATATTTTCTTTCCTCTTTCCGCTTATGATACTGTGGGTTATACTTTTTGTTTTCTTGAAATTTTTGCCGGGTTCAAACATACTTGTTTTGTTCGCAATATTTCTAGGAATAATTTCTTCTTCTGTTTATAACTGGCTTACAGAATTCGATCTTTTTTCTACTTACGGCTTTCTTCCTATAAAAGTATCTTCTGTTATAAAAAGCAAGCTTATCAGTTTTTTACTGATAAATTTAATATCTTTTGTTATATTGTTTTTTGTTACTATAACCACAGCACAGTATATGTTTTTTCTTCCTGCCGTACAAACTTTCCTCACAACCTCTCTTTATGCGCTTTCAATAATAATCTACTTGACAGGTCTTCATCCAAACAAGATGCTTTACAGCGCAAAAACATTCGCTCTTTACATATTTTTGATAGCTCCTGTTCTTTTGGTAATGATTTTTGTTTCCGTTTTTAACCCGTTTTTGCTTGCATTAAGTCCGGTTCTTATGATACCCTCTCTAAAGATAATAGAAATTTCTTTTGACAAGTGGAACAGCAGAGAAAGCCAGAATTTTTAGATTTTTTCCATTTTTTTAAGAAGTTCTGATGCAATTTTTTTGTTCTTTTCGTTAGATTTTATGAATGCGATTCCCTTTTCAGGTATTCCGTAAATTATTGTTGTTTTCTTCTCTGAAAGATAAACACAAGGAAAAACAGAAAGGTCTTCTTCACCATCGACCTCTATTTTTGTTTTTTTGTTGCTTTTAAGGCTTTTGTTTACGGAATACCAGAGCTCGTCTGATATTGTACCCGGTGGGTTTTTTACCTTTATTGTTTCTTCTCCTATTTTTTTTATCTTCTCTTTTTCACTTTCCTGTATTTCTCCCCTTCTTGTTTTGTAATCGACTATGCAAATCTTTGGCTCTATTCCATATTTGTCAAGAGTAAGAGTTACCATATCCCCTACTGATATTATTTCTTCTTTTATTTTTTTCAAGTCTTTTTCTTCTATATACCCGTCTACGGGATTTTTTAGTTCTTTTCTTATCTCTTCTGGTATTTTGTACATTGTATCATAAAAATATGGTAAAAATGTTTTTAAATAATAAATACAAAATTTTATTGGATATTATGGGTATAGCATTCCAGAATATTTTTGAGCTATTGAGAATGATTGCTTCTTTAGTGCCAATACTTTTGCCGTTTTTTATACCTTATCTTATAAACGAGATAAAACTGATAAGAAAGAGGTTCAGGTTTATAGTTTCTTATCCCAAGATAAAGAAAATATTGGCAAGCGTTGAGGATTATGATAACACCTTCAAGAAGTATCTGGTTTTGTTTTCTGTAATTTTTGTTTCTATCTCTTTTATATTTACAATAATACTTAACTTCAATTATTCAATTCTGGGATTTCCGATTACAATAACAATTTTCTCAATACCTTTGTTTATAATATTTACGGGTTTTCTTTCCGTCGGCCCAAACGAGAATTTGGTTTATTCTTATGAGATTTTCAGGGGTTTTGTGTATTCTGTGATGATTACAGGGATATTCACTGCAAGGATTTTCATAAACGAGAGCCCTCTTCTCGTAATGCTTGTGTGCCTTTTTTATCTACCTGCATTTTTTGACTACTTTGGTTGCCTTCAGATAAGACAATTCAAAAGAAATAAAATAAAAGAGAAATTAAAGAGAAACAACTACAAAAATTCACCGAAGATAACAGTATTTACTACAAAGGAAGTTTCGGGCAAGATAAAGGATTTGTTTGACGAAGATTTTCTAATTTTGAGGAAAGGCAGCAAAGATATAGTTATAATGTGGAAGGAAATAAAGTGGATAAAGATTTAATCCGTAATAAAGAGTTCTTCTATTTTTGCTTTCAAGGATTTTCTACATCACGGTCGGTTAAAAAATAAAAAAATAAGTCAGGGATTGTTTCCGCCCTGGTTGCCACCTTGTCCGCTGCCTTGGCCTCCAGAATCTCCATTTCCTCCCTGGTTTTCATTTTGACCCTGTCCTTGTTCTGGATTACCTTCTCTTTGTCTGTTTCTTTCTCTTATTTTTTGTGCTTCCTGCTGGTGTTCGCGTACTCTTTCTCTTAATCTCAATCTTTGTATAAGCCCTTCCTCGCCTTTTCCTTCCAAGTATCCAATCTCGGCCTGCCTTCTTAGTGCCAGTTCCTCGTGAAACTCGGGGTCTCCTCCTCTAAACATTCCCTGGAAACCTTCTGACCATCCCTGAAAGAAATAAAATGGGCTGTCGGGTGCTATTCCCATTGCCTGATTTTGTTGCTGGTTTTGGGCCTGAACCATCGGAGTTATGGTTATTGCTAAGGACAAAAAGATTCCTAAAATTAGACTTTTTTTCATTTTATTTCACCTGTTTTTTTTTGTTTTTTCTTTCTTTTAAATGTTTTACAGTTTGTTAGCATTAAAAAATAAAAGTTAAAACCAAAAAAGCTCCTGCTAATGTAATGTATGTCCCCGAAAATTCGCTCCCAACAAGAAATCCTAATCCTATTCCACCTAATATTCTATAGGAATTTTTTTATCCATTTAATCACTTTTTCTTTTTTCTCTTTCTTGGTTTCTTAATCTTAATTTTTTTGTTCTGCGGCCACTCGTTTCTGTGAGACAAACCGGCAGCCATGTATACGACACCAAGCCCGGTTAGACCCATGAAACCGTAATTCTCTGTTGCTATGCCTATAACTCCTAAAGGCATGAAGCACATTCCCATCACGAAGAGTGTGTAATAGTTAATTTCTTTTTTGGAGTTCTTTTTCTTTCCCATAGCTGATGATATGAAGAATACAAGCGCAACAAAGGCTATTAGAATGCCGACAACAATAGCAGCCAGAGACATTTTAATCAAGATTAATAGGCAGCTGTGACTTAAATAATTTTTAAATCATTGTGACATAAAATAAACATGAACAAGATACTGCTTTTGGTTTTTGTTTTTGTACTGTCTTATCAGATTATTGTTATAGAAAACCTTGACGAATCTCAAATAGAGGAAAAAGTATTTGAGCTTGTTAACAAGGAAAGAGAGGGTGTTGGTTTGGGTGTTTTGGTAAGGGAGAACGGCATGGACGAAGTTGCAAAAAAGCACAGTGTTAAGATGAGAGATGGTTATTTTTTTGGACATAGTGAAACTGAAAGGGGCGAGAATATTTACCATTCCCCCATTTTAGGTTCTACTCGTTGTGGTTTTACTTTGTCTAATGATGACATTGCAAGATGTATGGTAAATGGATGGGTTGAGAGCCCTGTTCATTATTCGAATATAGTAAGCTCTGAGTTCTCTTATACAGGAGTCGGTGTTTCCTGCAACTTCATAGAGTGTTTTGGCACACAGAATTTTGGTTAGAAGTTTATTTTATTAATTATTAAATCAAAATAATCCACATGGGAAGTACAATATCAGAGAAAAAAATAAAATATGAAAGATTTAGGCACCATGCGTGGGCAGGTTTGGGTTTTTTGTCAGTTTTCCTTTCGGTTAGGTATTTTGTTTCTTTTCCCGATTCAATATTCTTGCCAATATTGTCTTTTATATTGGTCTATGTTGTTTTTTCCCTCTTACTTACTTACAGATACAGGAGCGATTCCGGTGATATAAGTCCCCACCTGCACGAGATAAAGAAGAGCATGGAAAGCCACAACAAGGAAAAAAAGAAAGTTGCAAAATCAAAGTTAAAGTCAAAGAAAAAGAAGTCAAAATCAAAAGCTAAAAAGAAGAAGAAAACCAGTAAATAGTTTTAATTATTTATAATATTCTCGGCCTAAAATGTGTTATGGCGACATATTCTAATTCAAAGATTTCAACTTTTTACCAGTGTCCGTATAAGTATAAACTCCAGTATATAGACAAGATAAAAGTCGACATACCCGATACAATAGAGACTTATATGGGAAGGTTGGTTCATGATGCTCTTGAAAAACTTTACAGGGATTTGAAACATAGCAAGCTCAGCTCCAAGGAAGAAATAATAAAGTATTTCGAGGATGAATGGGATAAGAACTGGTGCGACAGGATTGTGGTAGTTAAGAAAGAGTATACTCCTGAGAACTACAAGGAGATGGGAAAGAATTTTATTTCTAATTATTATGACCATTACAAGCCCTTTAACCATCTCAAGACACTCGGCCTGGAAACCCAGGATTTTCTTGATTTAGAGGATGGTAACAAGTATCATATAAGGATAGACCGTCTTGCTATGGATGAGAATGGAAATTATTATGTATGTGACTATAAGACAGGAGGCAGATTGCTTACCCAGTATCAGCTGAACAGGGACAAGCAGCTTGCCATGTACTCTCTTTGGGTAAGGAAAAACTATCCTGATGCAAAAGACGTAAAGCTTGTTTGGTATTTCTTGGCTTTTGACAAGAAAATGGAATCCAGCAGAACTGAATCACAGCTCAGTGAATTAAAGAAGGAAATAGAAAACATGATAAAACAAATTGAAAATACTGACAATTTCCCGACTAACAAGTCCGTGCTGTGTTCCTGGTGCAAGTACAGGCAGTTCTGTCCCCATTTCAAGCACGAATATGAGATTGAGAATAATAAAAAGAAATTCAAGGAAGATGATGGTGTTAAGCTTGTTGATAAATATTCGGAGCTTTCCGAAAAAGAGAAAAAGATAAAAAGTGAAAAAGAAGAAATCAAGCAGAAAATTATTGATTTTTCCAAGCAAAAAAACGTTTGCTCGTTGTGCGGCACCAACAATAAGGCCTCTGTAAGCTCTTACAGCACTCTAAGCTATCCAAAAACCAAGCATTTTGTAAATTTGCTAAAGGAGAAAGGTTTGTATGATGATGTCGTATCCATAAGCACTTCTAAGCTAAAAAAGAAGCTTGAGAATGGTGATGTGGATGTAGAGGTGCTTGTTAATTTAAAGGCGGAAAAGAAATGGCTTGTAAGGCTGAGCAAGAGAAAAAACGATAATAATTAATAAAAAATAAAAAGTTGGGGTTGAAAACAACTCAGAACACCCCCATGTACTGAGAAAACGATGTGTTTCAACCCCCACCAATATTATATATTATATTTTTTGATATTTAAACTTTTCTGTTGTTATATTTTAAAATTTTTTAAGCATTGTAAATAAACTTTACATATGACTGAATCTTCTGAAAATAGAAAAAAATGCAGTTTTTGCAAAAAACCATTCTCGGAAAGCATGCCTTTTAGGTGCAAGTACTGCGAAAAAATGTTTTGTTCTGAGCACAGACTGCCCGAGAATCATGACTGCGAAGGTCTCAAAAGCTTAAAGAACAAGGTAGAAAGGGGAGATTTTGTAATGTTTCCAGAAAAAAAGGTTTCAAAGGAAATAAAAACGGATTTTTCATCCAAAGATAATTACGGTCCTTATTATCATTTTGGCTACGGAAGAATATTAAATAAAATAAAGAAATTTTTGAGAAAGCTAAAATTTTGGAGAAAATAATAAGTCTAACTTTTTTAAATCAAAAACTTCAAAAAATAAACATGAAGAAGATAATAGTTGTTTTTTTGATTGCTGTTGTTTTGTTTGTTAGCGGTTGCATATCAGAGATAAAGGCCATCGGGGCAGAGAGCTTCACTACGGGAAGAAAGTGTTCCGATATCGGGGAAACAGCTCTTTCAAAGAACCAATCAATGAAAGAAAATTTAGAGATATATTGTATGGAACTCTGCGGCATGAAAAACATGGATTATGCCACCTTTAAATGTGAAGCTGATATGCTTGTTTGTTACTGCCGCTTTACAAATTAATCAGAATTCTATATAGAAACCGTCTTTTTGCTTTTTTACAATTCCTTCTACTGTTCCAGTTCCTTCTGGGACGTGTTTTTTGCTTAGCCCGAATATTTCGCCTGTAGAATCTCTTATTTCGTAGAGATTTTTCGTTTTACCCGGGTATTCGAAAGATATTATTTCGCCTGAAATAGAAACTTTTTTGCCTTTATATTTTCTGGGCTGCGAAAATATTTCTTCTATTCCCACTGGAACAGGCGGTTCGTCTTTTTTATTTGAATTTATCATATCCATTATCTTGTTTCTGTACATGAATCCTGCCCCACCCAATACTATGAGGATTATAAAGACAAAGATAATTGGTAAAATTGAACCGGAACCTTTTTTTGCCTCTAAACCACCACAGTCTGAAGGGCATGTCATGTTGTTTTCGTGTATTCCGCATATATTATCCCCACAAATATCAACGTTTTCTACATTTCCTGAATCAGCAGGTGGCGTTTCATTGTGGTATTCGGGGGGTATTACTTCGGGTATGGTTGTTGTGGTGTTAAAATACGGGCTTCCTGAACTCCCACCACCACCGCCTCCGGGTATTGTTGTTGTGGTTGTAGTTATCTCTGTTGACTCAAAAACGCCAAAAGTACTGAAATGTGTGACGTTAGCCCAGACAAAATTTTCTGAAAGATCTATGCCACCATCCTGCAATGACCAGTTTCCCTCTGATTCGTTGTAATAAAATACTCTCATCTTGTTTTCTTCTATTTGAGTTTCATCAATTTCATCGTTTGTGTAATGGAACCTGATTATGGCCCAGGACAATTCATTATTTATTCCAGATGATTTTATCTCAAGATATTTGTTCAGGTGAGTTGCGTTGTATCCGACTTCTTTAGGATTTTCCTCGTACATTGACATACCTATAAATGCATCCGAGACATCATCCAGCATTTCCAGTATTAAACTTATTTTAGAGGAAGTCCAGCTTATGGTATTTTCTCCATCATCAAGGGAAAGTGAAGTGTCAATAGTTATTCTTTCTGCTCCGTTTGTATTGTTCAGTTCTATGTCTTCAGATTTTTTTGTAAAGTTGTTGCCTGAAATATCAACAGCGGTTATATTAAAATAATAGTTCCATTGAGGCCTGTTTCCGATATCGAATATTAGAGACCAAAATTTATCGTCTTCTGTCAGGTTATCTTCCCTTATAACACCGTCTTCGTCACAGAATTCTGAATATATATAATCGATTTGGTGGTTGTCATAAGCTTTTACTATAACTGCCAAATCTTCGTTGGATTTGACTATGCTGGGTAATATTGTTATGTTTGTTATGTTGGGACTGGTTGTATCTATAACTGTCAGGAACCTTGTCATATTTGAGGAAGTGTAGTTTTGATTTTCGTTAAATACGGCGGTGTAATTATATATTCCAACTTCATGTGTCTCCTCATACGGGTTTTCCACTGAGCTACCGTTTAATAGAAGTTCGGCTTCCAGTGATGATACATTTATTCTTCCCTCCACTTCTGTTTCTTCTGAATAGTCTGCCGTAGAGTTTTCGTCCCATTCATTTCCATCAATGTAAAGCTTCACGTGGGTTGATGATTTGGTTATGTTTAATGTGCTGTTTTTTGATGATGAATTGTAAAATTCTTCCTCTGATATGTTGCATATTATACTGTATCCCGTTGGGTTTGCGGGAAGAATTATTTTATTGTTGTTGTAAGAGTTTTTTAGCTCCTCATCGATGTAAAGTCTTGTAGCACCTTCTCCGTGGCATGTGCATGATAAGTTTGTTACTGTTCCGTATATGAAAGACCATCCCGATGAAGATGTTAAGTTACAGTAAGACTTGCCTTTTTTTACAGTTAGCGTCTTGTTGTCCAGTAATTTTTGGTCAGTATAGTTAGTACAACCGCTCACGTTAAGCTTATAAACATAATTTCCGGGTATAGGCGTCCACAAATTCTGGGAGTATTCTGCGCCGTTTTTCCACATTTTGTATTCACAGTCGCTGTCTCCTGTATTGTTTTCAGAGTATGTCGAGAAAGTTTCCTCCGGGTAGTAAATTACACAGGGTGTGCCGTTTACTATCTCTCCTTGTAACAAACCCTTTCTTACTTCATATACTTCCTGAGAAGTTCTGTTAATGTTTCCGAAAGAGTCATTTGCATACCATCTGTAAATGTATTTTCCGGCTCCTAGGCCGTTCTGGTCATAGTAATATTCATCTCCATTTTTTGTATTTACCGTGTAATTTTCCATAATACCTGTAAAGTTGTTTTCAAGCAATACTGTACCAATCTCTCCTGATTCTACCCATGTAATGTTGAACTGATAATTTTGTGATGAGTTGAAGGAAGAGTTTGATTCTGGGTATTCTTTTTTGTCTGAATACAGAGGAGGTTTCGAATCATAGGAAAAATATATTGAATTGTTTGTTCCTACATCTCCACCCGAGTTGTTGCAAAGTACGTAAATCCTTTGCTCGCCCTCAGAGGGGTTATCTATATCATCGTACCATTCAGTACCTGACCCGTACATTGAATTTTCAAAACTAGCTTCATTTATGCTCCATCCGCACCAGTCTGCGACTTCACCTAGGCTTATGTTTATGTCTACGGGTTCCTCTGTATAGGTGCTCCCGTTTATTGGGTGCCTTACAGATACTTCGATTGGCCCGGAAATTATCAGGGCCCTGGCTGATGATGAGTTTTTTATCCCAAAATCTTCCTCCCAGCACTCTATTTTCCATTCATGCACGCCGAATGTGATGTTGTAGCTCATTTCTCCTATTGTCCCATTTTCAACTTCAGTGGTGTTTTTTTTATCTCCGTTTATTATCAGGTCGCATGTGCTTGATGAAGATTCTTTGTTATATGAACTGAAGTTAAATTTTATTTTTGTGTTTTCCGTGCTTTCATAATCGTAAGGCTCAATTAAGTTTATTCTTGGTTTGAAATCCGGCTGACTTGTCTTGTTTACGTAGTATACCATATCTCCCAGATTGCAGTTGTCATTGAACCTTATCTTAAAGTAGCCGCTCTGTCCCCAGCTAGTGCCCCAGCTGTTTTTTAATAGCCAGTAGCTGGTCGAGTCGTCTCCAGTATCATTATATCCGACTAAAATCACCGCATGGTTTGAAGTACCTCCTGAACCGCAGTTAATAAATCCTTCGCCGTCTGTTGTCTGTTTCATGTATATTGCCACTGAAAGAGGTCCCTTATCTATTATCCATTGTTCAAGTTCTTCGTCTGTCAAATACGGTGTCGAATATTCTGAATAGTCAACACCTCTTATATTCCATGTTCTTTCTGAGTGGTCAGAGCATCTGTTTGAACAGCTTACTTCGCTTCCCGTGTAACTAAAACAGTCTTCATCTACTATTCCTGTCTCGTTTAAATACTGAAATGTCAAGTCTAGAAAACCACCGTTGCAACCACTCTGGCATCCATAAGAAGGCCACGTCCATCCAGGATAACATGAGTGGTCACATGAAACTGAATTTTGCTCCGATAAGTCGGGGTTTAGTCTCGATTCGTTTTCGTTTATTTCGTACTTTGATTCTAATGTTCCCGCCGAAGAGAAAGCCCAGCACGAGCCGCATAAGCCTTGGTTTTTTATTTCAGTAACCCATCCATAATCACTGTCAAAGAACATCGAACCGTTTTTTGCATATATTGTATTGTTGGGCGGGTTTCTCCAGTCCCAGAAAGAGAAGTCTGAGGAATTGTATTCAGACCCCAAACCGGTTACGATATTTTTTGTTTGTTTTTTTGGCATGCTCAGCTTGTTCTGATTAAAATCATTAAGTTTTTCCCCAAGGTTCATTAATTCAGCAGCCCGGATATTTTTCTTTGAAATTTTATTAGTTTTGTTGACACAAATTGCTCCTGATTCATTTTCAACAGTCTCATAACCGTTCAGAGAACAGTATGAATATTCCTTTCCGCATTTGCCCTTAAAGAAATTCCACTCTTCGCAAACTTCTCCCGGCATTAAGCAATATCCCCTTTCTCCCAGCTCGTTTTTTTCAATATTATAACCGTATCCCAGCTCTTTGCAGTATTCCGCGGACGGGTTTTTGAGCCCAAGTACCATAACCGGGGTTATCAAAAATATCAAAAGAATTTGTATTAGGAGAATCCTTTTTTTCATTATTAATATTTGAGATTGGTTTCTTTTAAATTTAAGATATTAATCATTGTTTTAATCTTCATAAACTTTTTATTCTTAGTTTTTTAATTTAAACCATGGAAAATGAAAAAGAGGACAATATAATAACTTACGAGACTTTCAGAAAATTTCAGAAAAATGAAAGAGATAATGATAATTTGCAGGAGCTTCCTGAAGATTTTTTTCAGTCCTGTGCCGAGTGGATAAAGAGAAAGGGAGAGGCCTACAACAAAACCAAGGACACAATGATTTTGAAAGAGATAGAGAACGTGATGTCTATAATAAAGGACATTCTTGACAGGAGAGAGAGAAAGCTTCTTTTGATGGCCATGCATGCTGTCAGAAGTGATGCGGTTCCTCAGAATTTGCATTCCCACGAGGAAAAACATTTTGACAATATAGTGAGTCACCTGAAAAACATGAGAGTGAATATACTGGGAATTATAAAGGGAGAAAAAGGCGAGACAAAGAAACTAGAGAAAGAATTAGAAAAAGAGATAAAAGAAGAGGAAGGGAAATTGCCGAATTCATTGAACATTCCTGGCAAGGAATTCAAGGTAAAGGGCTTGAAAGAGGAAATAAAAGAGGATGGCGAGAAGGAATGGGAACCCGAAGAACAGGAAAAGGAGGAAAAGCCGGTTGAAAGGGATGCTGTTAAGCCAGAAGAGAAGAAAGAAGAGAAAGCCCAAACGGAAGAAAATGAACCTGATAAAGAAACTAAAGAAGAGAATAAGATTGAAGAGGAGGAAGAAAAGATTGAGGAAAGGGAAAAGGAATTGTTTCCCGAGGATAAATTTGACAAGGTAAAGGAGCCGGAAGGATACAAACATGTTAGAGTTATAGAGGATGTTCCACAGTTTCTGGGTACTGATGGAAAAACATACGGACCTCTAAAAAAGGATGATATAGTTACTGTAGAGGAAGAGGTTGCAAAACTTCTTGTCAATAAGGAAAAGGTTGAGATAATAAAGGATAATTAACCTTCTTTGCTTGGATTAATATTTAAATACTTGCTTCTTATAAGATTCTAAGTAATTTAAAATTACTACCAGTTTGATAATTGGTGATAAGTAATGAGAATGCCTCAAAAGATTATAAAATTTTGTCCGTTTTGCAACAAGCATACGGAGCATAAGGTTAGGCGTGAAAAGGTCGGGGCCAGAAACAGAAGGAAAATGGCTGTAGACCAGAGAAGGGTTGCCAGAAAGAAGAAAGGTTATGGTAGTTTTCCCAGGCCCAACCCCAAGGGAAGGGAAAAACCCACAAGAAAACTTGATTTGAGGTATATGTGCATGGAATGCAAGAAAGAGCATATAATTGGACAGGGTTTCCGTGCAAAGAGATTTGAGCTTGAAAAGAAATAGGATTGAAGAGGTGTAGTATATATGGCAGTTAAACTGGAACCAAGAAGTAAGTTTTTGAATGTAAAGTGTTCTAAATGCAACAATGAGCAGATAATATTTAATAAACCTTCTTCTGATATTAAGTGTCTTGTTTGCGGAGAGCTTATCTGCAAATCTACCGGCGGATTAGGGAAAATAAAAACCAAGATACTTGAAAGGGTAGAGTAATCTTTTATAATTAAGGATACAAAAGATTTAGTGTTATTTATGGTTAGAAGAAAAAATGATTATCCGGCAGAGAGAGAAATTATAATCGGAACGGTTAATAATATTAATCCTTATTCTGTTTTTGTAGACCTTGATGAATATCCCGACAAAGTCGGCATGATACACATATCTGAGGTCGCAAGGAAATGGATAAGGGATGTTAGAAACTGGGTAAAAAAGGGACAGAAAGTTGTTTGTCTTGTTCTTGGTGTTGATAAAGAAAAGGGCCATATAAGCCTCAGTCTTAAGAGGGTTTCGGATAATCAGAGAAATAAAAGGCTTCAAACATGGAAGAGGGATGAAAAAGGCGAGAAACTTCTAAAGGCAATTGCTGATAAGAAGGGAGTTACATTGGATGATGTTTACGAGGATATCGGGTTTGAAATACAGGAAAATTTCAAGGATATGTTGGATGTGTTCGAACTTGCGGTAAGAAAGGGTAAGGATTATATAGAAAATAAAGGAATCCCTGAAAAGTGGTCTTCTGAAATAGATGAGATAGCTTCCGAAAAGATAAAAATACCTAACTTGAGGATGGAAGAAGAAGTTGAAGTCAGGTCTTTTGATTCTGACGGTATAGAAAAAATTAAAAAAATATTTAATGATGTAAGCAATAAGAATAAGATTTCTGTTAGCTACGTTTCTGCACCGAAATACAAGTTATCTTTTAAAACTAAAAACCCCAAAGAAGGAAAAAAGATTCTTAGAAAGTCCTTTGACGAAATAAAAGAGAAAATTGAAGAGATTGGCGGAGAGTTTATAGAACGAACAGAGTGAGAAAATGACTGACGTATTGGGTTCGGACCCAAAGCTTTTTTGGAATAAGGATTCAGCCAGAGAATATGAGAAAAATAACGGAATAAGAAAAACCCAAGAAATTATGACTGAAAGGGGTATGGAACTTTTAAAGCCGGAAAAAGGCAAGGTTTTTCTTGATATAGGCTGCGGCACGGGTTTCTCGTCCGTTTCACTAAGGGATTCGGGGTTTAATGTTTTCGGAGTCGATATATCCAGGTATATGGTTGATATAGCCAGAGGAAAGGGACTTGATGTTTTGGTTGGTGATTTTAAGAAACTGCCTTTCATTGAAAAATCTTTTGATTATATAATTTCAATATCAAGTCTTCAGTGGATAACCGGAAAGGACAAATACGAGATAAAAGACAAATACGAAATGTTTGCTTCGGAAGTATACAGGGTGCTCAGGAATAAAGGGAAATGTTTCATACAATTCTTTCCCGGAACGGAAGGGGAGATGGATATCGCTCTGAGGTCTTTTAGAAAATCAGGTTTCGATGGTTTTCTTGTAAAGGACGAGTTCGAGGACAGAAGAAAGAACAAAGATTATATTTTATTAACAAAGGGTGGAAAAATATGAATATGATAAAGAAATGTTTTGGCTGTAACTTGTATACGCTTAAGGATGAATGCCCAAAATGCGGCAAGAAGACAAGAACACCACATCCCCCCAAATTTTCTCCCGAAGACAAGTATGGAAAGTACAGAAGAATGGCAAAAAGCAAGGCTTAGCCGGTGTTTACATGAAAAAAGTTTTTGATGAAATATATAAAGTTAAGGATTATTTTGGCAAAAAACCTGATATAAGAATGACTAAGATATTGGATTTAAAAGATTACGGAAGTGTTCTTGATTTGGGTGTTGGTCACGGGAAGAATTCCCTCTTTCTTGCAAAGAAGGGTTTTGAATTGACCGGAGTGGATTTTTCAAAGAGCGGTATTGAAAGTTTTTTGGATTCTGCAAAAAATGAGGGTCTTGAAGTTAAAGGAATTTTGATGGATATAACGAAATTTGTTTTTTCAAAGAAGTACGATATTATAATCAGTACCGCTACACTTAATTTTCTTAAAAAAGAAGAGATATATGACTTGATAAAAAAAATCAAGGATAACACGGAAGAGGATGGTCTGAATGTCATAATGGCTTTTACAGATGCTGTTCCAAGCAAAGTTCTGACTTATTCTTTTAAGAAAAACGAGCTTAGAGATGCTTACAAAGACTGGAAAATTCTTTATTACGATGAATATCTTACGTCTGTGGAAGAACATAAAAACCAAGGACCTCACAGGCATTCCTGTGCTTTTTTAATAGCCCAAAATAAAAGTATATAAAAGATAAACTCAAAATAATACTAATTGTGGTTTTATGGATACTAAAATAAAGTTAATAAAGAAAATAGACCCAAAGAACCCTGTTTTTATAGAGGGTTTACCGGGCATCGGCAGCGTTGGAAGGGTTTCCGCTCAATATCTTATAGACGAGTTAAAAGCAAAGAAGTTCGCTGAGTTATATTCACCGTATTTTTTGCCTTTTGTTAGTATTCATGAGAGCCTTATAAAAATGCTTAAGAATGAGTTTTATTACTGGAAAAATCCCAAGAAGGGCGGGAGCGACTTAATATTTTTAGTAGGTGACTGCCAGTGCGGTGACTCTGGTACTGTAGGTCATTATGAGATAACTGAAAAGGTCCTGGATTTTTGTGAAAATCTTGGAGTAAAGAAAATTTTTACCCTGGGCGGTTTTGCTACGGGAGAAATAGAGGAAACAAAAGACATAGAAATACTTGGAGCAGTTAACGACAAGAAGCTTATTAAAAAATATAAAAATTTCGATATAGATTTTAAGTCTTCCGCAAAGAGAATACAGTACATAGTAGGTGCAAGCGGGCTGCTTATAGGCCTTGGTAAAGAAAGGGGAATGGAAGGAGTTTGCCTGATGGGAGAAACTACCGGTTTCCCTATCTTGAGCGATCCCAGGTCCGCTGAAAAGCTTTTAAACGTGCTTATAAGTATTCTGGATTTGGATATAAAGCTAACTAAGATTGATGAAAAATCCAAGAAAATGGAGGATTTCCTTAAAAAGCTTGAAGTAATCCAGAAGAAGGCAATGGAAAAACTCATGCCTGAAGAAAAGAGTCATGACAAGCTTAGGTACATAGGGTGATAAATATGGAGAATAATGGATATACCAAGTTCGAGAAGACAAGAATTATTTCTGCGAGGGCACTTCAGATAGCTATGGGAGCTCCTTTATTGATAAATGCAAAGTCAAATGAACTGGACCCGGTTGATTTGTCAAAAAGAGAATTTAAAAAAGGACTTATACCGATAACTATAAAGAGAAAAATGCCGAGAAAGATGGAATAAAATTTGGTTAATATTTTATATAGCCTTTTATATTACTAATTATGATTAGGGATATTAAGGGATTCAGGATTTATAACAGCAGGGGAGAGCGCACTCTTCTTGTAAAGATAACCACTGATTATGGAACTTTTTCCGGCTCAGCGCCTTCTGGCAAGAGCAGGAGCAAGTACGAAGCTCATATAATTCCCGTAGAGAGGTCCCTTAAAATAATCCAAAAGATTAAACATAATTTTATAGGCTTGAATGAAAGCGATTTTGACATATTGGACGAGATGCTTGTCGAGCTGGGGGGCAATAACTTTCAAAAGATTGGAGCTCATATAGGTGTTGCTCTTACTTCGGCCCTGTTAAAGGCCTCTTATTTTGGCGACCCTTACAAGTATTTTGACGAGATAAGGTTTCCGTATCCTATTGTTAATGTCATGGGTGGAGGAAAACATGGCGGAGGCACGGATATACAGGAATTCCATCTCATACCAACAAAGGCCGAGAGTTTCCCTCAGGCGATAGAAATGTGTCAGGAAGGAATAGGCAGAATAAAGACTATTTTGTTGTCTAAGAGAAAATTTGCGGGAAAAAATGATGAAAACGCGCTTATTTCCGACCTTAAAGAAGAGAAGACTCTTGATATTTTAAGGGAAATTGCTGATGATTTAGAAGCTGATATAGGCGTTGATATGGCTGCATCAAGCCTTTACAACAAATCCAAAAAGAGGTATGTTTACGAAAAAATGGGCAGAGAAGCCTTGCCTAGCCAGCAAATAGAGGCCGTAAAGGAATTGGTTGATACATGGAAGATTTATTATGTGGAAGACCCTTTCCATGAGGATGATTTTGATAGTTTCGCGGAACTTTTGAAGTGGAATGATAAGATACTTGTCTGTGGTGACGATCTTTATTCAACCAATATTACAAGGCTTAAAAGAGGGCTGAGACTCAATTCCTGCAATTCAATGATTGTAAAGCCAAACCAGGCGGGAACACTTGGTCTTGCAATGAAGGTTGCTCAGCACGCAAAAACAAGAAATTATAAGATTGCTGTTTCTCACAGGAGCGGTGAGACTAATGACCCCGTTATAGCGGATATCGCGCTTGGAATCGGGGACTTTATAAAGACCGGTGTCTGGGGCGGTGAGCGTCTCGCAAAGATGAACCGCCTGCTCGAGCTCTGGGATATTTTAGAATATCCAAGAATGGTAAGAATTTGAATAAGTTTAAATACTTTTACTACCTATTAGTGAATATGTTAATGGATGAAAAAGAAGTAAAAAGATTCCAGTATATATTAAAGGATAACGGGCTGAAAAAAAGAGATGAATACATAGAAAAGAAGGGCCCCAATGCGGTGCAGACTGTTTTTAAGAATATAAATAAAAAAGAGGCAGGCATGATTATAGGAAATTCCATGAATCAGCTAATTGATGAGACTGACAAGGCCTATATGAAAAGTGATTTGTATGATGCTTGTTTTGATGAGTTCAGCATACTTGGCACTTGGATAGACGAATACGTAACTCTTGGGTGTATTGACTGCGGCAATCTCAGGCAGGCGAGTGTCAGCGACGCTTTGGATGATGTTTATGGAAAGAGTTTTTTCAAGAAATTATATAGCGGGGACTTCAAGAGGTCCGCCAATTCCAAAATTTTTTACAAGACACATGAGCAATTAGAGAACTTTGTATTCGATAATTCTGAATTAAAAAAAGTTGAAGTGCTTGTTTTCGGAGATTGATTTATTTTTTCATTTGTTAAACTATTTAAATATATAATCATTAAAAGATTGAGTATAATGGATAGATAATTTATCAAAAGGTGGAAAAAATGACTAACTTGGCTGACAGAAACGAATACTTGTCTGCGGGAGTACATATAGGAATGAGAATGAAGACAAAGGAAATGGCTCCTTTTATATTCAAGACAAGACCAGACGGTTTGTCCGTTTTGGATATAGAAAAGACAGACGAGAGAATAGAGGTCGCTGCCAAATTCATATCTTCTTATAATGATGTAATGGTTGTTTGCAGAAAAACCAATGGAATAAAACCTATAAAAAAGATGGCAGAGATGATTAACGGAAAGGCTGTAACAGAGAGATTCTTGCCCGGCACTTTGAGCAATCCCAATTTTAAGAATTACATGGAGCCGGACTTGGTTGTGGTTACTGACCCTATAGCAGACAAGCAGGCTGTGAAGGAAGCCACAGAAAAAAGAATACCTATAGTTGCTATATGTGACACATACAATGATATGGAATTTATAGATTTGATTATACCCGCAAACAACAAAGGAAAGAAATCTTTAGGGCTTATTTATTATCTTCTTACAAGGGAGATTCTTAAGGCAAAGGGAGATATAAAGAAGAATTCTGATTTCAAGGCATCTCTTGAAGATTTTACAGAAAAAGAATAACTTATTTTAGAGCCGATACTTGGGCCAAAAATGCTTCAAGCTGAATCATCGGATTCCCACCTTCATCCAATCGGAATTCATATTCTCCAAGGTACTGTATTATTTTTATTTTGTTTTCCTCTGAGGTATCCAAGTCATATGCTTGCCTGTGTATTTCTTTTATAACGTCTTCTCCCGATATGCCTTGTTTTATAAGTATATCATAAAGTATTTTTCTTGACTCTATAAACTTTCCCTTGAGAGACAGGTCAATCATTTTGTCTATATCTTTTGGTTTTGCCTGTGCCGCCACATCATACACAACTTTCTCTGTTATTTTTTTATGCAGCGCGGCGGATGACTGAAGAAGATTAACGTTTCTTCTCATATCACCTTCTGTTATATGAAGTATTGCATCAATGGCCTTTTCGTCTATATCCAGTTTTTCTTTTTCTGCTATGCCTTTAAGGTATTCCTTGCTTTTTTCCTTGTCTACTCCGGAAAATCTGAATACGGCACATCTTGACTGTATGGGGTCTATTATTCTTGAGCTGTAGTTGGCTATCAGTATAAAGCGGCAGGTATTGGTGTAATTCTCCATGGTCCTTCTCAATGCCTGCTGAGCCTCCGGTGTAAGCGCATCCGCCTCGTCCAGAACAGCTATCTTGAAAGGAAGCTCTCCTATGGGTCTTGTCCTGGCGAAGTCTTTTATCTTGTGCCTTACAACGTTTATTCCTCTTTCATCTGATGCGTTTGTTTCAAGGTAGTTTTGCTTCCATCCTTCCCCATAAACTTCATGAGCTATTGCAAGCGAGCATGTTGTTTTTCCGACTCCCGCAGGTCCGGCAAAAAGCATGTTGGGTATGTTCTTGTTCTTTACAAAGGCCTTTAATCTTTCTATTATTTCTTTGTGATTTACTACATCATCCAGTTTTTTTGGCCTGTATTTTTCTGTCCAAACTTCAAGTGTCATCTTATCCCACACAAAACGAGTACAAAGATTATTAGAGTCTTTTTAATAAATACCTTTGCTTAGAGAGGAAGCTTTCTTTTGTAGACTATTCCTTCTGCTGTTTCAAATTTTTCATATAATCCAAGTTCAATTGCTTCTTCTATGGATTTTTGTACTACTTTTTTCATTATCGGCTTTTCCATATATTCTTCCATTCTTTTTAATATATCTGAAAAATAAAGCTCTTCGTCCGGAGATTCAAAAATATCCTCAATCAGCACATCCATGGGAATGTTTTTTATCTTGGTTTTATTTGTTTCGTAATTGGGGGGAATGTCTGATTTTTTGAGGTACTTGCTTACAGTGCTTTTACATACCCCGGCTTCTGCAGCAATCTCCGAAATGCTCAGTTTATCTTTATGAGCCTCATAAATTTTTCTTATTTTTTTATCGGAAATTTTAGTCATATAAAACACTTAAAAGAAACAGTAAACTAACTGTAGAAAAAGGGAAGCTTTGCGTTTCTTTCTACTTCTTCTGAATCATAGCCTTTCCATGTCAGCCTTTCTTTTGATTTCATTTCGGCTTCAAAAACATTATAACCAATATTCATATAATGCCTGACGTTTCTTTTATGGTCACTTCCTATGACTCTTCCCCTGAATCTTGGGTCATTTCTTAATCTGAAGGCGTCTTCTATAATTTTTTCTCCCGCGTTCATAATTATTTTTATTATGTAAGCTTTAAATATCGATAGCTTCTTTATAAGTTTTTTAATCCTAAGTTTTAACATGATAATATCTGTTTCAGGGACTCCGGGGACGGGCAAGACAGAAACGTCGAAGGCTCTTGCCGGTATCCTTTCTTATGAATATATTGACCTGAATATACTATCAGAAAAGAAAGGGCTCATTATCGGTTTCGACAGTGGTAGAAAATCAAAGATAGTCGATACAAATAAATTGGCTGATTTAAATTTACCTGAAGACAGTGTTGTGGATGGGCATCTTTCTCACTTTGTAAAGTCAGATAAAGTAGTTATTTTGAGGACAAGACCTGATATTCTTAAAAAGAGGATTTTAAAGCGAAATTGGCCCTTAAAAAAGGTAAAAGAGAACCTAGAATCAGAGATTTTGGGAGTTTGCTCATCCGAGGCCTATGATACATGGGGTAAGGAAAGGATTATCGAAGTTGATACTACGGATAAAACACCCGAAGAATCCGCATTATATATAAAAAAACATATAAATAGTAAAAACACGAAAGAGATTGATTGGCTAGAAGATTTTGATTATATGCTGGAGTGAGGGTGTATGGCTCTGTTAAATATTTTTAAAACATTCAGTCTTATGGCAGTATTAACCGGGATATTTCTCGGTATAGGTTATGTGCTGGGAGGAATCGGAGGCGCTTTCATATCATTATTGATGGCATTCTTAATGAATTTTGTATCTTACTGGTTTTCTGACAAAATAGTGCTCAAAATGTACGGAGCAAAGGAAATAAAAGAGGAAGACAACAAGAGCCTTCACGAAATGGTTGAAGAGCTTTGTAAAGAGGCAAAAATTCCCAAGCCAAAGCTATATATGCTGAGAAGCAACGTGCCTAACGCGTTTGCTACCGGAAGGAACCCCGAACATTCTGCCGTGGCTGTAACTTTTGGCCTTATCAAGAATCTTAATCAGAAAGAGATAAAGGGGGTAATCGCACATGAAATTTCTCATATAGTAAATCGTGATACACTTGTGCAAACCATGGCAGCTACAATAGGCGGTGCTATAACATGGCTTTCCTACGCTTTTCTTTTTGATAGGGACAGGAATTCCCTGGGTCTTCTAATGATGATTTTCGCCCCTCTTGCTGCCGGTATGGTGAGAATGTCTATAAGCAGGAGCCGCGAGTACATGGCTGACGAATCCGGTGCAAAGCTTTCAAGTGACCCTCTCGGGCTTGCTTCAGCTCTAGAGAAAATACATAAAATCTCTGTAAAAAACCCTGTCAAGATAAACCCCTCGACTTCCCATTTGTTTATAATAAACCCTCTTAGTGCAAGAGGAATGGCCCGCCTGTTTTCAACACACCCGCCCGTAGAGGACAGAATAAAAAGGCTGAAAGAGATGAAAATTTGAACTTAAATAGTTTTTTTGTCTTAACCTAAGTATGAACAGCATTTCAGTAGCATTAACTTACGAAGGAAGCAAGAAAAGAGGCTACGCTAACAAAATCCCGGTTGGAGAAAACGCTCTCGTTGAGATAGACAAGCATGGCAACATTTTCTCTTCATGCAATATTGATATAGACGAAAATCACGATTTTGTATTTACCGACAACCAGAAGAAAGATAACAGAGATTTGGAGGCTATAAACTATGCCTGGCTTTTGACAAACAGATTCAGGTCTATTTTTTCTCTGGGTGATAATTATGAGAAGGATTTCAGGTTTGAATTCAGGACAGAAAAAAAATTTGATTTCGAATCCCAGAAGAAATTTAATTCCTTAATGGAGGAGTTTGGCGAAAAGTACTTTAAGCCCCTTGGTGATTATAAAATGGATGTATCCGGCGATGAAGGCAAGCTTATCTACTCCGTAGCGCCAAAAAACAACATTTTTAAGCAATAGAAAAATATTTAAACTTGACACACAAAATCTAAGAGTACTTTAAAGGTGAATTTTATGATAAAGGAAGTTGCAAGAAAAAGACTTTTCGACAATGTTTTTATATGCGGAAAGTGCAAGGCTAAAATAAGAGCCAACTCTTTCAAAGTAAGAGACGGAAAGATAAAATGCAGGAAGTGCGGTTCAAATTCTTTAAGACCAAAAAGCAAGGAAAACAGGTCATAGATTAATTTTTTATCTGTCAATGTTTAATGTTTAAATATTAAAATCTTCAAATCTTTAAAAAAGTGGTTTATAATGGTAAAACATTTTATCGAGCTTTTGCGTCCCATCAACAGCATGATGGCTGCGATAGCTGTTTTTGTTGGTGCGGTTGTCGTAGGAGGAACTGATATAGTCTCGTTGACTGAGCTTCATCTTGCAATAATAGCCACTTTCCTGATAACCGGGGCTGGAATGACTATAAACGATTTTTATGACAGGGACATAGATTTTTTGAACAAGAGACACAGGCCAATCCCTTCGGGAAGAATAGCACCCAAGGGAGCTTTCATGTTTTCAATGGTATTGTTTGCGGTAGGCATTTACATAACTTATTTCATAAATTTTTACTGTTTCAATATAGCTCTTGTCAATTCTTTCCTTCTTTTTGTTTATTCCAGAAAGTTCAAGAAGATACTTCTTGTTGGTCATGTTTTTGTTAGCTATCTCGTGGCATCTTCTTTTATATTGGGAGGACTTGCGGTTAACGCGGGGGGCCTTATGCCTTTATTCACAATAGCTCTGATTTCATTCTTTTCAAACTTTTCAAGGGAGATAATAAAAACAATTGAAGACATGAGGGGAGACCGTCTAGGTAAGGTAAAATCACTCCCGATTTTGATAGGAGAGAAAAGCGCAAGAAAGATAGCTTCGATACTTATAGGGTTGACAATATTCTTTGCTCCTTTGCCTTATCTTTTTGGCTATATGGGTAACTCTTACATGTATGTCGTTTCTATAGGCCTTGTTCTTTTTGTATTCTCTATAATATGGAACCAGAGAGAAACTCCAGCAGGAAAAGTACACAAATTAATGAAAGTTGCCATGTTTATTTCCTTGATTGCTTTTCTTGTCGGTGCCATTTTCTAAGGAAAAAATATATAAAACACCAATCACTAAAGATTGGTATGATGTTAACAAAGATTACGGAATACATAAAAGAAAACAATGTAAAATCTCCTCTCTATCATACATGGAGAGAACTGGAAAAGGATGGAGAGAAGAAAGGCGAGATAAGGATACTTGTTCTTGAGGACAATAAGGCAAGAGCCGAATACAAGTGCCCCGATTGCGGTCATCATGGGTATTTGGAGAGAGAATGGAAAAGGCCTTTTAATGTAAAGTGTGATAACTGCGGTAACACTATAAGGGTTCCCAGACTCAAGGACCAGATAAAAAGAGAAAAAAAGAAATAGAGGGTTTTTATGCCTAATGATTTTGTGCCTAAAGATGAAGTAGGTTTCATTTTAAAGAGTCTTGACATGACCCCAAGAAATTTCAGTACTCTCGTTGACGGACTAGGGAAATTGTATGGCATGAGTGGCGAGGAGGCCGAGAGTTACATAACTGAATTGGACGGCGTGTCAAAAGAAAAAAACGAATCGGATGAAAAATTAAAGGGATGTATGGAAATTTACGAAGTCGGCCTTGACAGAAGGTGCTGCATAACTGAAAAGGGAAGGGAAATTCTTCACAAGTATTTCATTTAGAAATCTTTTTATTTGTTTGATTTTGAAAATAAGTTATGCCTCAGTAGCTCAGCCGGTAGAGCGTTGCCTTGGTAAGGCAGAGGTCGAGGGTTCAAGTGTTTGAAACTGAAGTTTCATAATTTCAGTCAAACTGAAACTCCCCCCTGAGGCTCCATGTTTTTTCCTTAGGGCTCCACTCAATTTTTTATCCCATCTTATGAGGTTTGGGAGAGTGAGTAGACTTCACAAAACAGGAAAAAGATTGATATCTTGTTATAAAAGAGTAGAAAAATTAGAGAAAGAAAAGGACGTTGAACTTATTTTTAGGTTCAGGGACTACTGCTATGCAAACAGTCTATCAGATTCCCGTATATTATTTTATCTGAATAAGCTGGTTGTAATAAGCAGAATGGTTGAAAAGAGTCTGGATGAACTGGAAAAGGAAGATATTGAGAAAATCGTTGCAAAGATTTCCAGGTCTTATGAATCTGAATGGACAAAACACGGATTCAAAACAACAATAAAAAAATTTTACAAATGGTTAGAAGGAGACGGTGAAGATTTTCCAAAGAAGGTGAAATGGATCAAACCATCTCCAAGAAAATCAAAACTCCGTAAACCAACAATTCTTTCTAAAGAAGAAATAAAACGAATTTTTGATATTTCTGAAGGAATTCTTGAGAAAGCCTTGTCAACTTTCATGTATGAAAGCGGTTGCAGGTCGCCGGATGAATTGCTGAATTTGAGTATCGGTGATGTTGATATTCTGGATAACAGAGCAAAAGTAAGGCTTGTAAGTGGCAAAGTCGGTGAAAGAAGGATTCTACTGGTTTCTTCTGTCCCCTACTTGAAGGAATGGTTAAACAAGCATCCGAAAAAGAATTTTGGCAAGCCATTCTGGTACAAAGGAGATAAGCCATTAACATACAATGTTCTCCGAGGAATAATCAAAAAGTGGAAAAGGAAAGCACACATTGAGAAGGAAATGACTGCTTATACTTTCAGAAGAACCCGTGCCACGCACTTGTCTAACAAGTGGCCTACTCCAGTCCTCTACAAGTACATGGGCTGGGTTCCCGGTTCCGACGTCATAGAAAGATATGTGGCTCTGAATGAGGATGATGTTGAAGAAACCGTCCTAAAATTCTATGGAATGAATTCTGAAATAAAGAAAACTGACATTAGATCAATGTTCTGTTCCTTCTGTGGTCAGCAAAATCCACCAGACCTTGATTTCTGCCACTTTTGTAGTAATCCACTAACGGATTTGGCCAAGAAAAAAGAGCGGGAGGAACACATCAAGGCCATGCTTGACAAGATGATAGAAAAGAAAGTTGAAGAAATTAAAGTCAATAAAACAAAGTAAATTCTTAATATATCACATTTATTTTTTCTTAGAATTTATTTCCCAAGCTGCGATAAGTACCATAAATATAAGAACTATAATATAATTTTTTGTTAAAAAATATGCAATTAGTAATATAATAAATAAAATTATGAAAACGATATGACTCTTTAATTTTAAATTATCTAAAATGGATTTAATTATATTATAATAACTTGTTTCTTCTTCATTTGTATCTTCTATATTTTTAATAATATTTTCAAAAGGATCTTTTTCTTTCTTTTCAATTTTATTTACAACAAAATATATGAAATCTTCAAAAGTGTTTTTTATGGATTTTTCCGGGTTATTTGCTTCATTAATTTTATCTAAATATTCATCTATTTTTTCATATAGATCTTCATAAGAGTCTTTGCTTCTAATTAGATTTTTAAATTTTTCTAAGCAAAAAATTGCTTTATCATAATTTGAATTTTTATGATTCTCTAGAGCAGAAGCTAGATAATGTTTTCTTAAATCGGATATACTTAAGTCAAATTCTGAATATTTGTCTCTGAGTTTTAATATAAACCAAATAAAAATAACTAAAATTATAACTAAAATAAAAAATATAATCAAAATTATTCCATTATCAAGGGAAAAGATTATTTTATCCAATTTTTGCTCCGGTTCAAAATTTGTATATGATTTATTATAAAAGCTAATTCCAAAAATCAAAGCAGTAATAAGAATAATACTAGAAATTAAAGTAAAAAAGTATTCTAATTTATTTATTTTATTTATTTTTTTTATATCTTTATCACATTTCTTCCATTTCTTTATTTTAGTGTACATGCTTTTTTGTTTTTTTGGCATAAAATCAATAAAAATAGGTTTTCAAAACATAAATTTATTAAAAATTATAACTAAATATGAATAATAAGAAAAATCGTTTATCTATGTGTGAAAGAATTGGTATTTTTTATATTTTAGGTTATCTATTTATTTTTCTTATAAATCATATATGGAACAGAATTCTAAAATTCGAACCAATTATAATTTATATAAAATTAGATAATTTGTTACAAATTGCAACTTTACCTATTTTTATTTGGCTAATATATGTAAATAGAGAAAAAATTATATTTTATTTAAAAGAATTGTGGAAGTATTTCAAAGGAAGATATTTTTTTGCGGATCTTTCGGTTGGATGGTTTTTTGCACTTATCTTTCTTGTTAATTTGTTTAGAAAGGCAGATAGTATTTTATTCTTTTTAACAATATCAACGATTTACATTACTTTGGCTGGATTTACTTTTACTGCCGGTTCTTTCTATAAAGGAATTAAAAAAAGTGAAACTACGATGAAAAAGTTTTTCCGTCTTTCGGTTTTTTGTGCTGTAACCGGATTCTTGAATATAATTTTCTATCTGTCCTATGAATTAATAGTTATGTTAGAAAAATATGGTAATATAACAGGTATTATTTTAGCCATTTATTTGGTAATATTGGGCTTCCTCTTTTGGGTTATTTTCACGAGATTGATATATTTATTAATAGAGACTGCAAATAAAAACGAAAAAAGAAGAATGGTATAAATATTTTTTCTACCTTAATATTGACATGATTAAGTATGGTGATTCCGGAGTTCATATTGAATTGGGTGACGATGCTTCCAAGGTTCTTTATAATGCAGCCAAAATAACTTGGAAAAATAGAACAGGTAAAATAGGAGATATTATAAAACCCTTTGATGATTTTAGTGGAGTTAGGGGTATAAATGTTTCAAATCTACCAGACGGAACTTTAATGGGGCTTAATTTTGATGGTGTTGGAACAAAGATGGAAATAGCAGAGAGAATAGATGACCATAGAACTATAGCTTATGATCTCTTTGCGATGGTTTCTGATGATGCTGTTAGAGATGGAGCCGAACCTGTGGTCTTAGGATCAATTCTCGATGTAAGATCTTTAGAAGAAGGTAAAGAAACTCACATAGACAAAGTAAAACAATTGGCTGAGGGGTATGTAAACGCAGCAAAAGAAGCCAATGTGGCTGTAATAAACGGTGAAGTTGCAGAATTGGGTAACAGAGTGGGTGGCTATGGAAAGTTTAACTACAATTGGGGCGCTGGTTTAGTTTGGTTTGCCAAAGAGGATAGAATGTTTACAGGCAAGGAAATAGAAGTTGGTGATTTATTGATTGGATTAGAGGAGAAAGGTATCAGATCAAACGGGGCTTCTCTTTCAAGAAAAATAGTTGAGGATAAATACGGAGAAAAATGGCATGAGGAAAGTTATAATGGAGAGAATTTAGCGAAACTTCTTTTAGAACCATCAAAAATTTACACAAAAGCAGTCGTTGAAATGATCGGTGGTTATGACATGGAACCCAAAGCTGATGTAAATGGAGTAGTTCATGTAACAGGGGGAGGAATTCCTGGTAAAGTAGGAAGAGCTCTAAGACCAAAGAAACTTGGTGCATATATTGATTTTCCATTTGATTCTCCTAAGATTATGAATTATTGTCAGCATTGGGGTGAAGTGAGTGATGAAGAGGCATATAAAACTTGGAACATGGGACAAGGAATGATTATCATAACATCAGAGGAAAATGATGTTAAAAAAGTTGCTCGTGAGCATAATATAGATTCAAAAGTAATTGGCGTCGTATCAGATAAACTAGGTATACATATTAAGAGTAAGGGATTTTATTCTTATGATCAACTAATTAATTTTGTTTGATAATCCTTAAAAATAAAACTTAAATTTTTCAAATATTAAAACTATTATATGGTTACTGTTGCTGTAACAGATATACTTGTAAAAGAAGCACCAAAGGCTGAAGTTTATCTGATTAAAATTGATGATTATTTCTATGGTAGACAAAATAAAAAGAAAGGAGAAACAAACAAAGATGGTTTTGTAAAATTTAAATCAGTTTCTGATGGTGCTTATTTGGTTAGAGTTACAAATAAAAAAAGTATTGTTGAAAAAATTTATGAAATTGAAGATAATAACTGGATAAGAATAAGACTTCCACTATTTTTTAATCTACTCAAAAGAAGTAAGTCTGCTAATAGAGAAATAATAAGAAATATTTATGAAAAATATAGAACTGATAGAAAAAAATGTTTTAAATGTAAAAAATCTTTTAAGGGAATGTCTGATGTTTTTATGTGTAAATATTGTGAAAAATTTTTTTGTGCTGAACACCGTGTTCCCGAGACTCATAAATGTTGGGGAGACCCAAAACAACCAGATGGACAAGGATTTAGGGAAATTCATACTAAACATTGTATAAAAGTAAGAGGATGGTAATTTTTCTCAGATTTAAAACTTAAATATTTCAATCTTCTAACTTTTTAGTAGTGGGGGTTAAAATGAAAAAAATAGCAATCGTTTTGCTCTTAGCTTGTATTATTTTTGTTTCTGGATGTGTTGATGAAGGAACAACCGATGAGACTAAAACTGAAGAAACACAAGAAACAAAAACTGAAGATTATACATTCACTCAAGTGATTACATATGAAAATGAAAATTCAACTATAAGGATTATAAAAAATAAGCTGTTTAAAACTGCTACAATTGAAATGAATGTATTCTATGAAGAATCTTTTATAAAAACTCCATTTGGAGATTTGACAAATTTTACTACCACCATTAGTTGTGGTTTAATGAGTATAGCATTTTTCAATCAAACTGCTCTTGAAGAATTTAATAATGTTGTGGAAAAATGGAACTCTATGGATGCTACTATAACAGACGATAGTCCTCCTGAAGAGAAGGAAGAAAAGCCTCAAGAAAACCCACTTGAAGGATATGAAGTAACAGAAGTACATTTGTATCTAAGAGACAAATCAACTAAAAATAAATTTTCAGAATGCAAAATAACAGGAACGTCTAAATCTGATATTGATATAAAAATATACTGAAATTTAGAAATACAAATTAAAGGAGAAGAAAATGAAAAAACTACTAAAAGACTTTGATTTCTGGAAAGGATTTTTCTTAGGTTCTTTGCTGGTTGCTGTTGTTTTAACCATTGTTGGAATTGTTTTTGGATTTATCTAAGATAGTTTTTAGATTTCATATCTTAACTGTGCCTATCATATTTTTTACCATTACTTCTTTTCCTATTTTGTCAGGCAACAAACATATTATCCCCCCTGCTGGAGTAATAAGTAACTTTGCCACGTAAAAATTATCTCCAGAATCTATAGTAGAGATTTTTAATTCCGGTCTAAAGTAAAATCTTATATCCTCAGGAATCTTGTTGTAATTTTTAATTAACTTTTTAATTAATTTTTTGTGCATTAGGAATTTTTCTTTCAACTTGTTCATGTTATCCAAACTGATATTTACGTCACATGAACTGCTAAAAAATAAATCTACTTTCACAAAATCACCTCAAAATTCATCCTCGTCGTCATCATCATCACCATCAAAATCGAAAAAAGGTAAGGAAAAAAAGTCTCTCTGGATGGACATTCTTATTGAGTTTACCATATTAAAGTCAACAATTTTACCGTTCTTCCATTTAATCTTAAGTTTTCCAGTAAAACCTCCTTTGTAAAGTTGCTCGAGGGCTTTTTCATTCAGAAGATTTAATATTTTTTTCTCTTGTTGTGTCTGCTTCACTCTATCACCAAATTAAAATTTATTAGCTCGTCTGCCTTATCTCTTATATCGGTCAAACCTAAGAATGATTCAACAAAATTTCTCCCTTTTTTACTTAACTTGAAAAAATTTGTTTTTTCCTTTCTTGGTCCACCTTCAGCAATCCTGGTCACTTTTTCTATTAAACCAAGTTTTAAAAGATGATTGAGTACTTTTGTAACACTTGGTTGAGGTATGTTTGATACAATAGCGATATCAGAAACCCTGAGATTCTCTTTCAATTCAGATAAGACAAAAATAACTCTTAGTGAACCGCTTATCCTGAATACTTTTTCAACACCTTCTAAAGCTTTGAGTCTCTTCGGGGTTATTGTTTCTTTTACCCATTTCTCATATCTCTTTTCAAAAAATTCTTTGAGTCCCATCCAATTACCCATTACGTATTATAATTGTAATTTGTAATATGAGAATATAAAGATATGTGTGCTTGAAAATATAATAAAAAATAATAGAATTTTCTGAGAGTCGTTTTTTAAGATTTTTAAATATACTTCACTAATTTTTATTATGGATAAAAGGGCGATATTTTATTGGGTTTTTACTATAATTTTAATTGTAATCTTTCTAACAATAACAGTATGTAAAACTGGAGAATTGTCATGTCCCATTTTTGATTTTTCTTTAGGAGATGAAATAATTACAGAAAATAAATGTTCTCAAATTGCTACAGGTTCTGCAATGATGGGGATAGACAAAAATGAAGCCTATGAAATAGCATGTATGGAAAAATGTGGTAATTTAGATATGAATTATATTTCTGATAAATGTGATAAGGACATTTTAATTTGTTATTGCCGTTAATTTCATATTTTTAAAGATAAGCAATCTATTTTTTATGGTATAGATGAAAAATAAAAAAATTGTTATAATAATCTTAATTTCAATAGTAGTTTTTTTACTTTTTTATTTGGTCTATTCTCTTAATAGCGAAAATGTAAGATTAGAAAAAGAATATGATGAATACAAAAAACAGTCCAATAAAAATATAGAAAAATTAGAAAGTGATTTGAATTCTTTAGAAAAAGAAAAAAATGAAATTGAAGAATCTTACCAAAATTTGAATTTGGAAGTTGATGAAGTTATAAAAAAGATAGAAGATTATGAAAATGAACTAAATGAATCTATAAAGTGGTTTAAAGATAATTCCATACTAAAGAATGAAAGCATACAGAAAAAAACTACTTTTTTTCTAGATAATGTATGTTTTAAGAAAATTGATGGAAAATGCCACATAAAAACAGGTTGTTTTTTCTTGACCAACTTAAAACAACTTGGTTACACATATAAAAATGATACAGATACTAGCGAAAGTTATGACAAATTACAGAGTCTGAACGAGTTCATAAACAATAGTGGCGGTGATTGTGAAGACTACGCTCTTTTTTTCAAGGCAGAGTATAATTATATTTTAGAAAAATGTAAGGGTATCGAACCTTCTAATATAACTATAGAAAGCTGGGTTGAAGATGAAGATTCATATGATAGATATTGGCTTAATTTTGTTACTGATTGGTATATAAGAGGTGCTGAGGCTTTCTATCTTAAAGATGGTTATATAAATCCTGTTGTTATATGTGGGGATATTTATGATTTTAACTCAGATAAAGTTTGGGGACATTGTATTTTAGCATTCACAAAAAATAAAATAAAAAGTAAGGAAGATTTAAATGAACTTAATAAAGCTCCTGTAATAGAACCACAGAATGGAATTTATATGGGTCTGATAAATGATTATTCTTCTAACATTTTTTTGATTAACAGAAATAATTATAATGTTAATTTTAATTCTCGTATATATATTGTGATAACAGATGAGGATTATTTTCTTTTCTCTTTCGATAAAGGAGAATGGATGAGTTATTCTATTTTTCTAAATGATTTAAATGACAAAAAAATGGATTTGCTTAATATAAGATAAAATTCAGTTTTTTAAAGATAAGGAACTTAATATTATCATGTCATTTCTTGAAACTCTTAAGATTATACTTTTTATGGTTTTTATTTTAGTTATAATTGTCATTTTACCTTTCTATCTTGGTCATAAGGCCATGAAAGACCACAACGAAAAAAAGAAAAAACTATCAAAAGAAGACTTGAAAAAGGAAAACAAAACAATAACAATTATTCTTGCAATTTTTCTTGTCTTGGTCTTAATATTTGGTGTTTTTCTCTTAATGTAGTTTTTACTTTGCAATCTACCTGTTAACTAAGAGATTTTCTGAAAACAGTTGATTTAAGATTTTTAAAGATTAGAGTTTAAAAATTTAACGTGGGGGTATGGAAAATATAATAAAAAAAAATATTTTTTCTATAAAAATTTTTGGTCGTAAAATTAATTTTTGTATTTGCCACCAAAAACCTGAAAGGACATTTAGAATAAAAAATTTCTATTTTCCAGTTTGTTCAAGATGTACAGGACTAATTTTTGGGGTTTTGCCTTTTTTAATGTGTTTTTTCTTTTCAATAAAAATAAATTTATTTTATATTATTTTTTTGACTATCCCTCTTATTGTAGACGGCACAACTCAAACTTTTGGATTAAGAAAGAGTAATAATGTTTTAAGATTTTTTACAGGAGTTTTATTTTCATTCTCTCTTCTGTATATTTTAAAGGTGATGTTATGGCCTTAGATCGGAGCAGCTCCGGTGGAGATTGTTGTGGGCTTTTTTTTGCAATAATTTCAATTCCAATATATATAGCATTTGCCTATTATTTTCTACCTTTTACTGCAATTTCAACAGCTTTTTGGGGATTTTTAGTTATTTTTTATTATTATCATTCCAATAAAAAAGATTATAAAATATTTGGTATTTTTTTATTGTGCATATCAATCTTAGAATTATTTCTGGTTGAATTGGAAATAGGTGTATTATCTGCTGTATTATTTTCAGGTTATTTTTTGATGAGGTGGGCTTATTTTGAAAGAAAAAAAAGAGTTAATCTAATGGAAAAAACCATAGAAAAAATGGATAAAGTTGGTGATTATGTTTTGGTTGACAAAGAAGATGTATCTCAGATAAATAAAGATAGTATGAAGTCAGAAATTGTCTATAAAAGTGCTGTTGATGAATTTTTATCTAAAAGAGGATATTACAAAAAAACCCAAGCTAAGAAAATTGAAAATATTTTAAGTAATGCAAAGAGAATAAAAAGTAAAGAAAATCGGTCAAAGAAAGAATTAAATAAAATTCAAAAAGACTCTAACTGGAAAGATTGTAAAAAATTAAAAGAAATTTATAAAAATTTAGAAAAAGAATACAAAAAAGGAAATTTTAAAAAATTTGATGAATTGCTTAAAGAATTCAATGTTTTTAGAAATTCTTATATTTATTCAAAGAAAGAATTAAATAAAATTCAAAAAGATAAAACAATTTTAAATGATGAAAAGCTCAGGAAAAAATTGTATACCATAGAAAAAGAATACAAAAAAGGAAATTTTAAAAAATCAGAAGAGCTTTTGAAAGATTTCATACCTTTTAAAGAAAATTACACTGAAGCTAAAAAAACAATTTCAGAAATTAAAAAAATCTATAAAGAAAAGAAAAATAAAAAAATAAAGGAAATTCTGGACAAAGCTAAAGATTGTTTAAAGAAAGATGATTTTGGAAAAATAGAAAAACTCTATGAAGAAGCATTCCATTTGAGACAAAAAGACATGGGTTTAGAAGGGTACAAAGTAAAATGGTTAAAACCAAAGAAAATAAGAGAGATTGAATCAATAAATGATAGTATTGAATATAAATCAAATGAAAAAAAAGGAAGAAGAGAAGATTTAGATTGTTTTTTGACTTATCTAGACAAAAATTATAGCTTTAAGGTACCTAAGGATCCAAATTCTAATGTCTATTTAGATGATACTAATTTTAAACTTTTTTTTAATTTTATTTCTAATACAAAAAAGTATTTGGATATAATTACAAATGTATTTGAAGAGAAAATCTTTTTGGAACTAATAAATAAACTTAGAAAAAAAGGTATTAATATCCGGATAATAACTAGAAATCAAAAACAAAATGGATTCTTAGAAAATGATTTAATTAAAGACTATTTTGGTAATACAACTACTGAAATCCAAAAATTTAACCAGATACATGCAAAGATGATGATTAGAGATGGGGAAAAAATTATTTTAGGATCTTCCAACTTAACGAATGCATCTGCAAATAAATCTGGTTTCTATTTGGATGCAAATATAATAACAGAAAATCCTCATGACGTATCATTAGCAAAAAAAATTTTTGACTCGATCTGGTTTTCTGAAAACAGAATAAATAATAATCAGAAAGAAAACAATTTACTATACTCAAAAAATGATAAAAACCATTTACCTAAATGTTTAGAGCCTATATTCAAGAATGAAAAGGAAGAAATAATAATTTTAATGAGCTCAGGTCTCATAGATAAGGAAATTATCGATTTGATGAGGGAATGGAACAGAAGTGTAAGAATAAAAATAATTACAAGCTGTAAATGGCCAACAAATGTGATTGATGAAAATAAATTAAAAACATTAAATTTCTTAAAAGATATATCTGAATCTAAAAATGATAAAATTAAAGTAATACCAAAAAAATCAACAATTCACGCAAAATTATATTTATTTAAAAGTCAAAATATTATTTTTTTATCTTCTCAAAATCTTACAATAAATTCTTGGAAATCTATGTTGGAAGCAGGTTACATTATAAAAGATAAAGAGTTAATAAATCGTATAATTAAAAAATTAGATAGAATTCCTGATGGTTTATTCGATAGTAATAAAAATTTAATACGAGTTTCCAAACCAAAATCTACTTGGATAGGTTCTTTATCTGAAAAAAGAAAGAAAATACCATGGCAACTTGCTGAAGATGATAAATATTTCATAATCAATAAGAAACAGTATAAAAATATTTATTATAAAATTGATAAAAAAAACAAGAAAATAAAAAAAACAAGATCTTTTTATAGATCTTCAGAAAAAGAGGATATAAATAAAAATAAAGAATTTATCAATGATATACTTAAAAATGAATCTCGTGATCCGTTTATAAGAAATTCAATATTAAATACAAAAAAGGGTAGTAATTTCTATAAAAAAGAATTAGAACGTGCAATATCTGAGGGTAAACCCAAAGAGGAAATAGAATGGTTAAAGAACATGATAGAAGATGAAGTGTAAAATCTCTTAAACTTAAAAAATATAAATTAAAGTAAAAAAATTAGTAATATAATAATTTATAATTCTAATATTAATTATAAATTTACCAATTTAATTTTAATAGATGCTTAAGATTTTAATTTATATAATAATTCTATTTTTTTACTTTGCAATCTACCTGTTAACTTTTTATTTCAGTTAGTCCAAATAGTATTGTTTAGAGGATTTACGTAATCTGCACTCTAAACTGTGAATAATGGGGATATTATATTGAGTGTGCTTGCCCCCCTGAGGCTCCATCAACAAAACCTTTCTTCACAAGAAAGTTTTGTATTCAAAGAATTATTTTCTATGATAATCCCGAGTGAATTGCAAATAGTTCTGACTCAAGAAGTTACTCCCAGCCGGCGCACCATTTCTGCAACATAATATTTCAACGTTACTTTTCTTGGATAATATCTGGGTTATCGAGGATGTATCTTTTGGCCCTGTATTCGGCTTCGGGTGTTAATTTAAAACCACCTTCACCATCCGGCATGAAATCAATATCGTTTTCCATATCTTTTTCAATTCTACTTTTGGCTTTGTCCGTTAACTTGTAATCACCATTTTCGTCTGGAATAAAATCAGAATTTTTTCTCATGTATTCTTTAAAATCATATTCAGCCTGTGGTGTTAATGTATAATCACCTTTACCGTTCGGCATAAAATTAGAATCTTTTTTCAGAGAGTCTTTTAAATTACTTTCGGCTTTGTGTGTTAAAATAATTTTTTCGTTATCGTTTTTTTTAATTTCTTCATATATACTTTTTATTTCATCGCAAAATTTTTTAACCTCTTCCATGTTATCTCTCTCCTACTTCTCTAGATTTTTATTTAACCGTATTTCATCTATTTTCATGGTCAGTCAATGTCGTCTTTTGGTATCAGTATTTTCTCGTTCGGGCCTATCGTAATCCAGTGCCAGTTGTCTCTTGGGTCGTCATACTCGGGTAGTCTTGTGAAATAGTCGTCCAGAATATTGTGCGTTTTCATGATATTTTCTATTTCCGTTTCCAGTACAAAATCTTTATGTATATCTTTTTGTATTTCTTCTGGGGCCTTGCCAAAATATGAAGCTATTTCATTAAGCCTTTTTTCCATATCCCTTTCATATTCATTATTGAATTCCTGTATTCCGCATGTAGCCTGTCTGAGATGACCCATCAATTGTTCGTACCTGAAAAGCTTCTTTCCTTCTTCATATGTCACTTCTTTATTCTTATCTATTCTGTATGAAATACTGTTGAGTTCTCTTCCTTCCTGCTCAGTTGTTGGTATCATAGCATCACCTCTTATAATATGTCAGAAAAAGATTTAAGCATAAATCCAAACCGGTTTTCAAAGATATTCGGATTCAAGGTTTTCCATAAAAGATTTTATTTCAAAAAAAAAGGATAAATATGCGTATTCAGGACCCTAAAGATAGACAGTTGTCGTTTTAGTTAATTTTTTATTTTAGTTATCACAATATATTATTCCAGAGGGATGAATAATTCCTTACGACTTCTGAGAAATTAATTTAGTGGGGGGTTGGAATGAGAACTGGATTTTGCGAATCCTGTGAAAACTTCAGTCCGTTTCTCAAAAGAGTAGAAGGCCAGTGGCTTTGTTTGAAGTGCCGTGGAGAAATAGAGACTATGAATAGGATGCTGGTTAACGAAGAAAGGCCTGTTTTTTTCATTTAATCGGGTGAAGTAGGTTGGATGATGAAAAAATGAAAGAGGTTTTTGTTAGCGTTAGTTTTTTAGTTCTTTTTTTTTCTATATAGAATCAGATGATGGAAAAATAATTGAGATATTATATTACAAAATTTCTGCTAAGGTTTATTTTTAGAATCAAGTAAGAATGTCTTCCCTTGTGGAGTCTGATACGAAAAGAAATGACTTGTTTTTTATCTTTGTTGTTTTAAGTATCGCTTCTATGTCAGATTCGTCAAAAGGAATTATGTGTATGTCGCCGTCCTGTGCGTCTTGTATTGTTTTTTTGAATTTTCCATTTACTACATTAAAGGACGTGGATTCTGTGGGCAATCTGGCCTCGTAAACAAGTTTTTTGAGATATTTTCTTGCCTCTCTTTCTTTTTTCTTGCTCACGCACATCCATATTTTTATTTTTCCGTTCCAGTTTCTTTGAATTTTATATGCCACAAGTGCGGCAAGGTCAAAGTACCTGTCCTCGTAGAAATCTTTTTTTATTGCTTTAGGCGAAATCCACAAGTGAATATCTCTTTCTGAACCCAAACCAAGCTCGCTGTCTCTGTCAAATATAACCGTGCCTACTTTTTCTTTTTTGGATATTTTCACGATTTCCTTTAATACAGACTTTGATATCTTGTCCGGCCTGAATGGAAGGAAAAGGGTGTTGGGTGGGAATGTCTGGCTCTCAATTGCCTCGAGTGAAACCAGTATTGCGTTAACATAATTTTTTGCTTCTATTGTGGAGAAGCTGGTAAATATTTCTTCTTCGCCGAATTTTTTGACAAGTATTGGAAGATGTTTGAGCTCTTTCTTTATTTGTTTTTTTGTAATCTCCTCTTTTTCTGGATTTTTCTTTATGTTTTGTGTTAGTTTTAGACCCAAAACTGTCATTGTACCGTTTGGATATAATATTGATTTTATCAGGGGGAAATTTCCAAATAATGTTCTGCTGGTCAGAACCGGTACCAATATATTAGGTTTCCATACGTGTTTGGACTTTGGCAGGCTGGTTGTCTTTTTTGCTGCCCATTCAGATAACGCCCTGAAAAGACCTGACCTAACGTCACCTTCTTTTTGGTTAAGAACTTTTTGGGCCAGTATGGTATAGCTAAAAATTATGAAAATTATGGCGCCTACTCCCGCATAAACATTAATTAAAAGTATCATTATGAAAGAGCTCACTGCGCCGTAAAGTGAGACAAATTTTGGTACTCTGAATATTGGCCTGAAACTGACAAGTCCCAGATGCTGCTCTATGAATACAGATATGTTTATCATTGCGTATGTAATCAGGAAGAATATGGTAAGTATTTGTGCCACAGAGTTAAGGTTTCCCACGAAGAGTAAAAATATTATAATTGCGCTTGTTACCCAAACCGCATTTCTTGGTTCTCCTTCAGATGTCTTTTTTTCAAGTACTTTGCTCATGGGCAGTATTTTGTTTTCTGCTAGCGCCTGCAAAACTCTCGGAGCAGCCACCAAAGTTGTTAGTGCGCTTGAAAATGTTGCTGCAAGAATACCCGTTATTGTAACGAAGGGAAGTGCGGAAAGTTCAACTATTATTAGGTTGTTTTTTAATAGCTCGCCCGGTGTGGCAAAATAACCAATCCAGAGAACCATTATAATGTATATTAATGTCGTAAAAATAAGGCCTGATATTATACCTTTCGGTATTTGTTTTTTTGGGTCGGTAAGTTCTCCTGACATTCCAATACCGCTCATGAGTCCGGTCACGGCCGGGAAAAATATCGCGAAAAGAGACCAGAATGGTATGCCTTCGACCGAATTGATAATAGGAACCGATATGTTTCTACCTATTGGGTTTGCTCCGATGAAAATTAATATCAAAACAAGACATATAAGAGCAAAAACCGCTATCTGTACTTTTACAGCTATCCTTGTACTAACCGAAACCAGCATGAAAAGAACGAGAAATGCTCCAAAAGCCACGATTAATTTATCGTGTTCCGGGAACATGAATGTCCATGCTTCAGTAAAACCAAAGATGTAAAGTCCCACTGAAAAAGTCTGTGCAAGAAACAGAGGTATCCCCACGCTTCCTCCTACCTCAAGGCCCAGTGTTTTTGTTATTATCGAATAGGCTCCTCCTGCTCCTATTCTTATGTTGCTTGCTATAGAGCTTAGAGATAGTCCGGTAGATAGTGTAACGGAAACTGCGAGAAGTATTATTATTATTGCTCCTCCGATACCCGCCCCGCCTACAATAAAACCGAGCCTTAGGAAAAGAATGACTCCTATTATGCTAAGAAAGGTTGGAACGAATACACCGGAGAAGGCGTTAAAACTTCTTGAACCAGTTTTTTTATCGGCCATAAATATTCCTTTTATTATTTAATTTGTTTAAATAATATTCTAGTTTGTTTTTAAAAAAGAATATTTTTTATAAAGGTTCCTTAAGCTTGCTAAGGCCGTACGCTCTTTTGCATCCGTGACAGTACAGACCGCTTTCGAACATTGGTTCAAGAGTCATTGCATCTATGTCGCCGTCAGAGAAGTCACGTGCATAGTTCCAGGGCTCGTAAGGCACTTCATGCCCCTCAGGACATATCATGTGTTCATTGTTTCCTGTTTTCATCTTATCAGTTAGATTAGGTGAGAAAAAGATTTAAGCATATTACCTACAATTCAATAATTTTTCCATTCATTTTGTAATTCTTTGGCATCATTACAACTCCTTTAAAAAGTTCTAGCGGGCTGTAGCTTTCTTTGAACGATTCAAGATAATATCTATTTTTCAAAACAGAAACTCTTCTCTTATGCTTGACTTTTATTTTATCTTTTGAGTCTCCGTTAAAATGGTATCTCATCTCCCTGCTCATTCTGCTGTAATTGTCGTTGTTGTAAATAATGTATTCCGCTCCCTCTTTCTTTGCCCATTTCTTCACTGTTTCTGCAACATATTCGCCTACAGAATAGTCATTTACCCCGTCTTTGTCATCAAGAGTGTCATGGCTTCCTTCAAACGAATCAATTACTATACAATCTTTGCCTTTGTATTTCGCTTTTGCAGCGACGGCCCTCAACATTCTCTTATTGTTTCTGTGAAAATCTATCATTTCTACATTCGGGTCTGTTATGTATTCGGGACCTTGCTGAGGCATTGTACAGCAATAAAGTTCTTCATCCAAACCCATATCCTTTCTCGGGTCTCTGTCCCATTTCTTTGCAACTATCTTTTTTGTGTTAGAAAAGTAATTTGCAATCATGTATTGGTCTTCCGGTTCTTCTAGAAGATAAATTAGGTCTTCTATTCTATTCATTTCTCTTTCTCCTGCAGAGGGATCTATATTATTATAAATTATTTCGAGAGCTTCCTTGTGTTTATTGTCATCTATTTTCTTTCCTTTCAAAAGACCGTTTTTTCTTATTTCGTGGAAAATATTTTTTGGGTCCTTGCCTCCAAGAATTCCTGGATTATTTCTGAGAACGTATCTTTCCATTTTCTTTGATTCTTTTATTGGGTCAAATTCAGAAATTTTTTCTGTTTTTTTCTTTTCTATATCATATATTGATAAGATTTCTGGTTCTGCCCATTTTTTATAATAATCGTCTGTAAGTACTTTTACCAAAAGTTTTTTATTTTCTGTTTTTTCAATAGCTTCCTTTACAAAAGGATAGTACGGAGAATTTTCCCTTATTTCGTTTGTCTTTTTAACAAAATTTTTGATGGAATTTTTTGTAATAGGTATTCCGTCTTTTGAATTGTAAAGACCGGTTATACCATTAAACCCTACTAAACCACATCGAGCTGCTGTAAGACCCATATCACCGTCAAGATAACTGTTTACAGCCAGAGCTCCGAATATTCCTGCAACAGCTACATTTGGAAGACCCAATAATGCAGTTTTTTTGAATTTAATTGAATCTTCCAAATTTTCATAAATTTCCCAGTCTTTTATGAATCTGTCAAGATATTCTTCCGTTTTTTCAACATCTTCAAGTTTGCATTTGCTTATTCCGTGCATTTCCTCTTCCAATACGGGACCAATTGAGAATGCGTTTGTTTCATAACCGAATATTGTTGCTTCGTCTTCTGTCTTTAAGTTTCTTATTTCTATGTCTAAATCATGTATTTCCTGTTCGCATGACGCAATTTTTCTTGCAAACCTGTTTGAAAAATTTTCTGCATAAACTCCTTTTCCTTTTCCGGGATAAGTTACGTCAAGAGCTATTGCCATTTTAGGTGAATCGTATCTTCTATCAATATAATTTTTTGCGCCTGCTCCCAACCCCATTCCACATTCTTTTTCCTCGTCAACTGTAAATAAAAAAGTAGTTCCGCTGTCTACCGGCGCTTTTTGTGCCAGTCCCACGTTTATTGCATCACCAACAGAATTATCTAAAGTCCCCTCAAATTCTACACCGCTCTTTGTGTTTTTTGATTTGAAGGAGTAGTCTTTTTTGTTTTCCCATACTGTATCCATATGCGATGAAATGAGTAAGGATGAAGATTTTCCTTTGGTGAATATTACGTTTCCAAAATCGTCTTCTCTGACCAGACCTTCAGGTATATTTGAAAGGTCATTTATAATCAAATCTCTTCTGGGTCCTTCATCTACATAGAAGGGAGCCTTGGTATATTTCTTTATTCTTTTAATCATTTGATTCAATTCCCACACCTTATTTTCACTATATGGTAGTTATACAAATAAAGTAGAAAGCTTAAATACTTTTCGTTACTTATATATAGTAACATAAGGTGCTTTAATGGTTACACTTGGTGAGACAAAGGAAATTTTAAAGAAATTGGGGGCTAAGAATTATAATTTTGAATATGTGGGAACTCCCGATGGAATAGAGGTAATTGATTCGAATGCCAGTCCTGAGGAAAATAAAGTCAGGATGCTTTTTTCTTCATCAAACATTGACGAACTTACAAAGGAGAAAAGTATAACACTAAAGCCCCGGGATGGTGGTGATGTTTATTCCACCGGCCCTTTTGGTTATATTCACATATCTCCTAAAAAGGGAATAATTGACCTGGAGAAATTTGATGACAACTACGTTTTAAAGGTTGGTGACATAGCCAAGGAATACGGCCTTAGATTTGATGAAAATCTGGCTGAAGCCTATTCTGATGCTGTAAACAGAGAAATGGAAAGGTACGAAAGTTTTGGCAAGTTTCTTGATAGAATAGAGAAGGATTAATTTTTTAAATAGTCAAAACAAACTGTTTTTATGGTAGAACATTCAAAGGTTGTTAAAGAAGGCTTTAAATTTTCTTTGGACCCAAAGAGATGGCTTCCTTTTTTTGTAACCGACTCTTTGTTTTTCATGATAGTTATTGGTTATGTTCTGATTAATCTTTTTAAGATGAAATTTATTTTTTCAAAGGGAATAAATGAATTCTTGATGTTTTCTTCTGTTCTTGGAATGATGACTGTTCTGTTTTTTGTTTTAATCTTGTATGCCCTGGTAAGAATTTATATACAGGGTGCGCTAATACACCAGTCTATTAAACCAAAAGAATTCGACAAAAGCTGGACCATATCCAAGAAAAGGTATCTTTCTTTATTGGCAACGGTCTTTATGATAGCTTTAATATCATCTCTTGTAGGCATGGTACCTTATATAGGCTGGATTTTTTCTATAATAGTTAGCCTTGTTTTCTTTTTTGCTTTGCCTGCTGTTATATTGGATAAAATTGGATTCAGCGATGCTTTATCCAAATCTTACAATATTTTCAGGAAAAAGGCTGGCGATGTTTTTGTTGTATGGCTTATTATAGCAACTGTTTCGATGGTAATATTTTTCATATTTTCAATACCATTGTTTTCCGTCTTATTTACGATGTTCTTTCCTTTCATTATAGGGGCTAGGAATTCTATGGGTCCTGAAGTTATTTCGCTCTTGGTATCGGGAGTATGGATATTGGTTCCGTCATTTGTAATATTGTTTATAGGAAACTCTGTAAGCAAGGTTTTTGGTATTTACGCTATTTCCAATTTTTATCAGGAATTTAAGAAAAAGTCAAAAAGAAAGAGAAAAAAATAATTTATTTCTAAAAATTAATTCTTGATTAATGTTAATTTTATAAAGGGATGTGAGAATATCTTAGTATGACTAGAGGTGTTTTCAGTACAATTCTTGTTTTGGCTCTGGGCATTATCATGGTTTTGCCCTCTGATTTTAACTTGGTTGTCATGATAATAGAATTTATCTCTTATCCTGTTTGCCAGTACGAGTTCAACAAGATTTTTTGCGAACAAATACCTCTTCTTGTTTTGATTATAAAGGTTATAGGTGTTTTGATAATCATTAGCGGTATACTAAGCATATACAACATAAAAAAACAGAAGAAGCCCCCAAAGGAAAAAAAAGGCGAACAGAACCGGATACGAGAAGATTAGATTTATTTTTAAATTCTAAAATTAAAAATTAATTGTGTAAAAATGATTAGAGGATACCTTTATAGAAAATTTATAGAAAAAAAGAAAAGAAAAAAGAAGAAAACAAAGAAAAATAAATCTGCAAGGAAGAAAAAGATAAAGAAGAGACCAAAAAAGGAAATGCATAATGTACATGAAAACCCAAGCTTATTCGCGGGTATAATAATCGGTCTTTTGGGTGGTGTTTTAGGAAATCTTTTTGTTCTCTCGTCTCAGGGCTTTATGAATACTCTTAGCATTGGCAACGAATTCTTGATTTTGGCTGTATCCCTTGGCGGTTTTGTTGTTGTAATCTGGTTTTTGTTCTCATTATTGAGAAAGTCTATGTATTAGTGATAATATGCTTAAGGGTTATCTATACAGAAAAATTAAAAAAATGGAAAAGATATGCTCTCTTTGTGGCAGGCGCATAGGTTTTCTCACAAAACACAAGAAACTTTATGGAAAGAGGTACGTATGCGGCGATTGTTTAATGAGAGAGAAAGAGGAATATAAGAAAAAAGAAAATATAGACAGCAAGGCGAGAATAGAGAACGAAAAGAAATTCAGGAAAATTCTGCATAAAAAATTGAAGGAAGTTAATAGCAAGTACGGGGATTAATGAACTATTTAAATAAAAATATTCTTATTATTTTATCTTAAAAGAGGGGATATAATTGATAAAAGAAAGGTTTATTCTTGGGTCGTTTTTCTTATTTTTGGGTGTTATGGTATATTTCATAGCGGCAGACTGGAATATGGTTAATACTTTTAGTTCTGGAGGCCTTATAGTGGGCCTTATTGTTGCGGGAATAGCTTATATTATTTTTTCTTTTGAAACCTCTGAATATCTTAAAAAAATAGAAGACAAGAAAAAATAAAGATTTTAATTGTAAAGACTTAAACTTATTATGAAAATTAGTAAGGAAGATGCAGCAAAGATAATTTTTGTTACTGGAATATTTTTTTTGATACTCAGCATAAGCTTTGACCTTATTTACTTTGCTATTTTTATAGGTATTATTGGTGTTTCCCTTTTCCTCTATATAAACAGGAAAGATTTTGATAATGAAATGGTTATGGTAGGAATTATGATGGGTTATTTTTTTGTATCAATAACCATGGTTATTTTTTTGAGCATACTGAAAAGTATTCCTGTTTTTATTCTTGGATTTATTGGCATTCTTCTTATAATTCTGAGCCTTCATTTAATGGGATATTTTGAAAGGCTAAAGAGGTAAGTTTTTTACCAGAGAGTACACTTCGTTCCATTCCACTATGCCCAAAACCAATATTATAAAAAAAAGTGACAGCAATATAACTGGCATGAACGGATATTTTTCACCCTTGCCGAATAATTTTAGAGGGAAAACTCCTATTTTGTTTACAAGCAATAGGAATATATAAAAAAGTACTATGTATGGTATATCCAATACAGAACATACTGCTGTTATTGCTATTACGTCGGCTCTGGCCAGGGAAAATATATGCCCCGTTCCCTTCCAAGACAGAATGCCTAGAACCAGTATCAGTAGCCATTTAACCCAAAAAAACTCGATTCCCGTTGAATAGTCATGCCAAAGCATTATGCCTGTGAATCCAATCCACATAGTCATGAATTCCGCCTTTATTGTCATCTTTCTCAGGTCACTTATAGATGCTATAAAAAGCGTGGAAAACATGAAACCAAGTCCGTAAACGAGTTTTAGTGATACGTCTTGGGACAGTATTCCTAGTGCATCTAAAGGCATATTAATATTAAATACTTTCTATATAAAATACAAAAGCGTGAAAAGGACGGGCTCGTAGTGTAGCTTGGTCTAGCATCGGGGCTTTGGGTGTCTACCGCCTAACGGGTGCAATGACAGGAATAGCCTCAGACGGGAGTTCGAATGGTCTGCAATTTTTTGTGTTCCAGTGGTTCTCCCCGAGCCCACCATTTATCAAAAAGATTTATTTGATGCCGTTATAAGAATGATATATGAAAACCTTAATAGTATTTTTTTCACCCCACAAGGGAAACACAAAAAAGATAGCAAAGGTTATTGGTAAGGTTCTTAAAGCAAAGTTAATAGAACCGGATAAAATTGAAAAAGAAAAATTATCTGACTATGATTTGATTGGTTTTGGTTCCGGTATCTACATAGGAAAGCACCATAGAAAAATATTCAATTTAATAAAAAATATGCCTCTTATGATGGACAAAAAATCTTTTATTTTTTCAACTTCAGGTCAGGGTTTAAACTCAATTGAAAGGAATCATAGAAAGTTAAGAAAAAAATTAAAAGAAAACGGATTCAAAGTTATTGGAGAGTTTTCCTGTAAAGGTTTTGATACATTCGGCCCATTAAAGTTAATTGGAGGAATAAACAAGGACAGGCCCAACAAAAAGGATTTTGAAAGGGCTGAAGAATTTGCCAGAGGTTTAAAGAAATGAAATTCGATTCAAAGATTTTTCTGGTTATTGGTATTGCTCTAATATTTACAGGTATAGCTTTCTTTTTTATGGAGGGAAAATTGACAAAACAAACAGTAACCGGACAGTTTATATCCACCAATGATTGTATGGGTATTGTTCAGGGTGTGGTGGTTACTGACTACGGTAATTCCACTGATTCTATGTGTGATAATTCAAAAAAATATAACGGCAAGGTCGTTGAAGTTACCGGTTATATATATGAGCACGATTGCAAAGAAGGAGAAGGTTGTTTTGAGGCACCTTATATGAAAGACATAGAAGAAATAAGATTAGTTTATTAGAATACCTTTGCATAAACGTAAATACCTTTTCTTGTTTCAAAAAATTTCTTTACTTCAAGTTTTTGTTTAATCAGCATCTCTTTTGTCATCTCTTTTATGTTTGATCTGCCTTTACTCGGAATGAAAAGTAACAATTTTCCTCTAGAACCTATGCAACTTCTTATCTTTTCTAGCAACTGCATAACCTTTATTATGTCCAATTTGATTTCTATTATAACTATATCAAATTTTGTTGATATCATATTCTTGAGTTCTTCAAAAATTATGTTCTTTTTTATTATTTCGACATCGTCTTTTTCGAGAAAGCTTAAATCATCTCTTATTGTAACTAAAGTAGTGTTTCCTCCATTTCTTGCGCAGTAAAGAGGAAAACCGCCGTCACAACTTTCTATATCTAGAACGAAATCACCTCTCTGTATCAGTTCAACTTCTTCGTCTATTTCCTTCATTTCCCAAAAACTATCCGGTGCGTCCATGTAGTTATTGTTTAAAACTTCCACCTTATCTTTTTCATTAATTGGTGTATCTGGATAAGTAACTATTTTATCATTTACCGTTACCATTCTGTTTTTCATTAGGAAGTCTATTGTTTTCTTGCTTTTTACTCCGTTTTTTATAAGATATTCATAAAGTTTCATGTTTTGTTCACAACTTAACTAAGGGTTAAATTTAATAAATCTTTAACAGTAATATTCTTTATGGAGGGTCGTGATTTTCTTCTGTCAAAAGATGAAATTTCAAGGCTTGAGGATTATACAAAAAATAAGGACTCTTTGGGAATATCCGATATGGCTTGGGATAAATATAAAAATGGTTGTAGTATAGAGAGAGTCCACAACACCAGAAACTGTATTAATGTGCATTTAAAAAAGACTGACCCGCCTTACAAGTTTAAAATAAAATATGGAAGGGAGAGGAATAGGACACTTGGCAAGGCTATGTTTTTCTTTGCTCTGGGAAATCTTTCAGGAATGCCAAAAGTTGATTATAAGGTTATAATACCCGGTCTCTCAGTCAAGCATAGAAAGAACTACAAGAACAACGGTATAGAAAGAATGATGGAGGAAATAGAGAATAATATAGAAAATTACAAGTTGCAGGATATTTCGGGAATGCCCAAAAATATTATAGGCACAGAGGATGAGTCTGTACCGGAGATAGATGAGTTTGAATACAGCGGAGACTTGAATATTGAAGAAGCTTTTTCTTTGACAAAAAATGTTATTAGCATTATCGAAGAGAACCCGAATCAAAATTATCAAATAATTAATAAGGAAAGAAACCACGAAGTCCCTTATGAAGATGAATTATTTTAATAATGAATTCAATAAATAATATTTATGCCCCAAAAAGTCTTGATTACCTTTCTCACTATGTTTTTTGTATGGATAATGTTATCCGGTTTTAGTTTGGGTGAGATAATACTGGGTTCATTAGTTTCAATTGTGGTTGCCCTGGTTTCGAGTAAAGAGTTTATAAAAGGGTCTGTAAAGCCTAAGTTTCATCCGAGGAGATGGGTTTTCTTTTTTGTTTATGTCATGGTTTTTTTGGTTGCTGAAATTTATTCTCATTTAGACCTTGCTTTTAGCATTTTAACAGGAAAGACTAACCCAAAAGTATTTGCTTTAAAGTCAAAGTTCAAGAACCCCGCATATCTAACTACAATAGGAAATTCCATAACTCTTACGCCGGGGACCCTTACTTTGGATATTAAGGGAAAAAAGATTATAACATACTGCCTTAATGAAAAATCAAAGAATATAATAAAAGTTTTTGAGGCGTTTTTGGAGAGTGTTTTCAGATGATAGAGTACATAATTTTAACTGCTTTATTTTTTTGCTCGTTGAGACTGATAATAGGACCTACAATATATGATAGAGTTGTTGCGCTTGACACGTTTTTGGTTCTTGTCATAGCTTTGCTCTCACTCTGGGCTCAGGGAGAAGAGATGCTTCTTGATATAGCAATAGTTTTTGCCGGCCTTAGTTTTGGTGCAACTCTTATATTCTCAAAATATATGAGAGGTGAAGAAATTTGGTCGTAATAACAGACATTCTGTTATTTGTTCCCGTAATTTTAGGGCTTATAGGGTCTTTGGGATTAATTAGAATGAAAAATGTCTATACCAGAATATTTGCTTCCACAATGTGTTCCGTAGGCTGTACTTGTCTTCTTATTTTTATTTTGGCGGTAAAGCATTTTTATTCTCCACTTTCCATGAAGTATTTTATTCTTCTTGTTTTGATAATACTTACTTCACCAACTGCTTCACATGCAATAGCAAACGCTGCTTATAAAAACAAAGTGGGTGTTAAAAAGTGATAGAATTTTTCTTTCTTCTTATTATGACTGTAATGTTCTTGATGATTTTAAAGGAAAAAGATCTTCTTAAGGCCGTTATATATCTTTCTTGTTCCAGTTTTTCTCTTACTGTAATATTCCTAATACTTAACGCTCCCGATATAGCAATAACTCAAGCAACTATAGAGGTTATTTTGGTTACAATAATATTTCTAGTTACAATAGAAAAAACTGAGAGGTTTGAAAAATGAAAACTCCAATTTTTTTGATTTTTATAACATTTTTTGCAATTCTGATTATATCTACTCTTACTTCTCCCGGTTTTGCTGCATTCGATGAAAAGATATCAAACTACCATATAAAAAATGCAATAAAGGATACCAGCGCATCTAATGTTGTTACATCTATAATATGGGATTACAGGGCTTATGACACTCTTGGTGAGGAAACTATATTGTTTGCAGGTACTCTTGGAATTTATGCAATGTTTCATAACTACGTTAGAAAAAAGGTGAAAGTTAAATGACTGTAATAAAAGAGACTGTTTCCAGAATACTTCTTCCTTTTCTTTTATTGTTTAGTTTTTACGTATTAACACACGCCCATTTGACTATTGGAGGAGGTTTTCAGGGTGGTGTTCTTTTGGCTTCCAGCATAATACTTGTCTGTATTGTTTACGGCCTAAAGAGAGCAGAGCATATAATAAAGGAAGAGACTTCTCACAGGGTAGAAGCCGCTGCTGGCATACTTCTTTCTTCGATTGTTGTCTTTGAGCTTTTTTTGAGAGACAGTTTTACAATGTCCGGTGATTTTTTTAATATATGGAGCAGTGGAGAAATAATGATTCTAAATGTTGTCGGCGGTATTATGGTGATGACTGCCTTCCTTATAATATTTTATTCAATGGTGAAAGAAAAATGAGCAAAATAAATTTTGAATTTTTTTCAAAGGTGAGAAAAAATGATTGAGTATGTTTTTGGTGTAATTTTTATAATTATTGGAATGTACTGCTTGGTTTTAAAAGAAAACATCATAAAGAAGATAATGGGTATAAGTATAATAATAATGGCCGTACACCTTCTTCTAATAAGAATAGGCTATAGAGAAAATGGCATTCCTCCAATATTGAATCCAGAAAATATAATCAATTTCTCAAGTTATTCGGTAGACCCTCTGGTGCAAGCTCTTGTACTGACTTCAATAGTAATAGATTTGTCTATTACTGCTCTGGCTTTGTCTATGGTTATAATGCTTTACGAGAAGAAGAAAACATTAAATACTAAAAAGATGAGGTTGCTTTCCGGATGATTCCAATATACCTTCCTTTAGCTATAATGCTTATTGCCGGTTTTTTGACTCCTTTGATAGGAATAAAGCTAAAGTTTTTGAGAAGGGTTTTCGTAACAAGTGTGCTTTTTGTTTGTTTTTTCTTCTGGGTTTCCCTTCTTCCTATAGTTTTTTCCGGTGAGACGCTTGTATACAATATGAATGAATGGGTTGCCCCAATGGGCATAACTCTTGTATTGGATTCTTTTTCTATATTTTTTCTCGTACTGGTTTCCGGACTTAGTATAATAATTTCGACTGTGATAGAAAAATTTATAAAGGATAGAAGGTCCGAGTTTTATTCACTTTTTCTTATTTTTGTTGTCGGTGTAAGCGGTGTTATTATAAGCGGTGATATTTTCAATATTTTTGTCTTCACGGAAATAATGACTATAAGCCTTTATGCTTTGACTGTTTTCAAAAGGACTGAAAAAGGTCTGGAAGCGGGTCTAAAATATATAATTGTTGGTAGTTTTTCTGCCGCTTTAATACTGCTTGGTATAGCGTTGGTTTATGGTATTACAGGCACCCTGAATTTGGCCGACCTTGTTACTAAGGTATCTTTAAGTAGTGCCTCAATACCTCTGGGCCTTATACTAACCGGTTATTTTACAGAGTCAGGAGTTGTTCCTTTTCACTTCTGGAAACCTGACGTTACTGAAGGTGCTCCGCTTCCTGTTGCTCTAATGCTTTTGTCTATATCATCATGCACAGGAATTTATGTTATAATAAGAATCTTGTTTGTTTTTGGTTTGTTGGGAATCAATTATCTGCTAATGATAATAGGCATTCTTTCTATGGTCATTGGCGCTTTCATGGCTCTTTTCCAGGAAGATTTGAAGAGGATGCTCGCTTATTCGTGCATATCCCAAATAGGTTACATATTTTTTGCATTCGGACTAGGTTACATAGGGTTTGCCGGGGGTTTGTTTCAGATATTTAATAATTCTTTGTTGAAAATGGTATTGCTTCTTATAATTTGTTTTATTTATTGGAAGCAAAATTCTCTAAAACCTGTAAACATGCCTGTAACTGGAGCTTGTTTTCTTATAGCCTCCATGGGAGTTGCCGGGATACCCCCCTTGAACGGTTTCGCAAGCAAGTTTTTGATATACGAGGCGGGGTTCAGGAGCGGTTTTATAATACCGACCTTAATAGCTATAATTTTTTCGGTAATAACTCTTGCATATTATCTTAAGGCTTTTGGCAAGCTTTTCTCCGGTTCGGAAAAAGTAATGAAGGAAGAAAAGTCCTTCTTGATACCCATAATCGTGCTTACAATATTTTGTATAATTCTGGGAATTTTCCCCAATGTTTTTATAGATACAATAGAACCTGTCTTAAGCTCTCTTTCGAGCAATTATGAATATTACTGTTCGGTGTTTTGGTGTTGAAATGAAAGGTTTGTCTGTTTTCGTCGAGGCAATAATTTTGATAGCTTTTGTTATAGCTGCTTCTTTTATAGTGAATTCTTTTGTATCTGATGTTTCAGAATCCACGAAAAGGGATGTTGAAAAAAGCGGGGAAGAATCTGTGAGCTGCGGAATGGCAGCAATAGATATAGACGAGGACTTGGTTAGTATACAGTATTCAAGCCCTGTTAATTGCCTTTACAAGAGAAAATTTACTTTTGATAATTCATTTTCAAGCGACAGTCTTAAGAATTTTACAGTTCTATTAAGGCTTGACTCTTCCAGAATTGATTATTCAAAGACCGGTGAGGGGGATATAAGGTTTTATGACAGCGATTTGTCTCTTCTTAATCACGAGTTTGAATTATGGAACGAGAGCGGAGAAAGTTTAATATGGGTTAGGGTTCCGCAGATAGACAGGAATTCAGATTCTGACCATATCTGGGCCTACTATAATTGTACAGATGTTGTTAATGAAGATAAAGAGAGTTCCTGGGACTCGTCTTATATGATGGTCCATCACATGGAGGAAACAGGCAGTGTTTTGTACGATTCTACTTCAAGAGATAATGACGGTGAATGGATTGATGGGGATTTTAGCGGGAGCACGGATGTAAAGGGAAAAGTAGGTCTGGCCAATGACTTTAACGGCAATGACTATGTTAATATTAGTGACGATTCCAATCTTGATTTGAATGCATTTACCGTAGAGTTATGGGTCAAGTTTGAAAGTGTAACAGGTCATTTGATACAAAAAAAGAGAGCAGGTCAGACTCCGGATATTGCAAAATCAAATTATTTAATACAAACAAGAACAGGAAACAGAATAAGGGCTGGTAGTGGAGATTGTAACGGGGGTTATTCACCAGGAGACGGGCCAACTACAGTAATAACGGATGTTTGGTACTATTTTGTCTATAGTTACAATAACTCGGGGAGCTATCAGAGATTGTATTATGATGGTATTAACACGAATTCAATATACAGAACCATTAACCCCTGTGATGGAGGCACTGAAGTAATTAGAATTGGTGGACAGGCGGATGGAGATAACTACGCAGATGCAATAATAGATGAGGTTAGGATTCAAAACATACAAAGAAGCGGGGACTGGATAAATGCCACTTACAAAAATATTAATGATGAATATGTAATTTATGGAAGTGAGAGAGATTCGGAAGTCGGTGAAATAAGAGTGACTTTGGAAAATATTGGTCAGACTAAGCTGTACGGTCTTGAAATATCAGCTTACAATGGAACGGGTTATTATACTTATGACACGGAACCGAATGAGATATCTGCAGGTTCCAAGTTTACAATAAAATCAGATTCTCCGTCAGGGGAAATATTAAAGATTAGGGTAAATACTAATTGCCCAAATGTTTATGACGAGGTGGAAATATGAGCAAGGAAAGGGAAACAGAGATGTACTTGTGCGGAGAAAAATATGAGAGGCAGTATGGCGGAGAATATTTTTTTGATTCAATATTTAAAGTGTTCGGATTAAAAAAACTAAAAGATGGTCATTCGGGAGACTTGAGCGATTATCTTTATTGGATGGTAATAGGTATTGTTTTTGTTATGTCATTGTTGGTGGTGTTTGTTTGAGTTTAAAGAGTTACTCGCGTAAAAAGAGTCCCTGGATACTTCATTTTTCATGTTCCGGATGCAACGGCTGTACTATAGAGGAGTTTGCTTCTTTGACTCCCAGGTTTGATATAGAAAGATTTGGGGCACAGATGAGGGGTTCTCCCAGGCATGCGGATATACTGCTTGTTGACGGTTTGGTAAACAAGAAAGTTCTTCCCAGACTAAAAAGAATTTATGACCAGATATCCGAGCCCAAGGTGGTGGTTGCTGTCGGTGCATGCGCAACAGGTCTCGGGGTTTTCCGGGGAAACTACGGCCTGATGGGCCCGCTTGATAAAGTTATTCCAGTTGATGTAAAAGTATCCGGTTGTCCCCCAAGGCCGGAATCCATAATTGATGGTATTATAAAGGCAATAAAAATTTTGGGTGAAAAGAAATAAAGGTGAAAAAATGAAACATCTCGGAAAGATAGGAAAGGTATACAAAAAAGAGAAAGAAAAGGTTTGGATTAGCGTGCCCAAGAAAAATCTTATAAATACATGCGAAAAACTCAAAACGGAATATGGTGTCAGAAGGATTATATCTATTTCCGGATACGATACAGGCAGAAACATAGAAGTTATTTACCATTTTGAACTTGGCCATGGCGTACTTAACCTGAAGATAAAAGTATCTAAAAAGTCAAACAAAATAAAAAGCATAACACCTGTATTTAAGTCTGCAAATCTTTTTGAAAGAGAACTTTTTGAGATGCTTGGTTTGGACATAACAGGGCACCCTAACCTTAAGAAGCTTTTTCTTCCCAAGGAAATTAATACTCCTCTGAGGAAAGGTGATAAAAAATGAAAGAGATAAAAATACCTTTCGGTCCGCAACATCCGGCTTTGCCTGAGCCTGTTCACTTTAGGCTTAAAATTGATGGTGAAATAGTCAAAGGATTGGATATATCTCTGGGTTACAATCACAGGGGGATAGAAAAGGGCTTTGAGAATAGGGACCTGTTTAAGGATATATATCTCTCTGAAAGGGTATGTGGCCTTTGTGGTCATTCGCATAGTTCTTGTTTTGTTAACGGGGTGGAAAAAATATTAGATGTGGATGTTCCTGAAAGAGCTCAATACATAAGGACTCTTATATTTGAATTGTCAAGAATACATTCTCATTATCTTTACGCGGCAATGTGCGCATACGAGCTTGGTTACGATACAGTATTTCAGATTATGTTTAGGGACAGGGAAAGTGTAATGGAGATTTTGGAAGAGCTTACAGGAAACCGCGTTCATTATGTGATAAATACATTTGGAGGAGTTAGAAGAGATTTCAAGATGAATTCAGGGATAAGGGAAAGACTGGAATATCTAAAAAAGAGAACCAAGGAAAGCATGAAATACTTTAACAGAGAAAGCTCAATGGTCAGGAGAACAAGAAACAGAGGTATTTTGTCACATGAAAATGCAATTGACTTGGGGGTTGTAGGTCCTAACGCAAGAGCTTCTGGTATACCTATGGACATAAGAAAAGACGATCCTTATTTCTGCTACGATGAATTGAAATTTAAGACAATAACATCAAACATGGGTGACATATTGTCAAGAATAAACTTAAGGCTTTACGAAATAATTGAGAGTTTAAAATTGATTGACCAAATTATAGAGAAAATACCTAAGGGTAAAATAAAGGTTCCTGTTAATCTTAGTAAAATAAAAAAAGAAGAATTTTTCAGCAGAGTAGAAGCTCCGAGGGGAGAGCTTGCCTATTATATAAGAACTTCCGACAAGGCGAACCCAGAGAGAGTTAAAATAAGAACACCCACATATGCTACGCTTAATGCCTTGCCTGTTCTTTTAAAGGGATTGAAACTTGCAGATGTTTCGATAGCAATAATGTCTATAGACCCTTGCATGTCATGTACAGATAGAATGACTTTGTTGGATGTTAAGACTGGAAAAGAAAAAATAATCAGGGGAGAGGAGCTTAGAAATGCTATATGAAGTTATTTTTATATTTTTAAAAATTTTAATGGCGGCAATTTTTGGACTCTTTTTTATGGGTATAATGAGAAAACTTGCCGCAAGGCTTCAGCAAAGAGTGGGACCGCCTATTTGGCAGCCTTTTCTTGACTTGATAAAACTTCTATCAAAAGAAAACATAAAGTCAAAAAGGGAAAATCCTTATCTTGCCTGGGGTCCGATAATATCTTTATCTGCATATGTTTCTATTATAATGATAATTCCCATTAGCGGTTTTCCGGATATCTACACCAGAGGTTCTATAATTTACGTTATATATCTTTTGCTAATGGGTTTGTCTGGTTACATAATATCTGGTTTTTCCTCAGGCAGCCCATACGGAAATATAGGCGGAAGCAGGGAGATTATTCAGTCCTTTGGTTTTGAACTGCCCTTTATAATAGCTTTACTTGTGCCGGCTTTATCCACGCTTACAATAACCGAAGGTACTTTTCTTTTCTATCCTTTTGCTTTCATCGCTTTTATTATTTCAGTGCAGGGCGAATTACAGCTCCCGCCTTTTCATATACCTCATGCAGAACAGGAAATAGTTTCGGGAGTTACTACAGAAATCTCGGGCTTCAAGCTGGGTCTATTTGAACTTGCCTATGCTTTCAAGCTATTTGCTTTGTCATCCCTCGTTTCTATATTATTTCTTGGAGGGGGTAATTTTATTTTCTTTATTTTAAAGACTTTCGGTGTCGTTATACTTCTTACTGTAATTAGAATGCTATTTGCAAGAATGACTATAGAGCAGGGACTTAAATTTATGTGGCTTGTGGCATCCCCATTGGCAATAATAGATATGGTAAAGATGATGCTGATTTTATGAAAATTGACAAAATTGTTTTTTTGTCCATGTTATTTTTTCTTCTTTTTTTGTTTGTTTTGTTGATTTTTTCTGAAAGCGAAAAAGAAATAGGCTTTGTAGGCAGGGTCTTAGATGGTGACACTTTTGAGCTTAACAACAGCAAGAAAGTCAGACTTATAGGAATAAACTCTCCGGAAAGGGGAGAAATTTATTATGACGAATCCAGGCGGAAACTAAAAGATTTGATAGAGGGAAAGAAAGTTTTTATGGAGAAAGACAAGGAAGAAAAGGACAGATACGGAAGGCTTTTGCGTTATGTTTATCTTGAAGAGGAAATGGTAAATCTTTTAATGGTTGAGAATGGTTATGCGATACACTATCTCTTTGAGCCTAACACGTTTTATGGTAATTTGTTTGAAAATGCGGAAAAATCCGCCATGGAATCAGAGTCGGGTTTATGGTCTTTTGTTTCTGACGACAATTGTTCGGTTTGTTTAGTTTTGGAAGAATTTAATTGGAATGCAGACGGTAATGACTGCAAAAATCCTAACGGGGAATGGGTTTCATTTAGAAACAGGTGTGATTTTGATTGCAATATTACAGGGTGGACTGTTTCTGATAGTGGAAGAAACGAATACAAATTTGAAGTTTTTTTGTTATCACCTGGTTCTAGTTTTGTTTTGTTTTCCGGAGAAGGAAATAATACTGATAAAGAAATTTATTGGAATAGAAAAGGCGCCTGTCCGGCTGTTTGGAATAACGATGGTGATACCTTGTTTTTGAGAGATTCTCTTGGTTATATTGCAGAGGTTATTGGTTATTAAATTTCTAAAAATTTTTTGACTACTTCTTCTTGCCTTACCTCTGGATGGAACATTATTCCGTATATGTTTTTTGACCTGTGTTTTATTGCTTGTATGCATTTATCTGACTCTGCCAATATCTCAAAATCAGTATCCTTTATAGAGTAATTATGGAGTTCGTAAACTCTCAGGTTTCCATCGAAAAGCTTGTTATGTTTTTTTGTATTTATTTCCTTGATTCCGATTTCTTTGTTTTTTATTATCTTTGCCCCGAATACCAAACCTATAACTTGCATGCCTGCACATATGCCCAGTATGTTTTTTTCTGTTTTTCTTAACCATTCAAATTTTTTTAAGTTTTTCATGTAATTACTGTCTTTCAGTGAGGTACCGCATAATATTATTTTTTCAAAAAATTCCAAGTCTTTCTCTTCAATCTCAGAGTAATGTTTTAATGTACATTTTCCGGTTATTTTTGATATGGGCCTCAAGAACTCGTAGCTGCTCAGAGAGTTTTTTTTGTAGCACAAATCAACCAAAAGTGTTTTTTTACTCATTTTTCCACCAGAGAAGCTTTCTTGATTTTAATTAATCCAGAATACCTTTTATATTCGCTTGAAAATTCATCTACTTTAATTTTTTTATTAAATAAAGGTGAATCGAGTACTGTTGTTTCTATTTCTCCGCCCTCACCGGAAGGGTTTATAAAATATTCTGAACTCATTTTTTCTAGCTCTAAAACGGTTCTTTTGTCTATAGTCCTGCCCAGCCATTCCGAGCCAAAGGGCTCTGCAAATACTCCTGTTATAAGAACTTCAAATCCCGAATCCACCAATTCATTAAGTATATCAACCTGATTTTTTTGCCATAATGGATTAAAACACCAGATGTCAAGTTCGTTACATATTTTTTGTATCCTTGTTGCCTGATACACAGATTCTATCGCTCCGGTAACTACCCCCTCTATTTCATACTCCTCTATTGCATTTTTTATTACTTTTTTTAAATCCTCTAACTCCTTTTCCTTTTCACCCTTGGTTTTTATTTTAATTATTGGAATTTTCATTGCCTCAGACTGAAATTCGGTAATAGAAATATTTGGAGTATGAAACATGAAGCTCTCCTTGTTTTCAGAAATAACCGTAATTAAACACGATACCTCTTCTTTTTGCATCGCTTTGTAAAGTGCCAAACAGGAATCTTTTCCTCCTGAAAATAAAACGCCCAGTTTCATAAAAATTCATAACATTAGATATTATAAAAATATAATAAAGGTCAGTTTTCTATTATTTTGTAATCTATTAAGAGCTTTAGGCCTTTTTTTCTTTCTTTTGTTTCTTTTTCTTCAATACCTTCCGGTACATGCTCGGGTACTTTTTCAAATTTGCTGAATTTTTCTATTATACTGTTCAAGTCTCTTGAGGGGCGGCAGTTCCTTAGCTTAACTTTCTTGAATCTCCCCGCGTAATTTAATGTAACCCTCTCTTCAAGGCCGTTTGATATATGTTCATGATAAAAATCTCTGAGTTCTATGAATTCGGAATTTAATATCTTTTCTACAAAGGTATATATTTTTTCCGGCAGTATCTTGTACCTTTTGATTATTTTTCCGTTCTGATGCTTTCTCGTTTTTGTGTCAAGACCTATTCCAACCACTTCCACATTACCATCCTTAAAAATCCTTATCTTTCTCCCCGTCCATGGGGTTGTTGTTTTGAACATATACTCTATTAAGGGGTTGTGTTCTCTGTATCCTTTGTCCATTCAATGCACCAATTATAATGAAGGACGAAAACTATTTAAGTATTAACTACCTAAAAGAGACAACATTTATGGCACTATTTCTATAGAATTGTTGTATTTGGGATAGATAAAATCATCCTTTTTTACTATATTTTTCTCTATAAGCTTGTTTATTTCATTTTTCCTGTCAAGCAAAGTATCTATAGTATGTTTGGTTATTTCACAAACCTTTTCAAAACCCTCTTCTCCCCAGTAACGTTCCTTGTAAGAATAAAGACACCTTCCGCCGCACCATTTTAAATAGGGACAGGATGTACATGGCTCATTTATACCGCACTTAGTTTCAAAATGATTGATATTACCCAGAACAGACCATTTTTCACGAACGGCGATAGGGCAAGATATAACTTTTCCGTTTGGCAGTATAGAGACCGAGTTTACTCCCGCCTCGCATGGAGGTTTCATGTTACTCATTCCATGCTCTACTCGTAGTATGCCCTGAAATGGTGCAATACCAAGAACAAAACTTTCTTTCATTTCTTCTATCCACAAATCGGTGAGCTTTTCTATACCCTTCTTGTATCTTATTGACCATTCATCGAAATTATCCCATCTGTCGCTCCACATAACATCAAGCTGCCAATGAACATGGTCAAATTTATTTACAAGGTGCTTGACGTCTCTGTATATATCACCTCTTTCTGAATGAGCCATTCTTGCTACTATGTCATTTACCTTTCCTTCAAGAAACTTTCTTGATTCCATAACCTTTTTGTAGGTGCCGCCACCCCTGTAGTAATCAGTCACTTCTTCTGTACCGTCCACAGAAAGAAGTACAGTATCCATTTTTTTCCAGTATTTTTCATCTAGATTCCGGGTAAGTGTTCCGTTAGTTTGTATAACGTAGGTAGCAGGTACAAAGTCTATTACATTTTTTATGAAATCTACGTTTAGAAGAGGCTCTCCACCATAAAAACATATAACATCCTCTGGTTTTATTATGTCTCTTAGCCTTTTTACATCGTAGGAAACTTCCCAAGGTACATATTCTCTTTCGAAGCTCCCGCCGCAATACCTGCAATTAAGGTTGCATCTTCCTGTTGTGTGCAGTATGAATAGCATGCTAATTTTTCGAATTTTATGTTTATTAGCTTTTGTTCGTTCATGTTCGCTACTGTTCAGTACAGGTTTTATATGTTGTTCATGTGCTGGGATAAAGCGAGGTGATAAAAAATGAATACAAAATATATCCTCCCTGCAATGCTTTTGGGAGTATTGCTTTTTGGAGGAATAGCAACAGTTAATGCAACAGCCAACTTGGCTGAAATACCAACATTTAGTGAAACAAGAAGAATAATAGAAACAGGCTCTTTGATTGAGAAAGAAGAGTTTAAAATAGAAGAAAATGAGATACCTTCGTCTTACGAGGAAACAAAGAAGCTCATGAGATACTCCATTGAGAATGATGAATTGATTATAACTCCGGATTCATCTTCATCAGAAGAAGTGACAAAAATAGACGGATATAGAGGTACAAGGAGGTTCTTGATGTATACCCAGGACGGAAGAAATATACTATGGGGGACTTTAAGAAACGGTTACTTCCTTGCTCAGGACAATGAAGGTAACGATGCTTGGGGAGTATATCAAGGAGGAAAATTTGTCGGTTTTTACGAAGAGGAAGAAGATTCGGTCTTTTATTTCCATGGATATTACAGGAAAGGTTACTGGAAAGCTCAAAATCTTTTCGGTGAAGAATCTTCGTACGGGAAATATGTTATTTTCCCAAATTCAAATATCAGACATTGGAAAATAAGACCAAATCCTGTAAGACCGTTATATTACCCTGGTCCAATGGAGGAAACAATAGAAAAAGAGGTAATATGAAATCAATAAATGCCCCTGCATGGCAGGGGTAACCATATATAAACAAAGGAGAAATATTAAAATTATGAAATTGTGGTTTTTATTCCCCCTTGTATTATTTTTTTGTATTTTTTCATCTCAGGCCGAAGCTGATATTGAAAGCGTAGATTATCTTGCAATAATAGAAGATAATGGAAATGTTATAGTTACTGTAAATATAGAAGGAGAAGGTGTTGTTAATTTGCCTATACAAAAAGATGCAGAAGAGATAAACGTGGAGGGAGGACTCTACATAATAGAAGAAGATGAAATTGAAGTTTCCATAGGGGAGACTGGAGAAGCTTTTGTACTGTACTCTACATCTATGCTTACAAAAAAGAACGGAAGAAACTGGGAATTTGACATGAAATTGCCTCAGAAATATTCGGTCGGATGTGCAGTTGCAATGCCAAAAGATACCAATCTCGAGGAAACAATACCAAATGCCGTAATAGAGTCAGGAGAAATAATGAAGCTTCACTGGAACAATGAAACGGATGAGATATACGTAAAATATTATTTTGATAAAGAAATAATTGAAGAGGAAATAAAAGGGGCAAACATAGTAATTTATTTGGCAGTCATTTTTTGCGCTATTTTAGCTCTTTCAGGAGGCGTAATAATATTTTCAAAAAGAAGAGAAATAAAGAAACTTGACAAGAAAAAAAACATAATAAAAACTTTACCCCCAAATGAGACAAAGATAGTTGAACTTTTAATGGAAAATGATGGTGAAATGAAGAGAAGTATAGCAGAGAGAAAATTAGAGATAGCTAAGTCAAGTCTTGCTGTTTCACTGAAAAATCTTGAAAGAAAAAATATAATAAAGGTTGACAGAACTTCAGCAAGCCATTACCTTAGGTTTACGAGTTGGTTTAATGAGCTTTAATAAAAAAATAACTTTTGCATTTGTTTTGTTAGCCATCTTTATATTTGCCTCTTCTAATGTATTGGCAGGTTGCGGGTGTTCAAATATTAGTCAGAGCATTAGACTACCTTCAAATACTTTAAGAGATTTTCAGGATATAGAAAAAAAGCCGGTATCTACAGATTCCGAGAAAAGGGAATTTTACAACAAAGTTTTTAACATAAAAAGTGACACGAAAGCAAAAATATCAACAGTTGATAGTATTATCAGAAGAGGAAAAGAGGACCCGGAAAACTTCTTTGCAATAATGACTATAACAAGAGACATGGTTGAAGAAGATTATAGAAGTGATGTTGCAGAAATTTTAATCGATATGAATAATACTTTTGTAAAGAAGTTTTATCTTAAGGCAATGGAAAGTGAAAAACAAAAATACGAGATTAAAGAACAGATAATCAATTATGTTAAGCTAGTTTCGTCTGAACAGGAAACAGAAATAAGTTTAGGGCCGGAGACAGAAAAAAACCAGACAACCCCGGGAGAAAATAAAATAGAGATAAAAAGAGATATATCTGAAGAAAGTATAAAGTCCCTTTTTAATAATGAGATAAGCAGAAAAGAATTTATCAACATCATATTCAATAAATAAGCTTTTTAATTGATTCAATTCATTAATTAACTTGATAAAGGAGGTGTTTTTTTGGTTAAGGTAAAGGTTTATAGTGTACCTACTTGTCCTTACTGTAAGAAGATAAAGGAGTTTCTTAATAATGAAGGTATTGAATTTGAAGATATAGATGTTTCTGAGGAAGAAAATAAAAAAGAGATGCTAGATAAAACAGGACAATTGAGAGTGCCACAGACAGAAATTAACGGAAATATGATAATTGGTTATAAAATGGAAAAAATAAAAGAGGAGTTAAAAAATGTATGATATAATAATTATTGGAGCAGGAATTTCGGGACAAACTGCAGCAATATATGCATCAAGAAAAAAAATGAACTATCTATTCATAACCAAAGAAATCGGCGGACAGTTCCTTGAGTCCGGGGAAGTTGTAAATTATCCCGGAATAATAAAAACTACCGGCGAGGAATTTGCATCTGTTATGGAAGAGCAGCTTGAATTTAATGATGTGAGTGTTAATGAAAACGAGGAGGTAAAGTCAATAGAGAAAAAGGAAAAGGGGTTTAAAGTTACTACAGACAAAAATTCCTACGAATCTTATACGGTTCTGATAGCAACAGGAGCCAGGCACAGGATGCTTAAGGTACCGGGAGAAGAAAGGCTAAAGAACAAAGGAGTTACCTACTGTGCTGTGTGTGACGGTCCCTTGTTTTCCGGAAAGAATATTGCAATCATAGGCGGTGGAGATTCTGCACTTGAAGCTGCTGATTTCACAAAAAGTATTGCAAATAAAATATACCTTATAAATAGAAACAAAGACTTTAGTGCGCACGAATATTTGGTTGAAAGAGTAAAATCAATGGACAACTTGGAGATAATAGAAGAGTCAAATACAGTTGAAATTTTAGGAGAAGAAATGGTTAAAGGTCTTGTTTACGAGAAGAATGGTGAAAAAAAGGAACTGGATGTGAATGGTATTATAATAGAGATTGGAAGAGTTCCTAATACCAATTTTGTAAAAGGACTTGTAGAGCTCGACAAACATGGCCATATAATAATTGACTGTCAGACAGGAACCTCAGTCGAGGGTATATTCGCGGCAGGTGATTGTGCTTCCGGTCACGAATACCAGTATTGTATAGCCGCGGGGCAGGGTTGTATGGCTCTTCTTAAGGCAGCAAGATATATAGCAAAAAGAAATCTTTAGTTGGTGGATAAAATGGTTCAAAAAAAGTTTTGGAGATGTAATGTTTGTGGTGATATACACTACGGTGTTTCAGGCCCGGAGATTTGTCCCACATGCAATTTCAAGAACTCTTACGTAGAGATAGATAAAAACGAGGCAAAGAGTGTGATGAATTTATGAAAAAAGAATATTTGATAAAAGTCTGGGAAAACTTTACAAAAAACAATGATTTTAAGCTAAATACTGACACAAATCATGTAGAAGATTTGGCCTCGGGTGTTTTAGAGAACGAAAAAAAATTCGGTCTAAAGCTCTGTCCATGCAGACTAAGAGACGGAACCAGGGAAAGAGACTTGGAGCTTCTCTGTCCATGCAATTTCAAATCACAGGAAACATGGAAAGAGGAAGGAAGGTGCTGGTGCGGGCTTTTTGTAAAAGAATGATTCACTTCTTATTTTTCTTAACTCTTCTTCTCTCTTCAATCACCATTATGGGAGGTACCACGCCCAGTGCGGCTACCAGGGAATAGAAAACTCCGAAAGTCAGTGCCACAGAGAAATCCTGTAAGAAAGTAAGAGTTGCTGTAAGAAGAGCAAGAAAACCTATTATTGTTGTGAATGATGTTAAGGTAAGCCCTTTTCCTACATGCACTACAGCATTAGTAATTGCTTCTTCCGCGGGGTATTTTTTCCTGTCCTCCTTGAACCTATGTATTATATGTATTGCAAAATCTATTCCAAGACCTATAATTATAGAAAAAACTCCGGTTAATGGTGGTGATAAAGGTATCCCAACATAACCAAGAGTGCCAAAGGTCCATATCGTGGAAAGTATTATAGGGACCACCGCTATTCCCACGAAAGTTATTCTCCTAAAGAATAGATATAATATTACAAAAACCGCTAAAAATCCTATGAATGTAACATAGCTAGTTCTTCCGCCCAGACTTCTTCCTATTTCCTCTCCAAGAAATGCAGAACCGGCAAAATCAACTTTCATCCCCAGCGGTCTTTCGGAAAAGTATACTGTGTTTCTTATATAATTATTTAGCTGGTCTCTTTCAAAATCTGGCATATCTGCCATCAAAGAGAAAGTCATTATTGCAACTCTCTTGTCTTTGGTGATGAAATCCCCGGATTGTGGATTTTCTTCAAGAAAATAATTTATTTCTTTCTGTGAAAGAGATATGTCAACTAAATCTGTAACGCTTCTCTTGTTTAGTACAAATTCGTTTTCTTCTATTTGATTTCCTATATTTTCCATTGATTCTAAAATCCTTTTATCCCTTATATCGCTAACACTCATGGGATCTTTTTCTTCAAGCCTGAATATGAGAATTACGCTTTCTCCGCCTCTCCCTATTTTGTCTCTTATTTTATTAAGGGAAATAATAGTATCTATGTCCTCTGGAAGCTGGCTTTCTTCGCTTGTTTCGTTTTCTATGAGAGAAAACCCGGTCGATATTATAATTGTGAATATCAGGAAAGCTGCTATAAAAGTCTTAGGTCTTTTGTTTTCTAGTTTTGCAAGTTTATCAAGATATTTTTCAATCATTTTAACTGCCTCTTTATTTCATCCTTTAGAAATACATGCAACCAATCCCTTATGGAAAGCAACGAGGGCAGGAAGAATATTGATAAAATCATTGCATAGAAAATTCCAAGGCTTAGCGCTATCCCCATGTCTGAAAGAAACGGAATTCCTGAAAGAGTGAGCGCCAGAAAAGAAGCTATTGTAGTTATCGCCGTCCCGACTATGGCTCTTCCTACCCTGTCTACAGCAACACCGTAACATATGAAGCATGTCTTCATACATCCGTCATAATCCCCTTCTATGCAAATCTTTCTTGAATCGTCTCTCCTCCTGCTTCTCTCTTCGTTATAACGGTTTATTATATGTATGGCATAATCTATCCCAATGCCCACGATAAGAGAGCCTACAACAACCGTGACTATAGAAAGCGGAACTCCTATAATAACCATTGTACCCGCAGTCCAGATAAATGCAAGGAAGAGTATTGATATAGAGAAAATTCCTCTTAGAATTGAACGGTAAGATATCATAAGAGTTAGAAATATCAAAACTCCCGCTATTGCAAGAGTTTTATACAAATCATCAAATATCAAATCAGAAACTATTTTGCCTATTAAAGGGCCTCCTGTAACCGAGAGAGAAACGCTCCCAGGAAAACCTATGCTTTCTACCTCATTTTCTATCTCTTCTACCACTTCTTCTATTTCCTCAAGCTCTATTTTTCCGTTTAGTCTCACTGTAACTATAGTGGTGCTATAGTCACTGCTAAAAAGCCCGGAATCGCCGTTAAAAATATTTTTTATATCCTCCTGGTTTTCAGGTATCCCTCCGGTTCTTAATAGAAGTATGTCGGGAGGGCCAAAAACTTCATTCACGTTGGGGTCCTTTCTCAGAAGCTCTTCCATCAGATTTAAGTCTTTCATGACTTCAGAATTTCTTATATCTGTTATTTTACTTTCAAAAGATTTTTCCGTGTTAAGCTCTACCAGTATGAATATGTTATCTGTCTCTGAAAAAACCTCTGCCAAGAAATTCTGGTTTTCAAGTGCTGGAAGATCCTGGGGAAGTGACTTATAGAAGTCTGTCTCTACATCTATTTTTACAGCGTTAAGACCCATAAAAAGGGTTATTATTATTGCAACAGAAAGAATAGTCTCGGGGTGTTTTGCGGCAAATTCCCCATATTTCTGAAGGAGAGTTTTCTCGGGCATAAAACCACGAATTTATTCTTCGATAACTCTCTCCTTTTTTTGGTTGATTCTCTTAAATAAAATACCCTTCTTCCATATGTAGAGACCTACTATTATCAATATAGATATTATTATTACCGTTATCACAGAATTATTTACTCTTTCTCTTACAACATCCAATTGTATTGTTTCAGTCTCGGTATAAACCTCGCCATCATCCAAATACCTTATTTCCAAGTCTAGGAAATACTTCTTAAGTACTGCATCCTCATCTACTGTAAAATCAAAAACAACCTCTCCTGTTTGGTTTTCCTTGAGATTTCCTATAAAATCGTATACTTCCTCGAATTCAAAAGGCTGGGTGGATTCTCTAAAAACTTTTACGCTAACACTGTTAGCTTCTTCCTCTCCATCATTTTTTACCATTATTCTTATTTCTCCGGAATCTCCCTGTGAAAGACTCGAAGGATTTACGACTGTTTCTCCTCTTACGATGTAACCAGTGAAAGAATCAGATGAAGTTCCGGTTCCTGCCCTGACTTCTTCTACATTGAGAATTGGTGATTTTTTTACATTTATTTCCAAGTCAATTTCCTGGCTAACATATTCTTCCCATTGGTTATTGTCATACTTGTATCTTACCACCAGCTTCGCTTTGTGTATACCGGGCTCGGTTTCTTTATCCACATCCATATAGAAAACCGCGCTTTTTGAGGAGTCTTTGCCAAAATTTCCCAGAGAATATGAATCAGAATAGCTGTCACTAGGCTCAAATCCTTCAGGCAAAATCAACTTAGTGCTTACCAAATCTGCATCTCCTTCTCCAACATTCTGTATTTCAACATCCATTTTTACCTCTTCCATCCCGGATTTTATATCTTCAGGAAAAGATTTTATTCTGCTTACGGCGAATTCTGGGTTTTTTGATTCTACGTCTACAGTTATTTTTTTCGTTACGTATGTATTATCTTCCAATCCATCTGTATCGCAGATTAATTTAAGTTCATTTTCTCCCCTGACAGCATTAGAATCGATTCTTACCTTATATTCAAGAAGAAAATCTTCTCTGTAGCCTAACTTGCCTATTTCCCTTACCGGGTCTTCGTTCGGATCAAGTGAGAAAGGGTATTCAGGATTTAACTTACAAACCACGTTTTCTGCATCTATTACTCCCTGATTTTCAACTTTTAAGAAAAGCTTCATATATTTACCGGCTTCCGCAGGAAAGGGTTCGTATTTCATTTCTATTATTCTCAAGCTTGGTAAATTGGTATCCGCAACAGCAAAAGAATAAGAAAAAAAGCTGGTTATAAATAAAGAAATCATAAATACAAAAATATATTTTTTCATTCTAACACCCTTGGTTATAATAATAAGATACCAAAAGGATTTAAGTTAGTTAGAGAAATTATAAGAATCCTTCTTCTTTTAATATTTTCTTTGCCTTTAGAGCACTTTTCTCTTTGTCCTTTATCTCCATCATGAGGTCAAAATCTATTCCTTTTACTTTCCTGACAAATTCAACAAAATGTTTCCCGTCTATACTTTTTGAATGGCTTCCTCTTCTTCCGTTAGTCTGCTGACTGGAATAATCAACCATCATTTTCCCGTCTTTTTTATTCCAAGTTCCAGATGCTAATTTCATAGCCGAAGCCAATTTTTCATTATTGTTAAGACATTCATGATGGAATGTATCGAAAACCACCGGTATTTTTATCTTTTTACTTACTTCAAGACAGTCTCTGAGGCTGTATATGTGATCGTCATTTTCTATCACAAGTCTTTTCTTGATTTTTTTGCTCAGTCTCTCGTAACGGTCGACAAATCTTTCCTTTGACCTTTTTTTATCACCGTACATGCCTCCCAAATGAATCTGTACCTTGGCTTTGCTGTCAAGAGACATAGCGTCCAAAAGACTGCAGTGATAATCTAATTCCTTTACACTCGATTTGTATACGCTTCTTCTTGGAGAATTCAATACAACAAACTGGTCTGGGTGCATGCTTATCCTGAACTTGTATTTTTTAATAAACTTGCCTATACTTCTTAGCTCCTGAGAAAAATGAGATTCCCAATTAAATTTACATATTTTATGAGATGCAAAAGGAACTATACCGGAACCTATCCTAAAGAAAAAAAATCCGTGCTGTTGGTTGTATACAAGAGTTTTTTCAAGACAACCGAGATTTTCTCTTATTTTGTATTTTAACCTGTTCTCATTATAGGACCTTAACCTTAGAGTTCTGTTTGATGTACATCCTACAGTATTGTTTATACATGGATATCCTAATTTCATCAAATCTCCTCAAAATTCACATTCCTCACAATCCAAGCCGGGACAGTCAGAATGTCCTATTTTCCACTCTAATCCCCATCTCTTAACTTCTTTTATCACATTAAAAAAGTCTTCACCCTTCTCAGTTAATGTGTACTCTGATTTTACGGGAAACTTTTTAGCCTCTATCTTATTTTTTATTATGCCTTCTTTCTCAAGGCTTTTTAATCTAGCAGAAAGCATTTTAGGAGTTATATCAGGTATCTTCTTTTTTAACTCGGAATATCTTTTCCATTTGCTTTTCCCCTTGTATATCTCTGCTATTATTAAAACGGTCCATCTTTTCCCCATGTATTTCATTACCTCGTAAATAGGACAATCTCTTTTCATACTATACTTTTTGAAACTCTATTATATAAATATAATTATGATACTAAGTATAATAAAGATACTAAAGGTGATAAAAATGTTTTTTTCAGGTAAAAACTTTTATAAGCAAGATAAACTTATAATAGGATTACGGGGGGTGTTTTAATGGAAGAAGAAAAAAATTCTATGCCTTTAATAGGTGACGATTTTCCCAAGATTACTGTTCATACCACTCACGGGAGAATAAATTTACCCGATGATTACAAAGGCAAGTGGTTCGTTTTGTTCAGTCATCCTGGTGATTTTACGCCTGTATGCACTACTGAATTCGTGGCTTTTCAGAAAAGATTTGACAAGTTCAAAAAGCTAAACACAGAACTGATAGGTCTTAGCATAGACCAGGTTCACAGCCACATGAAATGGACCGAATGGATAGAAGAAAAGATGGATGTAAAAATAAAGTTTCCCATAATAGCAGATGCTATGGGTAACTTAGCAAAAAAACTTGGCATGATAAGCCCATTTAAGGGTTCTAATACTGTCAGGGCAGTTTTTGTAGTAGACTCTAACGGCAAGTTTCGTGCCATATTGTATTATCCCCAGGAACTGGGAAGAAACATGGATGAAGTGCTAAGGATAGTACAGGCAATGCAAATTTCAGACGAAAATAAAGTTGCAATGCCGGCAAACTGGCCCAAAAATGAAATATTGGGCGACGAGGTAATAGTACCGCCTGCTTCTGATGAGGAAACCGCTAAAAAGAGGATGGAAGAAGACAAGAAAGGAAGTATAAAATGTTTTGATTGGTGGTTGTGCCACAAAAAACTTTAAAATTAAGGGGTGAAAAAAATGCTTTCAAAGATACCTATAGACTTGAAAAACATAAAAAAAGAGGACTTAGACAAGGAAATACTAAGAGCCGGTATAATAGCAGAATATGATGCTATAAACCTCTACGAGCAGATGGCAGCTCTTGCACAGGACGAAAACATAAAAAAAGTTATGTTGGATGTCGCCAAGGAAGAAAAGGAGCATGTAGGTGAATTTCAGACACTTCTCCTAAAAAGAGATAAAGAGCTTGGAGAAGAAATGGAAGAAGGAAAAGAAGAGGTAGAAGAATTAACAGGAGGTGAATAATCTGGAGGAAACAATAAAAAATCTGACAAAAGCCTTTATAGGCGAAAGCCAGGCCAGAAACAGATACACAATATATTCAAAAATAGCGAAAAAAGAAGGATTTGAACAGATATCTGCAGTTTTTAACGAGACCGCGGAACAGGAAAGAGAGCATGCCAAATGGCTTTTTAGGATGATAAATGACTTAAAGAAAAAGAGCGATAAGGAATGGAATCCTGTGGAAGTTACTGCAGACTCTCCCAACACGTTTGGCTGCACATCAGAAAATCTTAAAGCAGCCATAGACGGCGAGAACTATGAGCACACTGAAATGTATCCCGAGTTTGCAGACACAGCTGAAAAAGAAGGTTTTCCAGAAATAGCTAAAAGACTTCGCTCAATAGCCAAAGCTGAAAGCCATCACGAGCAGAGATATGCAAAGCTTTTAAAGGAAGTAGAAAACGATACTGTTTTCAAGAAAGAGAAAAAAATCTATTGGGTATGTAGAAAATGTGGATATATACACGAAGGAGAGGAACCGCCTGAAACTTGTCCTTCTTGCAGTCACCCAAAAGCATATTTCCAAAGACAGTGTGAAGAATACTAACTGGGGGATAAATTGAAAGACAGCAAACAAAAAATGCAGGTCGTTCTTGCGACCTCTTTTCTTTTTTTTATTATATTTATAATAATGATATTAGGAGGTTTTTTAGACATGAAGGGAATAGTTACAATGGAAACCAATATGGGAACAATGAAGTTCCAATTGGAAATGGAGAAGGCACCGGTCACTAGCCAGAACTTCATAAAACTTGCAGAAGACGGTTTTTACGACGGACTAAAGTTCCACAGAGTTATAGAGGGTTTTATGATACAGGGAGGTTGTCCAAATGGTGATGGTACAGGAGGGCCTGGTTATTATATTGAGGACGAATTTCATGAAGAACTAAAACATGACAGTATAGGTATTTTGTCTATGGCCAACAGCGGACCCGACACCGGAGGCAGCCAGTTTTTCATAACTCTGGATAAGACACCGTGGCTTAACGGAAAACACGCAATATTTGGTCATATTATTGAAGGCAAAGATGTTTTAAAGAAAATAGGCTCAGTTGAAACTGACTCAACGGACAGACCCATGGAAGATGTTATAATAAAAAAAGTTACTGTTGTGTAACTGGTCAATATATTTTATGGAGGTGGAAAAAATGACTGAATTAAGGCAAGTTTACAGATGCAACATATGCGGCAACATAGTGGAAGTGCTTCATGAGGGCATCGGAGAGCTAGTTTGCTGTGGCAAACCTATGGAATTGTTAAAACCAAAGAAAGAGGACCAAGGAAGTGAAAAGCATGTTCCTGTAATAGATAAATCAGAAGATGCAGTAAGGGTAAAGGTAGGTGAAGTTCCTCACCCAATGGAAGAAAATCATTTCATAGAATGGATAGAAATTATAGCCGATGGAAAGGTTTATAGAGAGAGATTAGAACCTGGAGAAGAGCCTGATGCTGTGTTTTACCTAAAGGCCGAAAACGTCAGAGCCAGAATTTATTGTAACGTGCATGGTTTTTGGGAATCCAAGTAAGACAGAAAAGATTTATAGAATTAATTACATATTTATTCAGGTATGCATGGTTCTGTTAGAAGTTATGCTAAATTTTTTTAGAAAGCGTTTTACAACGAAGTACCCAAAATCAGAACCCAAACTTCCAAAGAATTTCAGAGGACCTGTAAAGTGGAATAAAAAAACTTGTATATTTTGTGGTGCATGCGCGAGAAATTGTCCAGCCTATGCTATAAAAATAGATAAAGAAAAAAAGGAATTGGTTGTGGACCCTTACAAATGCATATCCTGCGGTATCTGTCAGGAAAAATGTCCGACCAAACCAAAGTCTATCTACCTGACGGAAAAACTTCACGTAAGCAAATCTGAGTGATTCAAATGTTACATGAGAAATCGGCAGGAGCTGTTATTTTCAAGAAGGAAAACAATAAAATTAATTATCTTTTCTTGGAATACGAACACAAATCAGAGTACCTGGGTTTTCCCAGAGGAGGTATAGAGGATGGGGAAAGTGAAAAACAGGCTGCAGAAAGAGAAGTAAAAGAAGAGACGGGATTGGATGTGGAATTTATAGACGGATTCAAGGAAACTGTGCACTGGTTTTACAGAAGAGACGGGGAAACAGTTAGCAAGAGGTTGGTTCTTTTTCTTGCCGAAGCAAAATCCGATAGGGTTCTAATATCAAGTGAGCATGTGGGTTACAAATGGATGACTTTCGAGAAGGCTATAGATGCATTAAGTTTTGAAAACTCAAGAAAAGTACTTAGAAAGGCACAGGATTTTCTTTTCAATATAGAAAGAAATAGCTTGAGAAGGTTTTCAAAATGAATTTAATAAAAGATTTCGTAAGAGACTTGACTTCTCTGGGAAGCCTTCCTATAATATTAATCATTATAACAGGCTTTTACTTAATCGGTAGGAACCACTTGGCAAAAGGATTGATTATCTCTATCCTGGTATCGCAATTTTTGATTTATATTATAAGAATAGTTTATTTTAGGCCAAGGCCGGGGAATAAAAAAAGGAAATATAAAAATATTTACGAGAGGCTTGATGAGTCCTCTTTTCCCAGTATACATGCGTCAAGAGCAGGCATAATACCTATGATAATTTCACAGAACCTTGGAACTTATCCAACATATTTCTTATGGGTATTGGGACTTGGCATATGTTTTTCCAGGCTGTACCTTAAAAGGCACCACCCCACAGATGTATTTGTTGGTTTTATTCTAGGTGTTTGTATTTCTTACATAATTTTAACGGTGATATAGATGCCCATATTTGTTGTTCAAAAACATTATTCAAGAAGATTACACTACGATTTTAGGCTAGAGATGAACGGTGTTCTGAAAAGCTGGGCAGTTCCCAAAGGAGTTCCGACAAAAGAAGGAGTAAAAAGACTTGCAGTAATGGTCGATGACCATGACATAGAATATGCCGATTTTGAGGGTGAAATAAAGGAGGGTTACGGTAAAGGAAAAGTCGAGATTTGGGATAAAGGAACTTATGAAACAGAGAGCAACAAACAAAACAAAATAGTATTCACATTAAAAGGTAAAAAATTGAAAGGAAGATACACTATATTAAAATTTGAAAAGGCAGGAGAAAACAACTGGCTCCTTTTCAAATCCAGAGAAAAGAATTAGTATTTTAAATCAACTCCACCTGCTCTGGTGTTTGCATGCTTGCCTTTGGTTTTCTCAACGGGGAATCTTTTTTCATACTCCTTCATTACCTTTTTTATAGCATCTTCGGAATCTATATCGCAAAGATAAGCTATTTTCATTATTATGTATATTACATCACCAACGAAATCTTCAGCTTCTTCCTTATTTTCTTTTATCAGTTCCATTTGTTTATCCTCAGGAATCCACTTTATTATATTCCAAAATTCTCCTATCTCTTCGTTAATATTGAGAAGCAAATCCTTTATAGAGCGCGGCTTGCTCCAGTCCCTCTCATCATTGAATTTCTTTATATTTTCTTGAATTTTCTTCAAAAAATCACACCTCCATTATATCTAAAATTTTTCTAACCGCCTTTTCCGAAGCATCCAAGATATGCCTGGTAGGCTTATCACCAAAAGATATGTTCTTCGGCTGAACAGCCAGAAAATAAACTTCACTTGCACCCAAACTATCTATTATTACAGAAAGAGGCATCTTGTGCGTGCTTGTAGCATTTCTTGATATGTCACTCGTTTCAATCATTTCTATCACACCTGCTTCTTTGCCCAAAAAAGCAGTATCGATAACAAAAAGCTTGCTAATTTTATTCTTGATTTTACCTACGAAGTTTTCCGGATTGCTTCCTGACCAGAAAACTATATTTTTTTTATCCGGTATTTTATCCTTTAATTTCTTGACAACAATAGGACCGAAAGCATCATCACCCATCATCTCATTTCCAATTCCCATTACAAGCATCATGTATTTAAATTATCTTGGTAAAATAAAAACATGAACGTGGAAGAAGGTACTCTTTGTGAAGTTTGCGGTAATAAAGGAAAAGTAAAGATAGGCAGAAAGAGGGTTAAGGAAGTTAAGCTGGATCCAAACTGTGATTATGAAGAAGGTGATACAGTCAAAATACTAATGGGTCTTGTTCTTCATAAAGTCTGACATTTGTCGGCTTTGATGCTTTTTGATTTTTAAGGTGACTGCAAATGAGTATAAACAAGAAATTATTAAGATATTCTTACCCCTGCGCAGAAATATTGTACAAGACAGGTAAACTAGAAAAGGATGAACTGGAACTGTACAGGGATGCTATAAAGGGAGGTAAGGAATTTCCCGTTGAAAAATATAAAGATAAATTCAGCAAGGTCTCGGAGTTTATTGACCCGGAAAATACAAGCGATGATAAAGTTGTCGAATATTTCTTTGGAAAACACAACAGAGAAAAGCACGAATTTTGTCACGTTGTAAAAAGTAAAGTAGCCAAGGAAGAAGGTGAAAATGTTTTTCTGAGCTCAATTGAAGAGCCCGTAGAATACATTACTGAAAAACCAAAGAAAGGTGATGTTGTTGTTCTCCATTTGGGTAAAATAGTAGATATAATTAAATAATCGACAAAAACCGATATAATCTTTAAATAGTGATAATTGGCATCTTTCTATTTAGGTGAAAAAAATGGTAGTAGAATCTATGCTATACTTAGGGATAGCATGTATGTTAGTTCCAGTGTTTGCGGAATATGCAAAAATAAGAAAAAACGCAGAAAAAGCATTCAACTGGATAGCTGTTGCAGGAGTTTCTTTTATACTCTCAGCGGCTTTTGGGATAGCTTTATGGACAACATATATACCGCAACTAGCAACCTACGGAGCAATGGTATTTCAATTTGTTGGTTGGATTTTTGTTCTAGTCGGTGCACTATTGGCCATAACAACCATGATTAAGAAATAAAATCCCAATTCTTTTTTATTTTATAAGATAAATAATAATTATGAACCATTTATTCAGTTTTTTCAAGAACCTGGAAAAAGTAGATATGGATATGAAAAAAATTTTTGCTTTTATGGTTGCATTCTCTTTGATGAACTTACTTTTACAGACCACTTTTTATGGTCTTAAATTTACCAGTTTTTTCCTGGTTAAATTAGCCAACTCACTTACTTTCTATCTTTATATGTTCTTTGTTACATTTCTCATGATATCTTTCTTTGCAAGAGAAGAGATGAAAATGTCTTTAAAGGTTACTTGTGTTATGTTTTCTTTCTTGATATCTTTTTCCTTTATAGATTTTTTTCTGTTTGGTGGTGTCTCATACAACTTTTTCAGATTAGAAATGTTTTTTGACAATTTGTTTACATTCTACGGCTACGGTAGCAGGATAGGAATAGGAGGACTGTTGCAATTATTTGTGCTGCCTGTCATTATAGGGTCTTTTACTTACTACAAAAGAAAGGATTTTCTGTTTTCGGTTTTTTCGGCGATGATTTTTTTCATTATCTTTAATTTTTCATTGACAGATGTAGCAGCAAGAACAATAGACCTGCTGGGCGGAATAAATTATTATTCGATGACAGGGAACCAGGCAATAATATGGTACATACAATCAAATATTTTATATTCATCTGTTTCACTTTTCCTTGCAGTTTTGATAGGATGGAGAATGAGAATATTTAAGAAAACCAAAATAAAGGACAACATAAATTCTGTAATAATAACATTTTCTCTTATACTTCTTGGCGGTCTCCTCTCAGAATCCTTCAACTTCACATTACTGTTTCCCGCCCTTCTTTCTGTTTTCTTTTCAATAGAATTTTCAATGCTATCGGATAGGTTATACAAAAGCAATACGAGAAAAAATATATTCTATCCCAACAAAAAGAAATGGAAAGAAAATAAAATATTTGTTTTCACTACTTTATTTTATGCACTGCTTTTTGGTTTTATACTTAACCTAAGGGTTTTCTTTCTTGTATTCTGTTTTCTATTGGCAAGTTATATTTACTCGATAAACGAGTACAGAGTAAAGAATCCTTATATTAAAGTATGGCTCATATTGGTATTGTTTTCAATGGCTTTTTCAATAGGTTATTTTTCACAGACTTTTTAATCCACCAAAATAAAGAAAATTATTTTATTTTCATTTTAACTGTGGTTCTATTTATTTTACCACATTTCTTACAGAATATCTCAACAATCTGATTTCTTTCCTTTCCCCTCAGGTCACGTGCATTCAAAGTAGGTATTAGCATTTCTGTTCTGGTCTCGGTAGAACCACACCTTTTGCAGCATCCCAAATCATCGAAAATTAGCATCATTTTTATTCCCCCACTGGTTAAACAGTGTTACAATTTTTGTTTTTTGATGTATTTAAACATTAAAAGCCCTTATAACGCTTGTATCATCTATTTTAAGCGATTTAATCTCTTCAAATAAAACCAACAAGGAAATTAGTTATTATAAGAGATAAAAATATAGCGGCCAGTGCTCTGACTGCGAACCTTCTTTTTTTAGGGGCGAACCTCTCAAAAAGAGAGTCGACCATAAGACCGCCATCAAGGGGTTTTATGGGAAATATATTGACAAGACCCACGCCAAGGTTTATTATGAATATCCACTCAAACATCTCTATTATAAATTGCAATACGCCTTCAAATGATGTGTTTTTATATCTCTTACTTATAACGCGCCTGTCACCGACTCCTGAAATACCTATAAATCCTTTTTCCGAGTCGGTGGGGTTTTCTGCCAAAGTAATATTGTAAGAATCAGAAATAGTTTCTATTAATACATTGTCTCCGGGTTTCCTATTCTCCATAAATTCGTTGAGTTCAGCGGCATTTCTTATTCTTTGCCCGTCTATCGAAACTATAACACCGGTCATGTTTGATTCCTGCGCCGGGTAAGGCTCTTCGCCGAAGTAAGTGGAATTAGTATAACCTACGTAACCTACAGATTCGGTAAGAAAGGCTGGAGATAAAACAAAAAACATAAACAGAGATACAAGACCAGCAACAATAAAATTCGAAAATGAACCTCCGGCATATATCCTTAGCTTGGTCTTCCAGTTAGCTTTCTTTAACTGTTTTTCATCAGGTTCGACAAAAGCACCGGGTATTATTGCTAGAAGCATTAGTCCCAGATTCTTTATTCTTATGTTTTCCGCTCTTGAAAGTATTCCGTGCATTCCCTCATGTGGAAGAACAAGAGAAAAAACGCCTATTATGAAAAACCAGAAAGGTACTCCAACATAACCGTATCCTATTGTAGTATCTTGGGTTGGAAAAGGAATTACCAAAGATATTCCTGGTCCTCCCGTAGGAGCTCTTATGCTGCTAACAAGAAAATGCAAACCAAATACCATAGCAAAAAAACAGACAACAACTCCTATCGAACCGAATATTTTCCAGAATTTAGGAGAAGCTTTGGCTATATTATCGATGAATTTTCTTCCCTTCTTAGTCTTTCTCATTATCAATATTCCTTTTATCTCTATGTTTTTCCTGTCCCTGTAGAGCACTAAAGCAAAGAAAACCATGAAAACTAGAATAGAAAGGACATACAAATCCATCAAAACACCATGCCAAAGATTTATTAAAGTTTATATAAATAGTTAAATTATGCATTGGTCTGACGGTGTAGCAAAAAGGATAATTGCAAATTGTGGTGAAAAAGAAGAATATGTAATAGAGGGTGGAATAGCTCCATCAGCAAGAAAACATATAGGAAGCTTTAGAGAAATAGTAACAGGCTTCTTCATTAAAAAGTCACTTGAAAAAATGGGGAAAAGGGTAAGATTTATTTATTCTTGGGATTCCTTTGACAGGCTAAAGAAAGTTTCAGCATCAATACCAAAAGACAAGAGAAAAGAACTGGAAAAATATATTGGAGTTCCGCAGGAACTTATACCTGACCCCTTTGGCTGTCATAATAACTATGCAGAACATTTCCAGGAGTTTGTAGAGAAAGAGGCAGAAGATATAGGTGTCAAGCCTGAATTTATCTACGAAGGAAAGGAATTTATGAATTGCACTTACTGGAAACTAATAAAAAAAGTCATGCAGGAAAAGGAAAAAATAAGAAATATTCTAAACAAGTATCGTGATCATCCTATAGAAGAAGACTGGTGGCCTGTTAGCGTATACTGTGAAAAATGTAAAAACGGAGACAACACAAAAATACTAAATTACGACGGTGAAAGCACTATAAATTATGAGTGCGAATGTGGATATAAAGGAGAGATGGATTTCAGTAAAATTGGAATGGTAAAGCCTACATGGAGAGTTGATTGGGCAATGAGATGGGTTCATTATAAGGTGGACTTTGAACCTAGCGGAAAAGACCATATGGTGGCAGGCAGTTCTTACGAGACAAGCTCAGAAATAGTAAGGGAAGTTTTTGGCATAGAGCCTCCACTCGCAATAATGTATGAATTTGTAGGAAAGAAAGGAGACGAAGGAAAAATGTCAGCTTCTGTTGGTAATATAGTAACAGCAACAGACGTAATGGAAATATACCCCAATGAAATAATAAAATACTTCTTTGCTGGAACAAAACCGAAGAAACTGTTCAAGATACCATTTGACGAAGAAGTTCTGAAGGTTTATGAGGATTTTTACAAATGTGAAAGAATATATTTTGGAAAAGAAGACGTCAGTGAAAGAGACAAAGAACACTGGAAGAGAGTATACGAACTTTCTGTTGAAGAAAAAACAAAAGAAATTCCGGTTCAAATACCTTTTTCATTAATTTCATTAATAGCACAGCTTTATGATAATATCAATGAGATAGAGAATGTTTTAAAAGATATGGGCCATATAGAAAAAGAGCTTTCTGAATATGATAAAAAAAGAATAGAAGTGCTTATGAAAAAATCCAAAAAATGGGTAAAGGATTACGCACCAAACAATTACCTGATAAAAGTCAACAAAGATTTACCGGAAAGCCTAGAAATAAAAGAAGAACAAAAGGAAGGACTAATCAAATTAAAAAAAGAGCTTGATAAAGATTTGAATGCAGAGGATTTACAAAAAAGAATTTATGAAATAGGAAAAGAGATGGGAGACGTTGGAGGATTCTTCAAGGCAATCTATAAAGTTCTTATAGGAAAGAAAGCAGGTCCGAAAGCAGGGCCTTTTATAATAACCATAGGAAAAGACAAGGTAAGGAAAATTCTTGAGCAGTTAGAATAAGGAGTTTGTCATTATCTTCGGTTTCTTTATTTTCATCAATTTCAGCACAGTTGGTGCTATGTTTGACAGGCCGCATTTTTCTTTCAGTTTCTTTCCTTTCAGTTCCCCGTCAACTATTACAAAGGGCACTTTGTTTAGAGTGTGCGCAGTATTGAAATCAGTGCCCTTCCTCATGTCTTCAAAATTGCCATGGTCTGCCGTTATAATGACAGTATATTCTTTCGCGACCTCAACTATTCTACCAAGACAAAAGTCAACTACCTCAGCAGCTTTTTTTGCTGCTTTTATTACGCCTGTGTGGCCGACCATGTCGCCGTTTGCAAAATTCAGGAGTATAAACCCGTAATCCTTTTTTATTTCTTTAAGCAGGGCTTCCGTAACACCGTATGCACTCATTTCTGGCTTGAAATCGTATGTGGGTACCTTGGGGGAAGGTATTATAATCCTTCTCTCTTTTCTAAAGGGTTTTTCTCTTTGACCGCTAAAGAAATAAGTCACATGAGGACCCTTTTCACTCTCCGATATCCTTAACTGTCTCAATCCTTTTTTGCTAACCGTTTCTCCAAGAGAATTTTTTACAAAATCTGGCTCGAAAAGCACCTTTGTTCTTAATGATTTTGAATACTGTGTCATTGTAACAATGTTTTTTGTTTTTTTCAATAACATCTTTATAATCTGCCTCATCCTGTCAGGCCTGAAATTAAACGAAAAAACAAAGTCATCTTTTTTAAGTCCCTCATAACCTTTCATGACAACAGGCTTTACAAATTCATCATTTTTGCCCTCCTTATAGGAACCCTTAAGTGCCTTTATCGGGTCTTCGTATTTCTTTCCCTTGGCCTTTACTATTGCATCGTAAGCCCTTCCAGTTCTGTGCCAGCGCAGGTCACGGTCCATGGAATAATATCTACCGGAAACGGTAGCTATGCTGCCGACAGTTCCATTAATCCTCTTCTTCAGCAAATTCAAATATTTGGAAGCGCTTTTCGGGGGCGTGTCTCTTCCATCCAGAAAACAGTGTATTTTAACATCCTTGATTCCCATTTTTTCTGCCTTCTTCAGAAAGAAAAAAAGATGTTTTATATCCGAGTGAACACCGGCATCTGATAGAAGTCCCATGACATGAAGAGTTTTTCCTTTGGCGCACTTAGAAAAATATTTTTTCATTTTGCCCTCAAAAACACCATTTTCAATACTTTCGTTTATCTGAGTTAGTTTTTGTTTTACTATTCTGCCCGCTCCGATATGCAGATGACCGACCTCACTTCCTCCGAGAGTATTCTTTGGAAGGCCCACTGCTTCCCCCGATGCCTTGAGGGTGGTGTGGGGGAAGTTTTTCCAAAAATAATCAAAATTCGGCGTCTTTGCAAGTTTAACGGCATTTCCTTTTCTTTCTCTTCTTATTCCCCAGCCATCTAGAATTATGAGCAAGACTTTCTTCATGATAATTTTTTGTCGCACTTAAATAAAAAATTCATACTTAAATAATTAAAATTTAAAGAATAGCCATGATTGGGAAATACGAAGAAAAGATTTTGTCAATAATAGATAAAGACAGAAACGGAGAAAAATTAAGTTTTTATTCCTCTTTGGTGGACCTTTTTGAAGAAGCAGAGAAAGACGGTATACTTATATTCGGATTCAAATATGATGGTAAAAAAGAAACAGACTTAGAAGATATGAGAAAGGACGCTTACAAAGAAATGTCCGATTTTTACCTTAGAGATGCTTTCAGGGGGATGTATAGTGACATTCCAAAGAAAGAAGTGGGTGACTGTTTTAAAAAAGGTGTAAAGTACGCTGAAAAAGCAGGAGAAAAAGACAAAAGAAAGGTAAAAGCTGCAAAAAAGATAATGAGTTATTATACAGATTAAAGTCTGGGAAGATTGTGTTTTAATTCGTAGGGGCTCACTTTTCTCAGATAATCTTTGTAATTGTTGAGCTCTTTCTTTCTGTTTTGTATAAAACTTTTGTAAGCGTGATTGCCCAGAGTTTCTTTCACAAGACTTCCCTCTTCCGTAAACTTTAGTGACTCATCCAGGCTACTTGGCAGGCTTTCTATACCCAGTCTCTTTTTCTTTTTATCAGACATCTTGTAAACATCCTCGTTTACTGGAGCAGGGAGTTCATAATCATTTTTTATCCCATCAACACCAGCAGCAAGAGAGACGGCAAGAGCAAGGTATATGTTGCATGCGGGGTCGGGATTTCTCTGCTCGATTCTGGTCGAGTTTCCCTTTCCGTTGGGTACTCTAAAAAGAGTAGACCTGTTCCTGAATGCCCAAACATTTTCTGTCGGAGCCTCAAAACCCGGCTGAAGCCTTTTGTAAGAATTGACATATTGGTTTGTAACGGACGTTATCTGGTGTACGTTATGTATTAATCCGGACAAATATTTTTTTGCGGTTTCAGAAAGAATAAAATCACTGCCTTCATCGTAAAAAAGATTTTCTTTGCCTTTCCACAAAGACTGGTTAAGATGCATACCGTTTCCATTTTCTGTATCCAATGGCTTAGGCATAAAAGAAGCATGTATTCCCATGTAGTTTGCTGTTTTCTTTACTGTGTCCTTTAAAATCATTATATTGTCAGCGGTTTCTATGGCATTACCATACTTCAAATCTATCTCATGCTGGCTTTTAGCAACTTCGTGATGGTCATATTCACACTCAATTCCCATTTCATCAAGAGAAAGCATAACGTTCTTTCTTAACACCTCATTGGGGTCGTCCATTGCACCAAAGTACCCGTCTCTGTCCAGAGGTTTGTTTGTCTTGTTATCAGGAAATAAGAAGAATTCAGGCTCCGGTCCCACTTTAAAGCTGTCTGCACAAACATCCTTAAGATTTCTTAAAGTTTTCTGTAGTATATACCTGGAATCTCCCTCGTTTGGCGTTCCGTCAACATTGTAAATATTGCATATGGCCATCCCGACGCTGTAATCCTTGCCCTTGTATGAGTACTTTCTCGGGGATACTCTGAATGTTTTGGGGTCTGGTTTGGCTATAAGGTCGCTCTCCTCAATTTTTTCCCTGTTCAAGCCTTCTATAGAAGAGCCGTCTATACCACTTCCGTTAGAAAAAACATCATCCAATACAGAAGCAGGCCTGCTAAAAAATTTGAAATCGCCAATAATATCGGTAAAATACATATTAACGAATTTTACATCATTTTCGTTTACGCAGTCCAGTATTTGGCTGGAATTTTCAAATCCCCATTTCTTCAAAAAACACACCCAATGAAAGATAATTAAAAAACTAAACTATAAATAAGTCAAAAAATCACCAAATTCAAGGCTTTATTTAAAAAGAAAGGCAAAATTTTAAATAGGTGACATATTTAAATACACTTAGTCTAATTAAAAAGACTTAAAAAATAGGGGTGAAGAAGAATGGAAATATCCGATGAGCTCAATAATAAGATTTTGGAAGCTGTAGAAGCAGCAAGAGCGACAGGTTATATTAGAAAAGGTACTAATGAAGCTACCAAAGCGGTAGAGAGAGGAGCAGCAGAGCTGGTTGTAATAGCAAAAGATGTTGATCCGCCGGAAATTGTAATGCATTTGCCTCCGCTTTGTGAAGAGAAAAATATACCTTGTGTTTATACTAAAAGCAAAGATGACCTTGGTAGGGCTGCTGGTATTGATGTAAGATGTGCTGCTATAGCCATAGCAAAATCTGGAGAAGCAAAAAAGATAATAGAAGAAATAACAGGCAAAGGAAAGAAAGAAGAAACAAAAGAGAAAAAAGAAGCCAAGAAAGAGAAGCCAAAAAAAGAAGAAAAGAAAGAGCCTAAAAAAGAGGAAAAAGAAAAAAAGACTGAAAAGAAGAAAGAAGAAAAGAAACCAGCGAAGAAAGAAGAAACCAAGGAAGAAAAAAAGAAAGAAAATACTTCTGAAGCTAAATGATAGGTGAATTAGATGGCAAGAAAGAAAGCCAAAGTTAGTCATAAGAGTGAATTTGAAGATGCAGTTTCCGCTGAAATAGTAAAAGTTATAAGAAGAGGCGGTGTTAAGGGAGTTACTGCAGTCAGATGTAAGGTTCTTGACGGAAGAGACAAGGGGAAAATACTACAAAGAAACGTTATGGGGCCGGTTAGAAAAGGAGACGTGTTAATGTTAAGAGAGACAGAAATGGAAAGCTCCGGAAGCTTCGGGTGATTAAATGAAATGTACATACTGCGGAAACAATATACCTGAAGAGAAGACGAGGCTTTTCGTTAAGAAAGACGGCAAAGTTTTATCTTTCTGTTCTACAAAATGCGAAAAAAGTTTTATGATGAAAAGAGACCCAAGGAAAAAGCAGTGGACAAGGACAAGCAGGAAATTGAGGGGCAAAGAATGAAATCAAAAATTGTATTGTTGGGGCCTCCCGGTTCAGGAAAAGGAACTTACGCTTCAAGGCTTGAAAAGAAATTTGGATGGCCTCAGATATCAACCGGTGACCTTCTAAGACAATCCGTGAAAAAAGATACGGAACTGGGTAAAGAAGCAAAAAAATACATGGACGAGGGAAAACTGGTTCCGAATGAAATAGTAATAAAGCTTCTAAAAGAAAGAATTTCGAAAGACGACTGCGAAGAAGGTTTTATTCTTGATGGTTTTCCAAGGTCTTTGGAACAGGCAAAAGAACTGGAAAAAATAACAGAAATAGAGCTAGTTATAAACTTGGTTGTCCCAAAGGAAATAATTATACACAGGCTTTCTACAAGAAGAGTTTGTAAAAAGTGTGGAGCAATATACAGTGTAGCTTCAGCGGCTGTTATGCCTGAAGTTGAAGGAATTTGTGACAAATGCGGCGGTGAGCTTTACCAAAGAGATGATGACAAGCCTGAAGTTATAAACAAAAGGCTTGTTGTATACAAAGAACAAACAGCACCGCTTATAGAGTTTTACACAGAAAAAGGGATATTAGAAAATATAGAATGTAATGATGCAGATTCTCCTCCGGAAATAACTGTAGAAAAGATAGCAAAAGTTATTGAAGAAAATTAATTATTCTGCAATTGATTTTTTTAGTCTTTCAAGATGTTCTTCTGAAACTTCAACATTTCTTTGGTCTCTACCTACTTTATCAGAAAGTTCTCTGACCGCGGATTCCAGCTCTTTCATTCTTTTTTCAACTTTGCCTTCAATTGATTGCATATAAAGGTTCCTAGACCCCTGTAGAGCAAGTTTCACAAGTCTCTCATCCACGTTTTCGCCTTTAGCCTCCTCTTTAACCTCTCTTTCATCCCTTAGCTTGTTTATTTCCTCTGTATGAAGACTAAGTATTTCCTTTATTTCCCTTATTGCTACTATAAGCTCTATTAAAAATTTATCCACGATATCACCGTTTTATTTCTTTAATTCTTCAAGTATACTGCTCTTTACCTTACCTCCTCTTGTCTCTCTCATAACCTTTTCCATTATGTTAACTCTTTTCTGTAAAGTAAAAATATTCTTTTCCTGCTCTTCGAGCCTTTTGTTTATTATAGAAGTCATTTCCCTCAAGAACTTATCTAAAGACATCATTTCTTCTACCATGTTAACTAATTGTTCAAAAAGAGATAAATATTAGTTTTAAAAGTTTTTTAAAAAGACACTACATAATATTTTTATGAACTTACTGGACATATCAGCCTTTGTTATAGAAAATAATATTGTCTTTCTCTGGGGGTTCATATTTCTAATAATCGGAATTTTCTTCGGTTACGTATTGGGATTATATAATTATGTTATAAGACACTGGGGAGAAGTCAAGCAGGTTTCTGAAGAAGTGCAGGAGAGAGGTAATAAAAAATGAATCCCTTTTATGAGGTAAGAATATACATAGAGAACAACATATCAGCCTTAATAAATTTTGTAGGGGATAACAATCTCCTGATAGAAACCTGTGCGATAACTTTCTTTGTAGGTTTGGTTATAGGTTACCTTTTATCTTGGTACAAATATTTTTGGAAACACTTCATGTACAGAGCTTAAGGATTTAAAACTTTCTGTTCAATAAGTAATAGGGATAATTTTGAAGCTTTCAAAGAGCGATTACAACTGTCTCAACTACTTTTCTTCAAAAATCAGACACTATATTATAGACGAGATAATAGAAGCTCAATCCGGTCATCCCGGGGGCAGTCTCTCGGCTGCGGACATAACATCTGTTCTCTACGGTAAGGAAATGAAATACGACCCAAGCAATCCAAAAAGACCGGACAGAGACAGGTTAATATTCTCAAAAGGTCATGGTGTTCCGGCTCAATATGCGGCTCTTGCAACCACGGGTTACTTTGAAAAAGAAAAGTTAAAGACATTGAGAAACTACGGAAGCCCCCTGCAGGGACATCCGGAAAAGTCAACTCCCGGAATAGATGCCAACACGGGGTCGCTTGGAATGGGATTATCCGCTGGATTGGGCATGAACTTGGGGAAATGCCTTGAAAAAAGAGACTACCATACATTTGTTTTAATAGGAGATGGAGAGACCAACGAAGGGCAGGTCTGGGAAGCACTTGACCACGGTGCGGTACTCGAACTGAAAGACACAACTCCTATAATAGACAGAAACCAGTACCAGATAGACGGGCATATAAACGAAGTTTCTGCTGGAGATTTGGTAGAAAAAATAAGCTCTTTTGGCTGGGAGACCATAAAAATAGACGGGCATGACATCAATCAAATTTATAATGCACTCGAATACTCAAGGAACACTCCGCATCCGACAGCAATAGTCGCAGACACAATAAAGGGAAAAGGAGTAAGTTTCATGGAAAATAATCCTTACTGGCATGGCAGACCGCCAAAGGGTGAAAAAGCAGAGATTGCAAAAAAAGAGATTGGAGAAGAAATAGAAAAATGGGGCAATTTGGTTGATGAGAATGAATGGAATGAATTTATAGAAAAAGCAAAAAACAAGCTTCCAAAAAAGATACCATACAAAAAATTCAGTAAGTATAATATTCCGAAAAAGGAAAGTTACGAAAAAGGAAAGCTATATTCAATGAGAACTGTTTCCGGTGACTACATCTACGAGATGGCAAAGAAAAATAAAGACATATGCACTATGGTATGTGACTTAAAGGATTCTGTAAAATTAACAAAATGCTGCAATACAGGAAGGCATTCGGAAATCGGCATAAGGGAATCTCATATGTTCAGTTTTGCCTCGGGACTATCAGAAGAATATACCGTAATTCCTTCGACTTTTGATGTATTCATACCAAAAGGTTATGACCAGATAAGAATGATGTCGAAATCAAAAGACAATGTAAAGATATACACTACACACGGGGGAGTTAATGTGGGTAAGGACGGTTTCTCACACCAATCAAGAGTAACCCCTTTGCTGATGTATGACCTTCCGAATGTTAACACATGGGAACCGATTAAGCCAAGCGATATATCCCAGATTTGGGATATAGAAATGGATAGAAATGGTATGGCTTACATAAGGACACCAAGACACAGGTCAAAAGAAACGGGAGAAAAATATTCAGTAAATAATTATGAGGGAGTTTATAAACTCAAAGAAGAAGAAAAACCTGATCTGGTTTTTGCCGGAATAGGTTACCTTGCGACCCATTGTTTTGATGCCTCAAAAGAACTGGAAAAAATTGGGATAAAATCAAAAGTTCTTGGAATAAACAACTACAAGCTTGCAAAGAAAAACAAAAAGTGGACTGAAGAAATACCTCCCGATGTTCCAGTAATGAGTTATCATGATGCAACTTCTGTTCTGGCCGAAAATATAATAAGGGGTTCAATTCCATCAAAAAATAAAAATGAAATGTATTTCTGGGGAGTGGATGAGTTTGGGGAGTCCGGAGACATAAAAGACCTTTGGAAAAAATATGGCTTTGACAAAGAAAGTATGGTAAAAAGTGCAAGAAAAATAACAGGAAAGTAAAGCAACAATCAATTTAAATATTTAAAATATTATTTCTGTTTGATGACAGTAAAAGATGTTTTGCAAAACTTTAGCGAGGCAGACCTAATATGCTATCCGGAAATAGTGGACCTTGAAGTTTATAGGGAATTTTTAAAACCAAATATTGAACCCAGAGAAGAACCAAACGGCATGGTTGTTGGTGCCTTGTTTGACTGGGAGGCATCAGTAATTAAGAATTTCTTTGAAAGGGAATACGGCATAAAAAAAGAAAAAACAAAAGTGGCAGGTTGCAGCCTTGAAAACAGAACTATTTTCAATAAGGAAAAGGCTTTTGACTACCTAAAAACAGGAAGAATAGAGGGTGATGCATCATACTGCAATCTTTGGCTGGATTCTTTGAACAAAATGAAAATTAAAAATTTCAGTTATGATTTAGTTTCAATAAGAAACCCTGACCTTGTAAATATTGATAACTGGACAAAGGTTTATCTAAAGTCATTGGAATACCTTGAGCCAAAAGAAGGAGCACTAATTACCTTGATAAGAGAAGAAGACGTTGAAAGATATGAAAAAGTAGAAAAAAATATAAAAAAAATATCAGGAATAGAACCTGTTTTATATGGTGAAACAGGAGTAGAGTATAAAGACGCTTGGATTAACCCACAGCACACAATAGGCATATTTAAGAACTCCTATTGACTAAACCTTAAATAATACCGACACTAATTTTCTCTGGGTGTTTAAATGAGCGATAACATAAGACAGCCTATAATATCTGTACTGGGACATGTAGACCATGGAAAAACAACAATATTAGACAATATAAGAAAGAGTACAGTAGCATCCGGCGAGGCGGGAGGCATAACCCAGCACATAGGAGCAACTGAAATACCGCTTGATATAATAAAAAAAATATGCGGCTGTCTCGTTGACAAGAGCAAAATAAAAATACCGGGCCTTCTCTTTATAGACACTCCGGGACACGAAGCATTTACAACACTCAGAAAAAGAGGCGGTAGCATAGCAGACCTGGCAGTTCTCGTAGTTGACGTTAATGACGGTTTCAAGCCTCAGACAGAAGAAAGCTTAATGTTTCTAAAAGAATTTAAAACACCATTCGTAATAGCAGCCAATAAAATCGATACTATTATGGGGTGGAAAAACAACAATACAAAGTCTTTTACAGAATCTTACAACAAACAAAGTGATTCCGTAAAGAGAGAACTCGACAATAAAGTTTATAATATATTGGGTTCTTTAAGTGAAAAAAGCATAAACTCCGAGAGATTTGACAGGGTATCGGACTTTAAAAACACCGTAGCAATAGTTCCCGTATCAGGTATAACAGGAGAAGGCATAGGAGAACTTTTGATGACTCTGATAGGATTATCCCAGCACTTTTTAAAAAATAAGATAGAGGTAAAAGAAAATAACGGTTATGGTAACGTTCTAGAAATAAAAGAAGTAAAGGGACTGGGAAAAACCTTGGATATTATACTATACGACGGTAAAATAGAGAAAGGAGATTTCCTTGTAATAGGAGCGGAAGAGCCCATAGTAACAACCGTAAAGGCGCTACTAAAACCGAGAGAGATGGGAGAACTGAGAGTAGAAAAGAAGTTCAACTACATAGACAGTGTCACTGCAGCTTCTGGGATAAAAATAGCAGCTCCAAACATAGACTGTGTAATACCCGGCTCTCCCATAAGGACTTGCAAAAAAGAACATCTGGAAATAATGAAAGAAGAACTCAGAAAGGAGGTAGAATCAGTAGAAATAGAAACAGAAAAAGAAGGCGTAATGATAAAGGCTGACACGCTGGGTTCTTTAGAAGGCTTGATAAAGGTGTTGAAGGATAAGGAAATACCCATAAGAAAAGCAAAGATAGGTTGCGTAAATAAGTGCGATACTATGGAGATGAATTCTCTTAGGGACACGATAAACAGAGTAATTTTTGCTTTCAATGTAAGTGTACTGCCCGAAGCAAAGGATTGTGAAAATGTTAAGATTTTTGAAAGCCCTATAATATACAAACTAATAGAAAATTATGAAGACTGGAAAGAGGAAAAGAAAAACGAGAAAGAGAGAAAGAAACTTTCAAGCGTAACCAGACCCGGCAAGATAAAAATACTTCCGGGATATATATTCAGAGCTTCGAATCCTGCAATTGTAGGAGTTGATGTGGTTGGTGGTGTTATAAAACCGGGTTATTCTCTTGTCAAAGAGGGGAAAATAGTTGGAAGTATAAAACAAATACAGAAAGAAGGATGTAATGTCTCAGAGGCAAAATACGGGGATAAGCTGGCTGTTTCTATAGAAGGTCCCACGGTAGGCAGGCAGATAAAAGAAGGCGACGAACTCTACAATGCAATGAGCAGGGAAAATATGAAAAAACTTGAAGAAATGAAAAATTTGCTATCTAAAACTGAATTGGATGTACTTGAAGAAGTAAAAGACATGATTTAATCTAGTTATGTAATTCATTAAAATGATACTTGTCCAACTTAATAAACTCGTTCTTACTAAGCTTAATTTTGTCAGAGCTTACGTATCCGTTGTTCTTGTTTGAGGTTTCGTAAAATTCTTTTTCAGTCTTTTCAAGGCCGTCCTCAAGAGACCAACAGAACTTAAGAAGAGGCTTCCTGTCCTTTTCTACAAATCCCCTAATCTTTTCAATTTCACCTTTCCTTCTCTTCATTAGAGTTTCGTAGTCAACAATTTCATACTTAACGAAATAATCCGTATCCATTATCATCACCTAAATTTACAGAATCAAAAGTATGTAAAGAAAGGTATTTAAAACTATTGATAAAAACAAACCTGGTCCAAAAAATTAAAGGACCTAAAGTTTATGGTAATTATATTCTGTTTGATTTTCTTTATCGTATACAACAGCACTCTTGAATTGGCCATTATCGTATAAATTTTGTCCGAATTTGTTTTCGAGGTTGTATATCTTATTCCATTCTCCAACTACCTCACCGAATGTACCAATATGTTTATTAATTTCGTTGAGCCTGTCGCCAAACTTGTCCGAAACAACAGAGTATTCTTTTTCCATTATTTACCACCCCACAGTAACAGTATTAGTAAAACTGGTATATAAAGTTAACTGTTACCTAAAAGTAGTGAAATATATATACTATAATATGCAAACAATAAATGATAATATGGTAAAAGGAGAGCCAAAAATTGTTGCAAGAAAAATATTGGAAGTGCCGGAAACCAAAAGATGGTTAATCGAGGTACCTTTAAAGGTTTATCGTTTTGACTCAGGCAGAGACCCGGAAGGATACAGACACCTCGAAGAATCTGCAAAAAAGTCTATTGAAATGATGGCCGAATCAGGAAATTTGTGTGAAGTTGGAATAGGTTCCGTATACGGTTATGAAACAAAAGAAGGTTATGTAGATGGTGCGGCACTGGGTTTTATAAGAAAAAATCCTAGAAACAAAACCAACCCCATGTACCATCCTTGGACATGGGAAAACGGAAGAGAGCTTCACGTTGGCAAAGAAGGCTCTAACTGCAGAAAAGAAGTAGCCGATATAATAAGCTCGGAAATTAATTTTCACAGGGAATGTGACGGATATTTGTACAGATATTTGTCTGAATTTGCATGTCAAACTGATTTAGAGTTCGAAGATATTGAAAGGGGAGACAATCCTTTCTCTTTAGAAAAAGCTTAAATATCTTTTGACTTAATTGTCTACATGCAAAAAAATTCCATAATTGTCGGTTTTGGACCTGAAGATATGGAAAAAAATGAATATAGGAACTTGTACAAAGACAAATTTAATTCTCTTTTTGCTACAAAGAAGAAAGCTAAAGAAATAGACAGTGTGAGCGCATTTTATGATGAATTGTTTTTAAAAAAATACGTTCAAAAGGACGCGAAAATGGCTGTCTGGGACGGACCGGATAAAAGACATCTTTATGCAAGAGACTCTATGCTAGACAGCGCGGTATATGTTGATTATCTGGACGAGACGCCCTTTGCTGAATTTCGCTTTTTAAGGGATAAGAGTGGTAAAGATTTGATTAGAAAAGATATAGAAAAATTCTATGAAGATTTGGGATTCGGATTCAAAACTTACGAGCTGCCCGAGGAACAATTTTCAAAAATAAGAAACGAAATGATAGAAAAAAAGGACTTTTGCATAGTCTGTTATACAGTTAAAAACGGCGGGTATGAAGCTAGAATGCTTGATGAATCATGCAATTTTAGAAATTCTAATTAAAACAAATATCCCAAAAATCTTTAAATATATAACTAAATTAATGTATGAAGTATTGAAGGTGTTAAAATGTTTAAATTTATTATACCGTTAAAAGAGGGGAAATCTACTCAGATTGAGAAAGACGCACCATCGCTTACGGGAATGAAGATGGGAGAAAAATTTGACGGTTCAATTATAGGACTTACAGACTATACATTGCAGATATCAGGAGGTAGTGATAAGGAAGGTTTTCCTATGAGAAAAGATTTGCCCGGAACAGGTAGAAAAAGAGCACTTCTTGTTGGCGGAGTAGGCTGTAAAGGAAGGAAAAAGGGAATTAGAATAAGAAAGACCGTAAGAGGCAACAGAATAGGAGAAGATATATCCCAAATAAACATAAAAATAGTAGAAAAAGGCAAAAAGAGTGTTGAAGAACTTCTTGGCTTGGAGAAAGAGGAGAAGCCTAAAGAAGAGCCGGACAAAAAAGAATCTAAAGAAGAAGAAAAGAAACCAGAGAAGGAAGAAAAACCTGAAGAGAAGAAAGAGGAAAAACCTGAAAAAGAGCCTGAGGAAAAGAAAGAAGAACCAAAAAAAGAGGAAAAGAAAGAGAAAAAGGATAAAGAAAAAGAAGAACCAAAAAAGGAAACTTCCAAAGAGGACAAGAAAACAGAAAAGAAAGAAGAACCCAAGGAAGAAAAGGATGAGAAAAAGTAGCTAATTCTAGCTTAACGGCTTCTTTATGCAAACTTATAAAAGCCTTAATACATTAATCTTTAAAGTGTTTTTATGAAAAAAGACGGCGGAGTAAATATAGGTTTGTTCGGTCACGTAGACCATGGAAAAACAACAATAACCGAAGCACTCACGGGAAAGTGGGCTGATGCACACAGCGAGGAAATGAAAAGAGGCATAACAATAAGGCTCGGTTATGCAGAAACTACTATTTACAAATGCCCGAAATGCGAAGAACCTAACTGTTATTCTACAACTAAAAAATGCCCCACATGTTTTGGGGATACAAAGCCTCTCAGGACAATTTCTTTTGTCGACGCGCCTGGACATAACGCACTAATGGCAACAGTATTATCCGGAGCTTCTCTTATAGACGGTGCTTTGCTCATAATATCAGCAGATGAAAAATGCCCTCAACCACAAACAGCCGAACACCTGACTACACTGGACATAGTAGGAATAAAAAATATAATAATAGTACAGAATAAGATAGACAGGGTAAGCAAGGATGAGGTAATTCAGAACTACAAACAGATTAAAAAATTCGTAAAAGGGACCGTAGCTGAAAATTCTCCAATAATTCCAATATCGGCACTGCAAAAAATAAACATAGACGCTTTGCTCAAGTCGATAGAAGAAAACATACCGACACCGGAAAGAGACCTAAAGGCCGACCCAAAGATGTTCATAGCAAGAAGTTTTGATGTCAATAAACCCGGTAGCGAGATAGAAAAAATTATTGGAGGTATAATGGGCGGATCTCTTACCAAGGGAAAACTTTCAATAGGAGATAAAATAGAAATAAAACCAGGAGTAAAGATAAAAGACAGTTACATGCCTCTTAAAACAGAAATAACTACACTACAAAAATTTGGAAAAAAGCTAAAAGAAGTCGGCCCCGGAGGGCTTATAGCTGTAGGCACAAAGCTAGACCCTTCACTTACAAAAAGCGACTTTCTGACAGGAAATATTGCCGGTAAAGAAGGAAAGCTGCCCCCGAACTGGGAAAAATTGACCCTTGAAGTTAATCTACTAAAAAATGTAGTAGGTACTGAAGAGAAAATGGAAGTAAAAAACATAAATACAAACGAGCCGTTAATGATAACTTCAGGAACAGGAAGAACCGTAGGCCTGGTTACTTCGGGAAGAAAAAAGGAAATTGACTTAAACTTAAAGGCTCCGATTTGCGCTGAAAAGGATGATAAAATAGCACTCTTCAGGCAAGTTGGTGGTAGATGGAGACTTATAGGATACGGAATAATAAAATAACTACTCTAAAACTTTAACATCATCTACTTTACCGTCGCCATCACGGTCCAGTCCTCTTATAACCGTGTAAAAATCTTTGTTCTTGTTGAACCCCTTGAGAACTTTCTTGTACTGTTGTGTAAGAGCAAGTATGCAAGCCTTGGTGCCCTCAAATTTAAGACCTGACAAAAGTATTATTTTTTTGTTCTTGTCCCATGGATTTGTTATCCTTGCTATAAGTCCATCTGTGTCCCCGCTGTAAGTGCCTTTTTTAGACTTTATGACCCATGATTTTTCCCAATTAAATCTTATTTTCATATTTTCATTCAAGTCTGAACAAACCATATTGGCAAGCGGACCACCAATTACAACAAGATTTCTTTTATGAGACTCTTCGGCTTTGAACTCCGTATCTAACTTAACTATGAAACGGTTGCCGGTAGAACATAATTTACCCAAGAAAAAAGCAAGTTGAGCAGAGTAGTGTCCGTCTCTTGAAGTAGTAAGAAATGGGCCATGTTCGGTTGGAGAACCGACTACTATGGAACCGTCGAAAAAACCATCTTCAACGAAACCGTAAAAGAAATCCTTTAACCTTGTATCGGAATCAACTTGGTTAAGATTTATTTCAGTCTCACCCCCGCTTAACTCAAAACCGAAGGCGCTTGCAGAAGGTGCAAAAAACTTACAGACCGCTCCGTGTCTGCTTTCCTCTCTTACAACCTCTATAAGACCCGCATTTAGCATCTTATTGATATGATAGTAAATCTTCTGTTCATGTATTTTGAGTTTTTTGGCCAGTTCATTCGGATACATCGGTTTTTCATTTAGTCTTCTTATGATATTCCAGGCCATCTTACTTGAAACGGTAGAAAGCTTTTTGGGGCTTTCGAATATTTCTATACTTTTTGAGTAGTGTTTACCTTTCTTTTCATCGACCAGTATTTTCTTTGACATAATTAACTCCTAGATTATATTTTGATAATACATATATAAGTGTTTTTATAATAGTAGAATATCCATTATAAATAGTTTTTAAATATTAATCTAAATAAAAAAATAAAAAATGCATATTTTAAAAATCAATTAAAATAAAAATTAAATACCGTAATAGGCAAAATCTATACATGAAAATAAAAGATTACAAAAAATTCACAGAAATATCAGCCGTTTTTCTTTTTGCGACATTTCTTTTCAATCCAATACTTTCACCATACATGAAAAGCATAGGATTCAGTGAAATTGAAATGAGTGTTCTTTTTTCTTTCCTGCCCCTATCAATGATAATATTCTCTCCTTTAATGGGAAAATTATCGGACCTGACAAGCAGAAGGCATGTGATAATCATAGGGATAGTTTTAGAGATAATTGCAATAACCCTGTACATATTCGGTAAATCTGTATTCTTGTTTGGTATTGCAAGAGTCTTAGATGCCGTAGGTTATTCGACTGTCGTTTTGATTTCCTTGGCAAAGGTGGAGGACAGTATAGGCTCAAAAAAAAGAGGAGAATATACTGGTTGGACGGAAACGATAAAATTTTCAGGAAAAATAATAGCACCGGTTATAGGAGCCATATTGGCAGACTATTATTTTATAGAAGCGCCTTTCTTCATATCAATCTTCATACTAATTTTTATGTTTGTTTTTCTTTTCAAGAGAGAAAGATTGCCAAAACTGGCAAAAAAACCATTAAATCCATTGGAAGAGATAAGAGACTTCCTGCATTACAAAAAACTAAGAGGAATGGCCATATTAGGAATAGTAGTTCACGGAGCACATCCTGGTATAAGCCTTTTTTTGCCTCTTTTCATAGTATATGAAATGGGTCTTGGGCTGAGTTTGGTTGGAATTTCATTTTTCATACTAGAGTTTATGCATATTTTTCAATTCTGGTTTGGCAAACAATCTGACAGGAAAGGAGCATGGAAACTCGTAATTTTGGGTTGCATGATAATGAGTCTGGGTATCGGCCTATTATACATCACAAATTCATTCATTACATTAGCTCTATTTCTATTCATACAAGGAATAGGAAGGTCAATCTGGAATGTCTCTGCGTGGAGCCTTATGTCAAAAATAGGGGAGGAAAATAAAAGAGAAGGTGAAATAGCTGCTTCGTATGCATCTATAGCCAAAATAGGTTCATTTGTAAGTTTTTTAATAAGTGGTGTTTTCGTATCTTACTTCGGCATTAAAAATCTGTTTATGGTAAACAGTATTTTGATAATTTTGGGTGTTTTTCTCTCTTACTATTATCTTAAAGACTGATTCAGAAATAAAGAAAAGTTTAAATACTTAACGGTAGTAACATTATTTACCCAAACACCACACCCAAATCGAGGCATGCTTGCCGATGAGATTTTTCCCTCTAACTTATTTTATTATAATATATTTTTTACTGCAACTTTCCGGTAGTTTCAAATTATAATTAAATTTAAAAACCGTTCAATAACGGGTCTTAATTTATTTTAAACTATATTAAACAAAATTACACCACTAGTAAAATATTTTTAATGGTTTAAGTGCCTTTTTAATCAACATTTTAAATACCTAAAATCTTATTATCAAAAACGGTGGATATAATGTGCGGAATTATCGGCTATTTAGGAGAAAAAAATGCAGCATCCATAATATTCTCTGGCTTAAGAAAACTTGAATATAGGGGATACGACTCTGCGGGCATCTGCACTGTTGAAAAAAACAAGCTTCATATAAAAAAAGATGCGGGAAAAATAGACGAGATACAACACAAACTAAATTTAAAGGACCTGCCGGGTTGCACCGGAATAGGTCACACTAGGTGGGCAACTCACGGTAGTGTCACAAGAGAAAACGCGCATCCCCATACTAACCCAGAGAGAGACTTGGCGATAGTGCATAATGGAATAATAGAAAACTATCAAGACCTTAAAAAATTACTCAAGGATGAAACAAAGTCAGAAACAGACTCAGAAATAATAGCGCATCTAATAGGAGAAAAAATGAACAGTGGTTTTGATTTTGATGATGCATCAAGAGAAGTACTAAAAATGTTGGAAGGACATTTTGCCCTGCTAATATTGAACAGAAAAGAAAAAAAAATTATTGCCGCGAGAAGAGGTTCTCCTCTCGTTATAGGTGTTGGTAAAGGAGAGTATTTTCCTGCTTCGGATATACCGGCATTTCTTGATTATACAAAAAAAGTAGTTTATCTATACGATAATGATTTTGTGGTAATAGACAAAGAAGGTATGAATTTTTTCAATCTGGAAAAGGGTAAGGTAAAAAGGAAATTGTCAACGGTTGATTGGGATTCTAAACAGGCAAAAAAAGGAAAGTTTGAGCATTTTATGATAAAAGAAATAGTGGAACAGACAAAAACTATACAAAAAGCCATAAACCAAAGGGAAGAGGAGATAAAAGAAGTTGTAGATTATATAAAAAACTCAAGAGGTATTTTTTTCGTTGGCTGTGGGACAGCATATCATGCCTGTCTTACAGGAAGTTATATTTTTTCAAAGGTTGCAAAAAAGCATGTTAATGTGGTATCAGGTTCCGAGTTTCCTCATTTTGAGCATTTCTTAACCGACAAAGCTCTAGTTATAGCAGTTTCACAGTCAGGTGAGACTGCAGATGTTTTGGATGCAGTAAAAACGGCAAGAAAAAAAGGAAGCCGTGTACTGTCAATAGTAAATGTTATGGGTTCATCTCTTACAAGAAATTCAGACAAATTCTTATTGACTCAGTCGGGACCAGAAATATGCGTTTTATCAACTAAGGCATATACCGCACAGCTTGCTCTGCTCCTTTTAATAGCATATGCTTGTGCCGGAAAACTTGAAGAAGGAAGAAAACAATTAAAGAATCTTTATAATCTTGTTTATGACCTTACAGCTGAAAGCAGAAGAAACAAATTAAAAAAGCTTGCAGAGAAATTAAAGAAAAAAAACCATATGTTCACGATAGGGAGAGGACTTATGTACCCCACGGCACTGGAAGCTGCGTTGAAACTTAAAGAAGTATCTTACATACACACAGAAGGCTTTGCTGGAGGGGACCTTAAGCACGGACCAATAGCACTGATAGAAAACGGGACACCCTGCATAACATTTGTATCAAAAGAAGGTGAAAAAGAAACATTGTCAAACGCTATTGAAATAAAAAGCAGGGGCGGTTACATAATAGGGGTTGGCTCTGAAGAAAACAGTATTTTTGATTATTTTATAAAAGTTCCCTATTCAAACGGGTGTGATCCCATAACACACATAATACCAATACAGATTCTAGCTTACCAGCTTGCTTTATTAAGAGGTTGTGACCCGGACAAACCAAGAAACCTTGCAAAAAGTGTGACAGTAAAATGATAATAGAAAGACCATACTTTGATAATTATATTAAAGACCCTTTGGGTGCTTTCAAGAAAAAGGATAAGTTTCTGGGAAGAAGAAAATACAGACATGGAGAAGTTAGAATAATACATCCTGTAATAATAGAATCTCCTTCATATATAGGACCCGACTGTACAATTGGACCGTTTTCATATATAAGAGAAGGAACTTATCTCGAAGGTAATAATCATATTGGAAACTCAAGCGAGGTAAAAAATTCTATAGTTCTGGAAGGAACGAATCTGCCCCACTTCAACTATGTTGGAGATTCTATAATAGGAAAAAACTGTAATCTGGGGGCCGGAACAAAGACTGCGAATCTTAGACTTGACGAAAAGGAAGTCAAAATTGGTAAAAAATATTCTGGACTTAGAAAATTGGGAGTAATAATGGGAGATAATGTAAAAACTGGAATAAATGTTTCCTTGTACCCCGGCGAAATTTTTGAATCATATACTTTTATTTACAATGATATAAGAAAAAACAGAATAGTAAAAAAAGTGGATGAACCATGAAAGCAGTTATTCTTGCCGGCGGTAAAGGTAGCAGAATGAAAGAACTTACGGAAAACTTGCCAAAGGCGATGTTGCCAATTCAAGAAAAACCAATGCTCCAGGTTATTATTGAAAATATCCGGGAAGCAGGAATAAAAGATTTCGTTGTGCTGGTTTCTTACAAAAAGGAAAAAATTATTAACTATTTCGGTAATGGAGACAAACTTGATGTAAAAATAGAATACGCTTATCAAGAAGAACCAAAAGGAACTGCGGATGCCCTGGGTTGTGTCGAAGAACTAATAGAAGACGACTTATTTTTTATGATACATGGCGACGTTATCATAGAAACTGATGAAATAAAAGATATTTTGGAAAGAAAAAAGCCATTAATTTGCCTAAAAAAAGTTAATGACCCGAGAAGGTTTGGGGTAGTCGAAATAAAAAACGAGAAAGTTTCCAGAATAGTTGAGAAATCTGAAAACCCTCCTTCGAACTTAATAAACACGGGTGTTTTCTTATTGCCTAGAGAAATTTTTGATGCGATAAAAGAAACACCCATTTCCGAGAGAGGCGAATTTGAACTGACAGACTCATTGGAAATAATGATAAATAAGGGAATTGATTTGGGATATCACATACTTGAAGAAACTACAGATATAGGAACAAAGGAAATTTACATAAAAAATAAAGATTAAATTCTTAACTGTTTTAATATTATTATGGAAACAGGTTTTTGTGCAAATTGTAGTCCGTCTGAATTTGAAAGATGTATAAAAGATATTGTGGATGAGAATTCGGTATTATACAAAAAGGGAATATGGTCCAGACTTTTTAATCCGTATGAAAATTCATTCGCAGTGTGGTATAAACAAAAACCAATGATTATAGAAAGAAAGGATGTTTCTATAGACACCTTTCAGCCAGATTTTATGCCAGAATACTCAGGTTTTAGCTGCGCAATTCAGGCAACTATGGGGTCCGAACAGGAATATGTTCCAAGAACAGAAGTTATTATAAAATACAAGCCACTAAAGGAAAATGATGACACTGTTTTTGATTTCATAAAAGAACTGGATAATAAGATACAATCAAGTAAAAACAATTTATAAATTCTTTTCTTATTCTTATCATGAAGGTAATACTGGATACAAACTTTTTCATTTTACCGGGAAAATTAAAGATAGACATATTTTCAGAGATAGATAGAATAATAGACGAAAAATATGAAATCGTAACTATCAAACCTGTTATAAACGAGCTTCGTGGACTTGCGAGAGAAAAAGGCAAGAAAGGCATGCATGCCAAATTAGGTCTCCAGCTTATAGAAAAAAAGAAAGTAAAAATATTAAAAACCAGGGAAAGAGACGCGGACAAAGCGATTTTAAAGGCATCAGAAAAAGAAGATGATGTGATAGTTGGAACCTTGGACAAAGAACTTAGAAAAAAATTAGAGAAGTCCAACAAAAAAACAATATATTTAAGAGCGAAAAAATACTTAGTGTTAGGTTGATTTTATGAATTCTGTAAACTTGTGGCATGATATAAAGAAAGATAAATCATCACCCAAAATAGTAAAGGTTGTAGTAGAAACGCCAATGGGCTCAAGAAACAAATACGAGTACGACAAAAAATACAACTCGATGAAGCTAGATAGAATACTTTATTCGCCGGTGCATTATCCCGGTGATTACGGTTTCATACCGAGAACATACGGAGAAGATGGTGACCCCCTGGATGTAATGGTACTGGTAACGGAACCGACATATCCTGGGATAATAATGAGAGCAAGACCTGTTGCACTGCTAAGGATGGTAGATGAAAATGTTTACGATGATAAAATAATATGTGTCCCACTAAATGACCCAAGAAACAAAAAAATAAGGGACAAGAAAGACCTTCCTCCGCATGTTTTAGAGGAAATAGAACACTTTTTTAACGTATATAAACATTTGGAAGGTAAAAATGTAAACACGAAAGGATGGAAAGATAACAATAAAGCAAGAAAAGTTATCGAACATGCAACAAGGTTATATAAAAGAAAATTCAGCTAATTAGAGGGTGTAAGAATGTTTAAGATAATAGAAGTAGAAGACTCTGTAAGAGTGCCACCAGAGAAATTTGGCAAAGACCTTGAAGAGTCTATAGGAGAAAGTGTACAGGAAAAATTTGAAGGTGTTTTCACTCCAGACCTTGGAATAGTCTTGAACCTAGACGGAATAAAAGAAGTAGGAGAAGGTAAACTTATACCGGAAGATGGTGGAGTTTACTATTCAGCCAAGTTCAAACTTCTTGTATACATACCAGAGGAACATGAAATAACAATAGGAGAGGTAGTTGATATAACAGAATTTGGTGCTTTTGTTAGGATAGGTCCTGTTGATGCAATGACACACATATCCCAAATAATGAATGATTATGTTAGTTATGATAAGAAAAATTCTACCTTAGTGGGTAGAGACAACAAAAAAACTCTGAAAGAAGGAGACATAGTGAGAGCCAGAGTCATATCAGTTTCATTCACAAAGAACAACAGAGTAGGATTGACAATGAGACAGAATCGTTTGGGTGCTCTAAAATGGATGGAAGACGAAAAGAAAAAAGAAGATCAGAAACAAAACAAAGAAGAAAATAAAAAATAGGTGATATTATGGTCAGAGAAAAAGTATGTTCGGAATGCAAGAGATTTGTAAGGGGTGATATGTGTCCCGCATGCAAGACTTCAAAATTAACCAGAAACTGGAAGGGGTCTGCCATTATAATAGACCCGGAAAGTGAAATAGCAGAAACACTTGGAATAGAAGCTCCCGGAAGATATGCAATTTCTATATCTAAATTTTAGGTGATCAAAATGAAAATAAAAATTACAGACACTAAGAAAAATCCTTTGATGAAAAGAGAAGAAATTAAAGGAATTATAGAACACGAAGGAATGCCAACTCCTTCAAGAGCATCATTGCAAAAATACATATCAAAGGAAAATAAAATAGAGCAAAAACATGTCGACATAAGAAAGGTTTTCTCGGCTTCAGGAAGAGAGGACGCCAAGCTCATAGCATATATTTGGAAAGAAAAAGAGGTTCCTATATTAGCAGAAAAGAAATCCGAAGAGTCAAAGAAGGAAGAAACTAAAGAGAAGCCTAAAGAAGAGCCGGACAAAAAAGAATCTAAAGAAGAAAAGAAACCAGAAAAGGAAGAAAAACCTGAAGAGAAGAAAGAGGAAAAACCTGAAAAAGAGCCTGAAGAAAAGAAAGAAGAACCAAAAAAAGAGGAAAAGAAAGAGAAAAAGAATAAAGAAAAAGAAGAACCAAAAAAAGAAACTTCCAAAGAGGACAAGAAAACAGAAAAGAAAGAAGACAAAAAGAAATAAAAAATCTAAAACAATAGGTCTGTTTCATGTATATCATAATAGTAGGTGCAGGTGGTATAGGGAAGAAGCTTGTGCAACTTGCTCTGAAAGACAAGAACAATGTTATTGTAGTAGAAAAAGAACAGGAAAAATGCGAAGAGCTGGCAAGGAAGCAGGATGTTATAATAATAAACGCTGATGCTACAAAAGAAGAAACACTAAAAGAGGCTGAAATTAAAAAAGCTGATGCCCTTATAGCCACGACCGAAGACGATTCAATAAATTTAATGATAGTTTCTCTGGCGAAAAACATGAATGTGCCCATGCTTATTTCTGTGGTTAACAAAGAAGAAGCAAAACCTATGTTTGAGGAAAAGAAAGTTAATATAGTAAAAAATCCAGACGACCTAATGGCCGAATATCTATACAAATCACTCAAACATCCAACTGTTGACGACTTCATGCACGTTGGTGAAAATGCAGAGATGTTTACACTCCCTCTCTCAATGAAATCAAAATTCTCCGGAAAAAGTATCAAAAAAATCAAACTTCCTAAAAAATGCCTTATAGTAGCAATAGAAAGGGAAAAGGAATTTATAATACCGACAAACGAGGTAGAAATATATCCAGGAGACAAGATAACTATACTGGCACCTTCAAAACAAGTTGACAAAGTAGCAAAGTTACTGGCGGGCAATTAGACTTCTATATTCTTTTTTTAAAGTATAAAATAACTATTATTCAAAGGTGTGTTTATTGAGGGAAAGCATAAAAATAATATCAAGGGACCTTGGCTCTCTTCTTCTTGTTGGAGGAGTGCTATCAATTTTTACAATTATAATACCATTTATCTTTAACGAGCTTGATGCAATAACACCCCTATTAATGACTACGGGCGTTTTTTTTCTTTCGGGAGGGCTTCTTTATATATCTGGAAGAACAGAGGCTGAAACCAACTTCAAGAACGCAATGATAATAGCAGCTTTGGGTTGGCTTCTAATATCCGTTATAGGTTCTATCCCGTTTCTGTATATGTCTGAATATGGAACAGGAGAAGGCATGGAACCTGTTGATGCTGTTTTTGAATCTTTTGCAGGATGGACTGGCACAGGCTTCAGTATGGTCTCAAACGAGGGAAAACTTCCTTACACATTACAGTTCTGGCGTTCCTTAATACAGTGGGTGGGTGGTGTTGGTGTTATAGTTCTCACACTGGCTATACTCGCAAGACCCGGAACGGGTTCCTTTACCCTTTACAAATCGGAAGCGAGAGAGGAAAAAATGCACCCGTCAATACTTTCTACCGTTAAATCGATATGGTGGATATTTATAATTTACACGATGCTTGGAATATCTCTTTTCTATATAACAGGCATGCCGCTTTGGGAATCAATAAATCATTGTATGACTGGTCTTTCTACGGGAGGATTCTCTATAACTGACGAAAGCATGACCTATTACGGCTTCTGGACACAAGCTGCTATAATGATTATGATGGTAATTGGTGCAATAGCTTTCGCCGCACACCACAATCTTTTCAAGGGCAAGATTAGAAAGTTTTTTTCTGACCCCCAAGTGAAGGCACTAATCATATTGATAATATTCGGGGGCCTTTTACTATCAATCGTAAACTTCTTAACTCTTAACTACAGCAACTTCTTCGAGTCATTGAAAGATTCCATGTTTCAATACATATCCGCAATATCTTGCACTGGTTTCTACTCTGCTAACATTTCTTCTTGGAGTGACACGGCAAAACTATTGCTATCAATGGCAATGATAGTAGGAGGTGCCGCAGGTTCTACTGCGGGTGGTATAAAACTATTCAGAATAATATTACTGACCAATGGTATAGTTTGGAAAACCAAACACGCAACATCTAGCCCGAGAAGAGTTTTCAGTCACAAGCTGGGCAACAAGTTTTTATCGGGGGATGAATACAAAAACGAGGTAAACGAATCAGCAATAATTTCGTTCCTATGGATAATATTTCTTTTTATCGGAATAGTTGCTTTTTCAATACTAATGCCAAAGCACGAACTAATAAACATTGTTTTTGAAATTTGCTCGGCACAAGGAAATGTTGGGTTATCCTCGGGAATAACAAAAACCGCAATGCCGGATTTAGCAAAAATAATCATGATGTTTAATATGTGGATAGGAAGGCTGGAAATAATACCTGTTGTGGTTTTGATTAGGTCCTTACTCGGGAAAAAATAATTCAAATAAAAAATATAACAGAAAATCCAACCAGAAAACCAACCAAATAGAAAAAAATTCCGGCAATAACATTTTTTGATTTCCTTATTATTCCAAGTATAGAAAAAAAGGTTATCAGTACAACAATAAAGTAGAGAAAACTGTAAAACTTCCAGCAATTGTAACCGAGATTAGAGACAACATCACCTCCCGTTTCGCAAAAATTCCTTGCAACAAAAAGAAAAAAATCTCCTTTGTCAGGAGAAACGCCCAAAATCAAACCAATGCCTGCAAAAAGACCGGCTATAACACCCTTAAAGAGAATATAAATACCGGCAAAAAGCATTTTTTTCCTTACTATATTGGGCATTAAATCACGTAACCCGTGGCATCCTCGGCTATACCTAAGCCATCCTCTTTTTTAATTAATTCATCTCCAGATTCAAGCGAAAAACTCTTAACTTTTACAAGATTTTGTTCATAGGAAAGCTCTCCTATAAAGTTCAGCTTGAAATTTTTTTGCGCATAGTTCTCTGTAAGTAAAGTAAATTCCTTTCTCTTATCAGAACCATGCACTAAAAATTGCTTGTTCCTATTTCCAAACTTTCTAACTTTAACATCATCAAAATAATAATTTTTTCCGCTTTTTGAATCATGATAATAAGCACTTGTTCCGAACTTTTTACTAATTTTAGATATTTTTATATGGGGCTGTAAATAACTCAAAACAGATTTATCACTGAAATACAGTCGCCCCCAATACCAGGGAACATTGGGTAAAAGGGCATTTATTACAACCTTTTGTAAATAACACTGTCCATTGAATTTTGAACCATCCAGTTTACCCTCAAAATCAAGCAAAAGATTCAAATGGCCGAAACCCATTTTTCCCTTAAAGAATTCCATCAAGTCATATTCTCTATGGTCAGAGCCTCTGCTTGTTCTTATATCACAAACAGATTTTTTGCCGTCTTTCAAAACAAGATTGTAATTTGGATAAGAACCGGAAAATTCGAGATTAGCAGAGACTGAATCCAGAGAAATGTTGCCACTCTCCATAGATATTACTGAAGGTCTTGTCTTTGACCTGAAAAAACTATTGTTAAAGAACCAGTAAGAAAATGGTCCAAACCTTTTGTTTTTATCTGAATAGTTATCAGAAATCTTACAGTCATCCACAACGTAATTCTTAATGTTCTGGTCTCCGAATGTGACCATAAACTGTTTTTTATTTTCTGTATCATTTGATGTAAAAAGCATAAACCAGTATTCCTTTCCTCTTATAGGAAGACTTTCAAAAGAAAAAAACATCCTGTCTAAATCAGTCCACTTATCCCTTGACAATACTTTTTTAAGATTCTTGAACTTTTTCTCTATGCTGTTTAGCTTATTTTGTATATTCTCAACAGAAAACTTATTCATAAAAATACCTATCCTTATTTCTGTAATTTAATATAAAAATAAAAATTATCTTTAAAAATATATTTAAGTCTAATATTTTAATAATTAAGGGGTGATTGTGTGGAAGGTAAAAAAGTAGGTAAAATTACACATTACTTTAACAAAATAGGAGTTGCTGTAATAGAGCTTGAGGATAATCTGAAAGAAGGAGACAAAATAAAAATAAAGGGTTCAAATACCGATTTTGACCAACCTGTAAAATCCATGCAAATAGAACACGAAAAAATAGAAGAAGCGAAGGCAGGACAAGCTATAGGCATGAAAGTTGCAGAACCCGTGAGAGAAGGAGACGAAGTCTTTATTATAGAAGAATAAATTATTCTGGAAATATTATATCAATTAAACTTATAAATCTTAATCTCAATATGGTTTAGTTATGAGAAGACATATTGAAAAATTAAACTTTAACAGAGATCCCAATCTGGGCCTATTTACAATACCGACGGAAGACTTTTGTATAGTCGGGAATACAATAATGAAAAAAGATATAGAAAAAATTAAAAAAATACTTGACGTAAAAATAATAAAAGGCAGGGTGGCAAACTCGGAACTGGTCGGTTTATTCTCTACAGCAAACAAAAACGGTATAGTTCTGCCCAAAAACTCAAACGAAAAGGAAATAGAAAAATTTAAAAAAACTGGGCTGAACGTTTTGGTTGCGGATATAAAACAAACAGCAATTGGCAATCTTATACTAGTTAATGACTATGGTTGTATAATACCAAAAGAATTAAACAAAATAAAAGGCGATTTAGAGGATTGTTTTGGAGTAAAAGTAAAAACAAGCACAGTGGCAGGGCTTTCAATAGTAGGTTCCTGTGCATTTGCTACAAATAACGGGATACTTGCTCATTTAAAATGCAGTGAGGAAGAAATGAAGCTATTAGAAAGCGTATTAAGCGTCAAAGGAGAAATAGGAACGCTTGGTTTTGGTTCTCCTTTCATTGGGGCATCATTGGTGGCAAATTCAAAAGGATTTGTAATTCCAGAAGAAACTACAGGACCAGAGATACAAAGAGTTGACGAAGCGCTAGGATTTATATAGGAGATATAATGAACGAAAAAGAACAAAAAGGTTTTCAAGAGAAGCTTTATGTTTATCAAATGTTAAAAGAGCAAAAAAAATTATTCAGCGAACAATTATCTCTGCTAAAGGAAGCCATAGAAGAAGATGTAAGAACAGAAAGAACTATAGAAAAACAGGAAAAGAAAAAAGGCAAAAAAGTAATGTGTCCTTTAGGAAGTGAGTGTTATTATATCAGTGAAATAAAAAACGCGGAAAAGATTATAGTAAATGTTGGTGCGGGTATACTAATCGAAAAAAACCTAAAAGAAGCAAAAAAATTTTTAAGTTCAAGAAAGACAGAGCTACAGATAAACAAAAACAACATAGAAAAAAAGCTCGAAAAAATAGAAAGAGAGTTAATAAAAATCGAGCCCGAAATACAGAGAATTCTTCAGAAAAATGAAGACTGAAATACAGAAAAATTTAAGTCTTTATCTAACATATTCTAGTTATGAAAATAATAATATCGGGAAGTCTGGATTTTACAAACCAAATAAAAGAAATTTCGGAAAATCTAAAAAACATGGGTCACGAAGTAAAGATACCAAAAACAGCAGAAGATATCATAAATAAAAATTTGAGCCTTGAAAAAATAATAAAAGAAAAAAATAACGGAGAAATAGTAAAAAGGGGTATCCAGATAGATGCCATAAGAAAACACTACAAAAAAATAAAAGAAGCGGACGCCCTTCTAGTACTTAATTTCGACAAAAAATCAATAAGGAATTATATAGGCGGTGCGACACTCATAGAAATGGGTTTCGCGCATGTACTCGATAAAAAAATATTTCTATTAAACGGAATACCTAGAATGAGTTACACTGACGAAATAGAAATAATGAATCCGGAAGTACTAAACGGAAATCTAGGAAAAATACAGTAAAGAATAAATCCGAAGTTAATTTAAATAAGGTTTAACTAAAAATATTCATGTTGGAAGGAATCTGGCTTAGGGAGGAATATAAAGATAATTTGCTCGCTATATTTTTCTTTGCACTTGTTTTCACACTTCTGGGAGTATTTCTGACTAAATATGTACTTCCAATAAGCCAGGGTCTGGTGTCCGTTTTCTTGATATCCTTGATAGGAGCATACCCCCTGATAACTTACCTGAGAAGCGAAGAAAAAAAAGAAATGGTAAAAAGGATATCTGAAGGAAAGCTAATTTTAAGACACTCAAACGAACTTGCAATATATCTTACATTTTTTCTGGGAGTAACTTTTGGATTTGTCATATCAGCATTTGTTTTTCCTGAGAGTTTTTTCTCAATTCAAATACAAATAATAGAAGGTATAAGAGGAGGGCCAATATCAGGAAATATAATAATAAGTAACATATTCGAAAAAATAATATCAAACAACCTTTGGGTTTTTTTCCTTACTTTTATAATATCTTTTCTATTCTCATCAGGAATGGTTTTCATACTGGTATGGAACGCCTCGGTTCTTGGAGTTTTTATCGCAAAAGCTTCAGGTGGTGTGCATAACATACATATGCTGGCCCTTTCATATCTTCCGCATGGTTTGTTGGAGATAGCTTCTTACATACTGGCAGGTATAAGCGGGGCTCTTCTTTCTTACCAGTTCGGATACTACTACAAAACAAAAAAATATAACAAAGAGACTTTCCTTATGGTAATTAAAGATGCGGGTGTTTTGATATTATCAGGTTTGTTGTGTCTGTTATTTGCAGGTTTAATAGAAGTGTTGTGATTAGATGATAAAAGAAGATTTGGATAAAAGACTGGAAGAAATTGAAACAAAAATACAGGAACTAGAAGATATGATACTTGACAACAAACTAAAAATAATGGAACTGCAAAATAAAAAACCCGAGGAAAAAGAAAATATAAGTCTTGGAAAACCTGCTGAAGAAAAAAAATCGGATAAGAAAGATGACAAGCCTATAAAGAAATTATTTAACATAAAAAAAATAGAAGAAGAGAAAAAAGGAGAAGAAGATGAACTTGGTCATAGGGCTAAAAAGATAAAAGACATGTTAAGGGATTTAAAATGACTGACTTTAATGAAGACATAGCTGAAACAGTTAAGAGTACCGTAAAGGCGAATTTAGAAAGATGCGAAGAAAATTTTGTAAGAGATATGGAAAGTAGAATTGAAAATGATTTTAAGCAGAGGATTGAAAATCTGGAGACAAAGGTAGAAAAAGATGTAGAGGATTTTCTAATTAAAAAATTTGATACAATGTTTGACAGTTTTGCTGAAGATATCAAAAAACAAATCAGTTCCAAAAAAGTGGGAAAGAGCGAAGACGTAAAAAACATAAAAGAAAGAATAAGAGAATTGATGGATATACAAGAAGAAATTATAGCAAAAATGCACCAAAAAAATAAAGAACCTTTAGAAGGAGATTTTAAAGAAAGATTAAGCAATCTGACTTACTCCGTAAAGGCCAATACATTAGAAATAAGAAAAAACATATCAAAAATAGAAGAACTTAAAAAAATGAAAATAGAAGATAAGTTTTCAGATACAGAAGATTTTATAAACAGGTTCAATAATTTAAGCTATTCCGTCAAGGCAAATACGAGAGAAATGGAAGATATTGTATCTCAAATAGAAGAAATAAAGAGAATGAGAAACAATATGAATTTTTTTGATACGGAAGGATTTACAAACAAAATAAAAGACATTAGTTATTCTGTTGAAGCAAACACAAGAGAAATAAGAAGAGTTATATCAAATCTCGAAAACATAAAAGAAAATACATTAAACAGAATAAACGGAATAAACAATAACGTAGAAGATAATGTAGAAAATACAAAAAATATGTTCTCTAGAGTTGAAAAAGACTTAGATGAAATTAGAGAGAATATGAAAAAATTGGAGAAAAACAAAGAAGAAAGAGTAATACAAAAAGTATTGCCGCCACCGCCTCAGGGATACAAGGAAGACATAGAGAAGGTCAAGAAAGAATTAGAAGAAAACAAGAAATCGCTCATGGACGAAATAAACAGAGTAAACAAAAACATAAGCCCGTTGTTAAAAGGAAACAAAGAAGAAATTGAAAAGGAAATTAATGAAAAAATATCAAAAATCGAGCAAAAAATAGAGCCCATGATAAATGAAAAGATGAAGAAGTCTTATGAAGATATTGAAGAAAAGATAAGAGAAAATGAAAAAAATATAATCGAAAAAGAAAGGGATATCTTAGAAAAAATATCATTAATTGAAAGTACCACTCAACCAAGCGAAAAAAGCATTATAGATAAATCAATAGAAGAAATAAGAGAAGAGTTTGAGAGGCTTAAAAAGAAAAAGAATTAAAATTAGTATTATTTTCTTCTTCTCATGCTTATTAAGTGCCGAAGCCTCTTTCCTTTTTTATGCCTCTGAATAACAGTACTTGTTATTATTATATCGGCACCGACTTTTGCAAGCCTGTTTATATCCTTCATGCTTTTAACACCACCGTAAAAAGCTATCGGTAGTTTGGTACTTTCCTTCACAGTCTTTATTATCTTTTCGGTTACCTTTGACTTCACCATGCCGGTGTCTAAACATATAAGTTCTTTTCCAGAAAGTTCAGAATAAATAGAGTAAGCTTTTATTATCTCAAGCTTATCCCCAGGAAGAGGATTTGCATCTCCTATCCAGCTAGACGTACCACCTGGCTCGACAACCATGTAGCTGGTTGGTATAACCTCTATATCAGAATGATAAACAGAAGGAGCGCTCATTGCCTGAGAACCTGTCATCCAATAGGGGTTTCTGGAATTTATAAGACTAATGAAAAAAATTGCATCCGCATGGTTGCTTATCATGCCGGTGTTCCCGGGTAATATTATTACAGGCAAATCCGTGTTTTCCTTTATTTTCTTCACTACCTTATCAAAATACGCGTTATCCACATTCAGTATTCCACTAACAACTATCATATTAGCCATGGAATTGTTTATACTCTTAGTTATCTTAACTATCTCATCAATGCTGTATATTGTAGAATCTATAAAAGGAAAATAAAGCGGTCCGTTCCCGTTTTTTTCTTTTATTAAATCAAGTATACTTTTCTTATTATTCTTTTTTATATCGCTCATTTCTTGGCACCTTTTCTTATTTTTTCCTTTCCAATTTTCTTTACGTAATCTATAACTTCTTCGGCTTTCTTTCTTGGATTTTTGGCTTTATCTATCATTGAGTTTATATGTACACCATCAGCTCCGCCCATAATAGTATTTCTTAAATCCTCGAAATTCTTGTTTGAACCTGCGCATATTACAGGATGACCAACAGATTTTTTAACGGCATAAAACATCTCTGGGGATGCGGGTCCGGGAGCTCCGCTACCTCTTTCCAATATAGTCATTCTATGACCCAAGTACCTACCGGCTAAAGCATAAGCTGCAGCAAGTTCGGGTTTGTGATAAAGTATGGGTCTGGCCGAACCTATCCAACCAACAGTCTCGCCGGGGTCGACTATTATCAGAGAAGTTGGTATTGCTTCCGTTTTTTGCTTCCTTATCACAGGAGCCGCAAGCGCCTGTGCACCGGTTATCCAGTATGGGTTCTTTGAATTAAGTAAACTCATGTAATAAATAGCATCGGCTTCGCTTGTCAGACCGCTCAAGTTGCCCGGAAACATCATAAAAGGTATCTTTATGTCTTTTTTCATTTCCTTTATTCTCTCACTGAGTTTGACAGTTTCCATATAACCTATAGAACCGCCTATAAGTATAAGGTCTGCACCAGCCTCATAAAAATATTTTGCCTGCTTCCAGCTCTTTTCACTGTCTTCTATGTCAGGGTCGATTAGGCCAAAGAAAACGACACCATCGTCCTCTATTACTTTGTGGATATATTTTTCTACCTTACCAAACTTCAAAATATCACCGTCTTAGAGTTCCTTCATCCCTAAAGTATTTAATTGTTTCTTCTATGCCTTCTTTAAAATTATACTTTGGTTTGTAACTCAATTCTCTCTTGGCCTTTGTTATCTTGTACCATTTATTCTTTATAAGCCTATCTATATGGCTCCTGCTGACTATAGACTTGTTTCCGGTTGTTTTATATAAAAAAGCTATAAACTTGGCAAACCAGACAGGGATGTGTATCGGTTCTTTGTTTATTTCCAACTCTTCGCGTATTATCTTGTACATATCCTCATATGTCAAAGCTTCGTCATCAGCAACCAAATATATGCGACCATTTTTACCTTTTGTCCTGGCTTTTATAAGCAAAGGTATTAAGTTTCTTATATAAAGCATGTGCCACTTGTTTTCCCCAGTGCCTATTACAGGAAAATTCTTAAGGGCCTCGTTTAATATTATGTTCCAGTATGTGTTGGGGCCATAGAGAAGAGCAGGTCTTAAAATAATAACAGGAATTTTGTGCCTCTTATAATACTCTATAACTGTTTTTTCTGCAAGAGTCTTGCTTTTCTCATAGTTTGTTATAGGGCCATAAAGACTTTTTTCATCCTGAATATTATTACTGTCTCTAATTACTCCGGCGGTACTAAGGTATACAAGCCTCTTAACTTTTTCCTTTCTGCAGGCTTCCAGTATGCTTACTGTGCCCCCAACGTTAACGTCAAATATTTGTTCTTTGGGCTTTTTTTCATCTATTATTGCAGCAAGATGGTAGACATAATCTTGACCTTTAACAGCATTGGCAACAGCTTTTGTGTTTGTTATATTTCCATTTATATATTTTACATTTGGGTTATTTCCAATACTCCTATCAAAAACAGTTACTTTAATTCTCTTTCTTTTTGATAACTCTTTGACAAGGTTTCTTCCTACAAAACCATTACCACCAGTAACAAGAACATTCACCATTAAAACACCTCAAAGCACTAACATAAGCAAATTTCCAAATAATATTGTGACTACTATAGTTATAAAGAATACAGGTGCAAATCTAACGCCTTCTCTTACCCATATTTTGTCTTTTATTTTCCTTATTTTATCTACTTCTTCCTTGGTAAGGCCCCTTATTATTCTTTTATTCAAATCAAGTTCCTTGACATCCTCGCCTATCATATCGCCCTCCCTGAGCTTCTCTGTTTTTATTTTTTTATAAAAGCCGACTTTTTCAACAGTCTTGAGAAATTTCCAAAGAAAGTAAAGTCCCATGCAACCAAAGAATGCACCTATACTAGGCCACAAAAAAACAATACCAAAATTACTCCAAAATATAAAAACATTAAGGCCGAGTATAATCAATATAGCAGAAACAAAAACCAAAAACTCAATTTTACCTGCTTTTAAAGACTTTAAAAAATATTTTTTTATCTTTTTATTCCTGACAGAAATCAAAAGGGCATATACTATTATATAGGCAGCGCCGACGAGAAAAACATTAAAGAAAATATTAAGAAAAAAGGGGAATATTGAATAAGAAACAATGCCCTCGGGTAAGGTACCTATAAGAATTCCTACCGCACCAAGAACCTTGGCATCGCCGCCACCCCACTGACCTGTAAAATACATAATTATACCGAAGAGGAAAAATCCCGCACCTATTAATGCCGGAAAAAATAAAAATCTCCAGTCACCGGTAAAAAGAGAAAAACCAAATCTTATCAGAAGCCCTATAATTACCATTGCCAGAGGTATTTCATCCGGTATTTCAGTGGTTTTAAGGTCTATATAACCTGAAATTGCTGTGCCTACAAGGCTTATAAAAACCAATAAATAAGAAATAAAAAACTGCATAAAAGTAATATTTGAATAAAGTATTTAAATAAATACTGAATTATTTTATTTAAGGATATACTCAACTATTAGTGTTTATATGAAGGAAACAGACTTATTTGAGGATGAGAACGTGCCCCAGAGCATTGGAATAATAATGGATGGTAACAGGAGATTTGCCAAGGAAATAATGAAAAGGCCCTGGGAAGGACATAAATTTGGAGTAAAAAAAGCGAGAGAAGTGCTGCTCTGGTCCGATGAATTTAACATAAAATATCTTACTTGTTACGCGCTTTCAATAGAAAACATAAATTCAAGACCTAAGAAAGAACTTGAAAAGATTTTTGATTACTTTGAAAAGGAAATGGATGTAATATTGTCAGGCAATCACATAGTTCATGATACAGAGACAAAAGTAAATTTTATAGGAAGGCTTAATCTTATACCGGAAAAATTACTTAAAAAAATAGAAAGAGTCGAAGAAAAGACAGAAAATTACAATAAACATTTCATGAACATCGCAATCGCATACGGCGGGCAACAGGAAATTGTAGACGCTGTAAAAAAGATATCAAGCAAAATTTCAAATGGAGAAATAAACAAAAGTGAAATAGATGAATCTTTAATAAAGAAAAATTTATACACTAATGATTTTAGATACCCGGATTTGATAATAAGAACCGGTGGGGAAAGAAGACTTTCAAATTTCTTACTTTGGCAGTCTGCTTATGCTGAATTATCCTTCACTGACAGAAAATGGCCCGAACTATCAAGAGAAGATTTTGTTGAAATAATAAAAGACTATCAGATAAGGGAAAGAAGATTTGGAAAATAAAAATAATTTTTAATTAGTCTCTTCTTTTATGGAGAACAAAAAGCCTGTGTCTGGGATCATCGCCTCTCAACTCAAGCATTATTCTTTTTATTATCATTTTCTGGGGATCAGGAAGAAGTGAAACTCTTTTATCCAAGTCATTGTAACTTTCGAAAGGCTTTACTTTCCTTTCATCCAAAAGCTCCCACATGTGTTTTTTTCCTACGCCTGGCAATAACTCAAGAGAGTGCATTCTGGTACTTATAGAGCCGGCTTTATTAAAGAACTCTACAAACCTATCTTCTTCTTCTCTAACTAAATCCTCTATAATGCCCTCTAACTCAGAACGAGAAAAAGCAGTTAATTCTTTTATTGAAATGGACTTTTTTATGTATTTTATTTTTTCTCTTGTACCTTCTCCAACATAAACCCTGTCTCCGAGACTAAGCTTTACATCTTCCCTGGGGACGACTTCTAAAAGAGAAAAATACTTCTCTCCTATTACCTGTGCAATTGGTTCCGAACCTCCACGGCCCGGTATGCCATTTGGCAAAAAATCCAAAACTATTACCCAATCGTCCTTCATTAATTTCACCGTCCCATTTATTTATCATACTTTTTCACTGTTTCTAATATTTTTTTCATTTTCTCGTCGCTAAGGTTTGTCATTTCTTTTGAAAATATAAGTTCAACGTCTTCCTTGGTCTTAGGTATATTGTTTACTATGAGAGTAGCCTGTCTTTCATCTATTCTTCCAATATCTCGGAGCTCTTTCATGAGCTTCCTTGAGTCCTCTAAAGAAGTTTTGCAGTATTTTTTTAAGAAATCTAAGCAAATTTTCTGCTCGTAACTAAGTTTATCTACGTTTTTCTTCTCAAGACTGGATCTTGCTTCTGCTGAAGTAACAAAACATTCTGAAAGCTTCTTCATATTAACTACCCTAAGAAATATAATGGAACTACTTATTTATATGTCTTAAGTGCTCCGATTTAGTTATTATAGTCTTTCTTATACTGCCATCCTTAAGTTCTACCAAATAGGATTTTCCTCTTATTCCTTTTACAACACCGCATCTTCCTTTAAACCTTGGATGAGGTAGAGCCCTATGAGAAGAGGGATTTATCTTTATCAAAACCTTGTCACCTTCTGAGAACTTCTCAAGAAACTCGTTTACAGTATTCTTTTCCTTAAAAGGCCTCTTCATCTTATTTCTCGTGCTTCTCCTAAATCCTTTTCCTCTTTTCATAACAATCACTCTGATTATTGGTCTTATAATATTTAAATACTTTCCGATTGTATTAAGATTAAAATAAAAAGAGATTTATTTGATTTGAATTTAATCTTCTTTTATAATATGGACATCTGTCTGGGGATAAGGAATATTTATTCCCGCCTCATCAAAAGCCTCCTTAATTTTCTTTAAAAGTTCGCGTTTAACGGGCCAGTAATCAGTAGTTTTTACCCAAGGCCTGACAATAATATTTACACTGGAATCCCCTAATTCGTTGGTAGCTACAAGCGGTTCAGGCTCCTTTAGAACCTTGTCATTTTTACTTATAACCTCCGAGGCAATTTTTATTGCCTTACCTATGTCATCTTCATAACCAATACCGACCGAGAAATCTATCATACGGGTATCCATGGCAGTATAATTGACTATAGCATCTCCCCAAACTTTAGAATTGGGAATTATTACCTTCTTGTTATCTACTGTTAACATTACAGTGTTGCTTATACCAACATTTTGTATTTTTCCTGAATTGCCTGCTGTATCTACATAATCTCCCGCCTCGAAGGGCTTTGTCAAAGCTATCATGAATCCTGCTGCTAAGTTACCCAGCATATCCTGGAATGCAAAACCAAAAACAAAACCAAACACAACAGAAATACTAACCAAGCCTGCGCCTACATCAACTCCAAGAATGCTTACGGAAATAAGCAAAACAACAATCAACAACAATATTTTTGAAACTCTACTAACGAATTCTACAAGCAGTTGTGTCATTTTAGCTTTATTCATCGCGCGCCTTATGTAGCGAACGACTATGACTACAAAAATGTAACCTACAACCAAAACAAGTACCGCAAAAAACAAGTTCCCGAAAGTTATATTTAAAACAGGTATTTCTTCTGATAAAAATGAAACAATATCATCCAAATTCATTATCCCCCACCAAGACTCTTTATAGTTAATCTTTAATCTATAAAAACCTTTTAAAAAGGAATTTTCCTTAAAAATACTATAAATCAGTTTATTATTTAAATTAGGCAAAACAAATCTAAAAAGTGTAGAATATGATAATAAAGACAGTTCTTGTGGTTGATGATAGTCAGGAGGTAAGAGAAACTATAAAACACGCCCTGAACAGGAACGGATTCAACACAATAACAGCCAAAAGCGGGGAAGAATGCCTCAGCAAGCTAAAAGAAATAAAACCTGACCTAATTTTAATCGATATTAAAATAAAAGACATCCCAATAAATGAAATAATTTCAAATTTAGACAACATAAAAACAACCATACTTATCCCTAAAGAAACGGGAGAAGAAGAAAAAAAAGAGCTTGAGAAAAACGAAGATGTAATAGGATTTATAGAAAAACCATTCGACATAAACAAGCTAATAGAAGAAGTAGAGAAAACAATGGAAAAAAAGGTGGCTCATGACATAATAGACGAGACGAAAATAAACCAAAAAGTACTTCTCTTTATACCAAATACGAACAAGATATCAAACATAAGCCTTGATATACTAAAACTGCTTACAATGTGGAAAAAACAAAAAATAATTTACATAACACTTCAAAAAAGCAGAGAAAGATTGATGGAAGTTTTTAATAGAGAAAATATAACAACGGAGAATATTTACTTTGTAGACTGTATAACAGGTTTTTTTAGGACACCGGAAGAAACTCAAAATACGAAATTTGTTTCTGCTCCGTATGAACTAGACAAAATAAGCGAATCAATAAAATATTTTATGGACAAAAACACTTTCATAATATTTGATTCATTGTCAACATTACTTGACTACGGATACTACGTTCCTGCTGGAATGGATAAAATATCAAAATTTATAAACAAGTTTTCTGAAAAGTTAAAAAAGACAGAAAGCAAGATACTTTTCCTTTCGAAGGAAGAAGACAAAAAAATGCTTTTGATAGAAGAATCAATACCAATATATGATAAAATACTTTATTGGAGGTAAAAAAATGGACAAGACTATAATGATTGTGGATGACGAGCCTGATATAAGAAAGACTACAAGCACTGTTCTAGAAAAAAATGGATATAAAGTCGTTACAGCCAAAAACGGAGACGAGTGCCTTAAAAAACTAGAGAAAATAAGGCCTGACCTAATTTTAATGGATATAATGATGCCGGGAACTCCGGTAAAGGAAGTAGTTTCAAAAATAGAAGACATAAAAATAGCTTTTCTGAGTGTTGTAAGAACATCCGAAGCCGAAAAAGAGAATCTCAAAAAAACAAAAAACATAGTTGATTTTATTCAGAAACCTTTTGATATAAACGAGCTTGTAAAGAAAGTAGAAGAATTAACCAATGAATAAAGTAAAGAAGAGGAAAATCATGGTTAACGAAAAAAGAATATTAAAAGAGAAAAGATTTTTCTTATCCCAGTTCTCTTCAAGAATAGTAACCGCTTTCTTGGTCATAATAGTTTTGCTGACATTCTTTATGGGCTATATGTCTTACTTATACCTGAAGAACTTTCTTACAGAAACCATGTTAAACGGTTTCATAGCTCTTCAATTCGTGCTCCTTTTGTTTGTACTATTCAGCGTTACAATTTACGGCTTTTTCACTGTAAGAATAATGTCCAAGCCAATAAAACAGCTTTACTGGGCAAGCAAGAGGCTAAGAAAAGGGGACTTTAAAGCAAGAACTAAAATAAAAACAAATGACGAACTCGAAGAAGTCGGAGAGACATTGAACAAAGCAATAAAGGCTTTGGGTAAAATGAATGAAGAACACAAGAAACTCGAAAAGGCAAAAACAGAACTTCTTTCTATAAGCTCTCATGAGTTAAGAAGTCCCATGACTCCCATAAAAGCGCAGCTACAGATGATACTTGGCGGTTACTTTGGAAAATTGAACAAGAAACAAAAAGAATCTCTGAACATCGTATTGAGGAATACAAAAAGGCTTGACTGTATAATAAAAGACTTCCTAGAAGTTTCCAGGATAGACGCTGCAAGATTAAAATTTAATTTCGTCAAAACAGACCTAAAAAAACATATAAAAAACGCAGTGAAGGAGGCAAAATGTTTCCAGCCAAAAAAGAAAATAAAAATAGTTACAAAAATAAGCAAGCTTCCAGAGGTAAAGATTGACCCAAACAGGATATCTCAAATATTGAGAAATCTGATAATAAACTCGGTAAAATTTTCACCCGAAAAAACCAAAATAACAATAGGCGCTAAAAAAGAAAAAAACATGATTAAGATATGGGTAAAGGACCAGGGTATAGGAATATCAAAAAAAGACCAAAAAAGAATATTCGAGCCATTCTTCCAGGCAGAAAATACAATATACAGAAAATACAGCGGTGTCGGACTTGGGCTGTCGATATGCAAGGGTATAGTAGAATCACAGGGTGGAAAAATATGGGTGGAAAGTGAGCTGGGAAAGGGAAGTACTTTCTATTTTACAGTACCAATAAATCCCCCAAAGAAAACAAAACCGGTAAATTTTTCTGTGTCAAAAAAATCGGCTTTTTAAACTACCTTAATTTCTTCTCTTCTTCGCTAAATCCTGAGATTTTAACCAAGTAATCAGAAAGAGGGTTTCCCATCTCGACCAAATAAGAGTCTCCGTTTATAAACTTGAGAGAATATAATCCCCCCTCTAAACTTTCAACTTCAACGTTTATTTTATCGTAGCATTCTGAAAAAACATACTCTTCCGGGTCTATAGAAATATTCTCGTTTATTTTCCCACCGTTTGATATCTGGAAGGGTTTTGAATCAAATATACATTCATGCATAAAATACTTTCTATTCCTCTCCATTTTCTTTATTTTGGTTTTCCACATACTACCCCACAAAATAAATAAAAATAGTAAAAGTATTTAAGATTTATTTAAAGCTCATGATGCACTTTAATAACATCAAGCTTCTTAACTTCCGCCCCTGTACCGATTACCTCAGAAACCGAAGGGTATGTCCTGCCTTTATCACCAGAAACAAACTCCTTTATGTATGTGCCTGCCTCTGCTTTTATAGAAATAGAAAATTTCCTTTTTGAAATCATCTTCCATTTCAAGTCTTTTATAACTCTCTTTCTCAGTTTGTCCGCCCTCCTATGCAAAACTCTTTCCGGGGTTTCCTGGTATATCTTCTTTCCCCTTAAAATAGAGAGCCTGTCCAGAGATTCCTTTTTTATATTATTTTTTGTAACAACAACAGCTTTGTATGTCTTATCGGGTCTTATACTCTTAACCTTCTCCACCATTTCCGAGCCTACAATCCTTAAATTTTTTACACTTACCCTCTTGGATTCGTTTATCAGGGAAAGTAATTTTCTTGTTTTTATCTTTCTTCTTGCAGGCTCAGTTATCTCCAAGACAAAAGGCCTCCAACCAAAACACTTCGCATCTATATCCTCCCTTCCCGCGCCGTGGAATTTCGAGCCAGTGCCTTTTGTTATTTTTAGTACAGGTTTTGCTATTATCTGCTCCACGGAATTTTTATATTTGCCTGAAGGCCACCTGGTTTGAGGAAGGTTGCGTACAAGCTTGTTGTATTCACCATAAATATAAATAGAATTGAGCTGTAATTCAACATCTTTTTTATCAATATCAATTAAAACAGTGACTTCGGGTTTTTTGAATTCTACATGTTTTCTTAGCTCTTTTTCTAGCTTTTTTCCTACTAACCTGTTTATCTCGGATTTTATCGGCTCGCACCATTCTATACCAACATCTTCCCAAAGACTTTCCTCCCTTCTCAGCATATCACCGCTTATTTTGGTGCCTACAAGAAAGTTGCTAAATTCTATTTTGCTGAGCTTTTCTTTTGCTTTATTGGCAAAAAAATCCAGCTCATTAAAAATACCGCAACAAACAGAACATTCCTTCTCTTTTTTCTCTATATCTGAAAATCTAAAATTATAGTCATAAAAATTAGACATATCAACTTCAATATTCTTTCCTGATTCCAATAGCATTGCAAATAAGTCCCTTATAGACTTGCCTCTTTCTTTATTTTCAAGTCCATTCAAAAGCTGTGCAAATTGCCTTCCAAGACAATTATCACATACGAAGCCTTTATTCATAATACTGATGGCTTTCTCAAAAAATTCCGATTTTTCAATTAACATAATCAAAATAACCGTTATATCATTTATAAAATTTTATTATATATTCTCTCCATCCATTTTTTGCAAACCAGTTCTTCTGTAACTTGTCACATTCTGCGCTATTGTCGCAGCAATCACTTCCATAATCATCGCAAAGATAACTAAACAGTTGTTTTCCTTTTCTATAAAATGGGCAACATCCAATATTGTGTTTGACCTTAAAATCATCGATCAATCTAATCACTTCAAGATACCAATTATCTTACATAGTAAAACTAATAAATTAACAAAACTATATAATACTATGCAAAAAATAGACAAGTCAAAATTGGAGCTCAGAGACAAACTTATACAAAAAGTAAGAAGCGGTGAAATAAAATGCCCTATTTCTAATGAGCCTAATTGTCTCGAGTGTAAGTATTTAAGGACTTGTGCTTCAAAACTTAAAGAAAAGAGTTGATTTTATGAAAGAAGAAGAAATGATTAAAAAGGCAGAGGAATTTATGTTAGATTCCTTCCAGGGACAGAACGTACCCTCAGTAATAGCTGACGGTATGATAAGGCATCTTATACAGACAAGAAGATTTGTATTACTTCTGACAGAAGGGACTCAAAGAAACACAGTACCGCTAGAAATAGCAGCACTTCTTCATGGAGTAGAAAGAGGATATAGAGGCAGCGGAAAATACAAAAGACTTTTAAAAGGCAAAAAACATGAAGAAAAAAGCGCCATAATAACAGAAAAGTTTATGAAAAAAAAGAAATATCCCAAAACAATAATAAAAAAAACAGTAAGTCTAATAGAAAAACACGAAGAAGCTCCTACACAAGAATCGAAATTACTTAGAGATGCGGACAACTTATCATTCCTAAAAAACACACTTCCTATATGGTTCGAAGCAAGGTTATGGGCGGGAGAAAAAAGAGAAAAAATAATAGAAGAATCAAAAAAAATAATTGAAAAAAAATTCAATGAGATAGATTCAGAAAACGCAAAAAAAATAGCCAAGAAGTTTAAAAAGAAGTGGGATGACTGGTTATTGCAAAAAGAAGAAGCTTAAAACATTATAAATAAAAAAATCCATTTTTTATTAAAGTGATTTAATGGATGTTTCCCTTGTTTTTATTATTATATCCGCCATAATAGCAATAGGCTTCTTCTCAAACTACTTCTTTAAAAAAACTAGGATTCCTGACGTAATATGGCTTATAATATTCGGAGCATTGATAGGACCGATATTCGGAGTAATAAAAACAGAATTCTTTATAAATTATCTTTCTCTTTTCTCCTCTCTTGCATTGCTTATAATACTTTTTGAAGGAGGTTCATGCATAAACATATACAAACTAATAAAAGAATCCTATTATATTTTATTTCTAACTATCCTGGGATTTGCCGGCTCAATGTTGATAGTGACAATCATAAGCCATTATTTTTTCGGTTTCCCGGTAATGATATCACTACTTCTTGGCGCAATAGTCGGTGGCACAAGCTCGCCAATAGTAATACCACTTATACAGAACTTGACAAACCTAAAAAAAGAAGTCGGTCTCATACTTAAAATGGAATCAGTCATATCTGACCCAATGACAATAATCGTAAGCATTGTTTTAATAGAAACCATGATATTATCACCTACTGAAATGGTTGTATACGAGATACTAAAGGGTTTAACAAGTCTGCTTTCTATATCCCTGGTAATAGGATTCTTTGGAGGTATTGTTTGGGCAAGCTTTTGGCACAAATTTATAAAATACAAGTTCCATTACATGTTGACGCTAGGTTTTCTTTTCCTTATTTACGTTGTAGTGGAGATTTTCGGGGGAAGTGGTGCAATAGCAGCATTTATGGTGGGCCTCGTTCTTGGAAACATGCCTAAAATAAAACAAATGTTTAAAATCAAAAAAAGCTTGACAGGACTTACAAAAGAAACAAGAGACTTCAATGCATATATAGCATTCTTTGTCAGAACTTTCTTCTTTGCTTTGATAGGAATGATAATACAAATATCAAGAATAGACCTTATACTTTACGGAATAATTATTTCTTTTGCTATACTGGGTATAAGAGCATTTATAATAAGAATATGCACTTACAACATGCATATAACAGACAATGAAAAAAACATAATGACTCTGGTATATCCAAAGGGTCTCGCCGCAGCAGTACTTTCTTCTCTTCCATATATAGAATATAAAATAGCAGGAACAGATGTGTTTACAGAAATAGTATTCACAGTCATAGTAAGTACAGTGCTTATTTCAACTATAGGTCTCGCCATACTAGAAAAGAGGAAGAAAAAATCTGAAGGAAAAAACAAAAAAGAAAAAAATTCCAATAACAAAAATTGATTATTCTAAAGACCAAACTGTTTCATCATTTTAGGCATGCCCCTTCTGCCGGGCTTGAACATCTTCATCATTTTCCTGCTCTGTTTGTACATCTTCAAGAGCTCCCTAACATCAGATTCTTTGCATCCAGAGCCACTTGCTATCCTTTTTATGCGCGTCCCTGTTATGATGTCGGGGTCCTTCTTTTCCTCGGGAGTCATGCTGTCTATTATAAACCGGAATTTCTTCATTTTCTCTTCCTGTACATCCATGAAATTACTAGGAAGTTTCTTGCCGAGTTTTGAGAATCCGGGTATCATCTTTGTTATCTGGGACATTGAGCCCATTTTTTGCATCTGTTCTATTTGCTCGTAAAATTCCTCAAGAGTAAATTTTCCAGATACTATTTTCTCCGCTGTCTTGTCGGCACCAACGTCCTTAGCCTTTTCCAAAAGAGTTTTCAAATCGCCGAAACCTATAAGCCTTGAAATAAATCTTTCTGCATCAAACTTTTCCAAAGAATCAATTTTTTCTCCTGTTCCTATAAACTTGACATTAGCGCCGGTATATGCACAGGCACTCAAAGCACCGCCACCCTTTGCGGTACCATCCATCTTGGTTATTATTACTCCCGTTATACCGACAGATTCCTGAAAACTCTTGCTCTGCTCTTCGGCTTTCTGCCCCAAATCCGCAGGTATGACAAGAATTCTTTCTTCGGGTTTTAGAATATCGTTTAACTTTTCTATTTCATTTGTCATATCTTTGTTTAAAGCATCTCTTCCTGAAGAGTCTGCTATAACCACATCGTATTTTTCTGATTTTTTTATTGATTCCTTCATAACCTTTGAAGAATCTTTCTCTTCGGGATCTCCAAAAACAGGAACACCTATCTGCTCACCAAGTTGAACAAGCTGCTCGTATGCAGCGGGCCTGTATGTGTCACATGCTATAAGACAAGGTTTTAGGCCCTTTCCTTTATAGAACTTCGCCAACTTACCAGCTGTAGTAGTCTTTCCTGAACCAAAAAGCCCCATCAAAAGAATCTTGGACGGTTTTATCTCTATTTCCTCTGACTTGCCTCCAAGAAAAGAAACCAGTTCATTATAAACAATATTAACCACATGTTCTCTTTGTGTGAGCCCAGAAGGTGGTTTTTCATTAAAAGCACGTTCTTTTATTTTGTTAGTAAGCTCAAAAACAAGCCTTACATTAACATCTGACTGCAGGAGTGCTCTTTGTATTTCTCTAGTCATCTCCTCCAATACTTCCTTGTCTACAAAACCCTTTCCTGCGAGTTTTCTCATTGTATTTTTCAGTGCAGAACCCAGTTTTTCCAGTACCATATTAAATCACTGCAATTATTAGATATTTAAGGGTTATTCTTTATAAAACTAGATTTTCACTACCTATAAATGATTATTTATTTTTAACGGTACAATAATTCTACAATGATAGACATATTTTCGATTTTAGTTACAGAAAAATGCAATAGGTCATGTAAACATTGTTACGGCTCTTTTGGACCAGACCCAAAAAAGGGAAGAGAAATGCCTTTCAATAAAGTCAAAGATTATATAGACCAAATACCCAATCACAAAACAAACACTTTAGTAATAACAGGCGGTGAGCCTTTCTTATACGAAGAATTTGATAATATCATAAAATACGCAGACAATGTTCGTGATGAGAAAGGTTACCCAAGAAGAATAGAAACATCAACGAACGGTTATTGGGCAGAAAAAATAAAACCCACTTTCAACAGGCTATTTGATTTAAAAGAAGAAGGTTTAGATTTCATAAGATTCAGTAATGAACCTTATCGGCCAAAAAAAGACCAATCAACAGCAAGAGTTATAGGATACTTTTATGAATTATTTTCTGAGGAGGAGGAATTAAAATCTGCTCTTCCGGAAGTAGGTACAGAACCGGGCTATTTCATAAATCCAATAGGAAGAGCAAAAAAATTACCAAAAGAAAAATGGTTCAAAAGAGAAACAGAAAAAGGAAGACAAAGCTGTAGTTTAGACGGTTGGGCTGTTCATTTATATAAACAAAAAAATCCCGATTCTGATATTAAAGAAATACCAAAGTCTGTTTTGGCATCTCCAGACGGCATGTTTCTTTGTAATGAAGTTGCAAATGTCATAAAAATGGGAGAATATGGCGACCCTATATCTTCTGTAGAAAAAAATGTAAAAAAATTAGACAGAATTATAACTTTGTTCTGCGCTTATGGACCCAAAAAGTCGTATGAATTTTTGAGAAAAGAATTTACGGAACTTAATCTACCCGAAGCTGAACATAGCTGCATAGCATGCAATCAATTATTCAACGAAACTGACAGAGATAAGCTAATAGAAATAAATTCAGAAAAAGAAAGAATTAAAAAAATTAAGGAAAATATGAAATAAGCTAATCTATATCAAATTCTGAATAGAGATTTTCCTTGAGTTCGCCTAAGCAATTTCTTACGTTATTCTTGACCGCTTTCTCGTTCATGTGCCAATAATGGTCCGGAACGCTATAGGGGTCTCTTCTCTCCAGTTCAACAATACCGTAATCTTCAAGCTTTGACAAATAATCAGAAAGAGGCTTGAAAGGTATCTGTGTTATTGCTCCAAGTGTTACTCCGTCGAGTTTTCCTCCACCGTCCTTGAAAGCTTTATATATTTTCTTGAAATCATCCCCCGTAAAAATCTCTATTTTTTCTATATCCATTAAAAAACCTCAATACCCTTAATCATTTCTTTAAGTTTTTTTCTTTCCTTCCAGTCAACTACACTTCCTCTGAAAGGAAAAGCTTCATTTTTTTGTATATCCAATTCAGGGTAATTTTGAAGGGAGTGTGCATGACCGTAAGGCTCGTAATCCTCCTCCCTGACTGGCTTGTGTGGCCAATGATCCTCTCTTACCAGAATCTTGTTTATACCCAAAACATACTCTATGTTACCCCAACTGTCGCTTGCCTCTGCCTTTATTGTAGGCAAATAATCCTTATTGTTTTTACCAAGAAGTATTCTATGATAAGAATCTAGACAATGTGTTCCCTCAAACTTGCTTATCAAAGGCTTATATCTTTCGTCAGAAACATTAACTTCAACTTCAACATTTGCTATTATCAAATCACCACCTCAATATAAGAAAACATATAATAATTATATCCGCAAAAACATTTAAGTTAGAACTTTTTTTTGAGTAGAGGATAAAATAAAGTGAAAAAACTTGCCAATAAAAAAGAAATTAAAAAAGGGTAAAAATCCAAAAAGAAAAACAAGAAAACAAGAGGCAATATTATTATTCTTGCCAGATTATATGTTATCTCTCTTGTAACTATAAACATAAAGTATTTTTCCTTTCTTGCTATGTCGTAAGAGGAAACAGACCAGGGAACATGAAGTATTTTTTGTGACATACTTTTGTAAGTATCAACCAAAATAACCTTTAAGGGGCTATTTACGAAAAGCCTGCCAAGCCAACCAAAAAAGTAAAATAAAGTGCCCCATCTTATCAACTTATCTTTGTTTTTGAATCTGTCAGTGAAATTACCGATAAAATAATAAACAATTATAGAAAAAATAAAACTTATAGATACAAAAAAACCCACAGTATCGGTCTTAATAAGCAAAATAATAAGGAATATGGGCCAGAGAGTCCTTCCTATTATAGATTCTATAGCATAGCCAGTGAAGCTCATTACATTTCCGGAATGTTTTTTTTCTAAAAGATACTTCTTAACCAGAACAAAATCTATAGGAAACTCGTTGTTCTTTTCCTTAAGAAAAAAAACGGGTATTGTTCCAAGAACAAGCAAAAAAGAGCCAATTAAAAATAAAAAATCATAGCTTGTTTCGACTATAATAATTCCCGCTATAAACGGAGCAGCTGCAGTTGCTATTGTTGTTAATATGCCTATAAGAGAAACTTCTTTGCCTTCTTTTTTCTTTTCTGAATGCTCTATGTAGTTCATATGATATCCGTAATTGAAAAATATCATATGCAATGATAGAAAAACTGGAAGCAAAAAGAACAGGTAGCTACCAATCTCAATTATATTGAGACCCAGATAATATAAAATAAGGAAAGGTGTAGAAAGAATAATAGAATATTTTATTCCTATTCTGGAAAATATTTTAGCACCCAAAGTTGAAAATAAAACAAAATAAAAGCTTACTAAAAAATAGAAAAAAACTATGCTTGATATTTGATAACCTATTGAATACAAATAAATGGGGACAAAAATACCTATCAGAGAAGTTGCAAAATACATTATAAAAATTGATAAGTATATGTGATTTATTTCCTTTTTAATTAAAAAATCGTGCCTTATGCCTGTATGATGAAGCATGTAGAATAATAGATTTATACTTTTAAAAATAATTCTACACATGGTAATGAAAAAAGAAGATATGGTGCTAAACACTTACTTTTTACTGGAAACCCTAAAAGAAGAGAAAGTTTGTGAAAGAGAAAGACTAAAAGAAAAAATGATGGAAAAAAGGAAAGAATTAACAAAAAAAGGGAAATTCTACCCAATAGACTTTGTTAAAGACCCGAATAACGGAAGTATAAAAAGCAACGTATTTAATGAGTTGGTTTTCATGAATAGGGGGTTGGAATATTTTGATACTGTAACAAAAAGGATGGGATACATAAATCTTAAAGAAAGCAATCTTGAAGTTCTTGATAAAATCGAAGAAGACGGGGAATATTTTGTATTTACGAAAGAGAGTCAGGATTTTTTGGATGAATACAATCAAGAAGCAGAAAATATGCTTAAAAAATATAATAAAGAACTAAATAAAAATCAAATTAATTTCTTAAAAACTTGATATAAAGGCCAATTTATTTATCCATGCTATTCATATATTAATTATGCGTGTCGTGGGGATAGACCTCGCTGGTTTAGAAACGAATGAGACTGGTTTCTGTATACTTGAGTTTGACGGTAAAAAAGACAATATAAAAGTAAAAAGGCTTCTAACAGACAGGGAAATTCTAGATGAAGTAGAAGAAGAAAACCAAAAAGAGAAAATAAACTTAATCGCTATAGACGCTCCCTTTGAATTCCCTGAAAAGGGGTATCTAAGAAAAGGTGAATTAATGCTTAAGGAGAGAGGTTTTACACCGGTATCACCTCTGTTCCCTGGAATGAAACCTCTTACGAGAAGAGGCAAAATGCTATCTGGAATACTTAAAAAAAGAGAATTTAAGGTAATAGAAGTCTTCTCAAGAGCATCAGAAAAAATATTAGGTCTCGATAAAAAAAGAGCAGCAAATAAAGATGAATATGATGCTCTTGTATGCGCTCTAACAGGAAAATCATATTTAGAAGGAAACTTTGAGGATTTGAATGGTATAATAATACCAAAGTAATCATAAATCAAAATCGTAAGCAACAGAATTATCTTTATTTCTAACTACAAAATTACCTTTGATATTTCCGGGACCAAGATTAAACAAACTCAAATCTGTTTTTATCGAATTTGTTATTCCACATTTCTTACCGACTTCAACATCCAAAACTTTAGCAAACAAATTTGGGATTCCGTTCGACTTTTTATTGGTCTTTCTCCTGTAAGACATGCCGTCGAACAATTTAATGCACTCAATTTCCTTCGGTCTTTCCATGTCTGATTCTTCAAAAATAATGTAGCTTGCATCCTTGTGGAAAACAGAGGAATATCCGCTGGGATATTCTCCTATAGATATATTTGATGAATAAAGATTTATCAAACCGCTACCCAAAGAAATATCTCTTGATTCTCCGGGACAGCAATAAAGAGTGGCTTTAACACCTTTGCCCTGTTCAAAAGAATTAACAAAAGGTAGCTGGTCTTCATATTTCTTAATTTCACTAATAACTTTTGAAAACTCATCTTTTTTTAAATGTTTTACAGGTTCTGTATAAAAGGACATCTTATCATCGCCATTGAAAATCGTATACGTTATTTTTTTGTTTTTAGTAAATAAATTTATTAGTTGTTTCACTTGATAGTGATTCAAAGATTATATAAATATTTTATAGATAAAATAATAACCATGCCTAAAAAAGTACTTATTAATGGAATGGGCACTGTTGGTTCTAGGGTTGGAAGACTTTTAATGAGCATGGATACTCAAGTAGTGGGAACAAAAGTTACTGCAAGAAAAGAGGATATAAAAACTCAAGAGCTTATACAGTTACAGAATGATTACAAAAACAAACTTGAAATTTATATTACAGACGGTCCCGACTATAAAAAAAGAGAAAAAGATTTTGAAACAGTTGGACTCAAAACACGGGGACCGATTAGCGAAATAGATTATGAAGAAATAGGATTCATAATAGATGCATCACCCAAGTATACTGAAGACGAGAATTACGAAAACATCTACAAAGAACTTTACAAAGAAAAAGGAATAAACTTTATGATACAGGGGGGTGGAAACGAAAAAATAATCGATTCGCTTTATCTTAGTGCTCCTAACTGTAAGGGGGCTATAGAGTTTGAAGAACTATCCAAAAACAAGAACCTGAAACAGGTATCCTGTAACACGACGTTTGGAGGCACTGGAATAGGTAATGTTCTTGAAGTCGTGGACCCAAAATACATACATCACATAGATTCTGATTTTATAAGAAGAGAAAAGGACCCTAACACAAAAAAAGAGAAAAAACTGGAGCAGATTTATGGTCCGGAAGTAAAAACAAGAACGCATCATGCACATGATGTCGAAGAAATATCTCAACAGGGAATAAAAGGAAAATTCGAGGACAGCAAAGCTTTGAAATGCCCATGGGAACACTTCCACCTGACAGATATAAACATAAATTTTAAAAACGGTTACAAATATGATTTTGAAGAATTAAAAAAAACTTTTGAAAAATATCCGAGATGCGTGCTTTTGAAAGAAGACTTCGATGTTTCAAATATAGTAAAAAGAACCGAAGACCTTGTGCCGGACAGTGATACCTTAATACCCATGTATAGGTTGATTAAGAAAGAAAAATCAAACACACTAGAGATTATGGGTCCGAATCCACAAAGAAGCGTTGTGGGTCTTAGTGAAACAGATATGGTTGTAAAGAAAATGATAAAACCTGATGCGCCTTGGGAAGAAGTTTTTGATTACGTAAACAGAAATGTAATATGGCATGGGAAAAGTCTTGGTATATTAAAAGATAAAATAAAGTATAAGACAAGACCCGAATCATAAATTATTTATAAAAAAATGACTCAAGTTAAAATAATGCAGCGGGAGTCGTTTTTTAATTTTTTTATTGCTTCTGTTTGCATATAAGAAGGGGGTGAAAATATGAAAGAAAAAAATATACTAATGATTATAGCTCCTGAAAATTTCAGAGATGAAGAGCTCATGGAACCAAAAGAAGTCTTTGAAAATGAAGGAGCAAAAGTCGTTATAGCATCCAAGGGAGTTGATAGCGCAAAAGGAATGTTAGGTGCTGTAGTCACAGTAGACAAGGATATAAACGAGGTAGAAGTTGAAGAATATGATGCCGTAGTTTTTGTTGGTGGTTCAGGTTCTTCGATATATTTTGAAGACGAGATTGCGCAAAAAATAGCCACAGAAGCTTATGAAAAAGAAAAAATAGTTGCAGCAATATGTATAGCACCATCTATTCTGGCAAACGCAGGATTGCTTGAAGACAAATCAGCAACTTCTTTTGAGAGTCAAAAAGAAAACCTCATAGAAAACGATGCTGATTATACTGGAAACGGAGTTGAAGCTGACGGTAGAATAATAACAGCAAACGGCCCGGATTCTGCATTAGAATTCGGAGAAAAAATTATAGAAGCATTAAACTAATTCTGGGCCTTTTTTATTTCTTTTTCTATATTTTTTGCATCGTAACTAAATGTTTTTTCCTCTTCAGGAAATTTTCTTGAACTCCAGACATCTTCATCTACTTCATCATAACTAAAAACATCTTTATTGTAAGTTGGTTTTTTATTTTCTTTATTATTTTTGCCCAGTTCAAGATAGTTCCAAACAACATCCTTATTAATCTTCCAATAGTGTGTTCTCCATGTCCTGCCGTCGTATAGAATATTTTCTTCTCTTTCAGTATCCAGAATACCTTCTTCCTCAAGTATATAAAACAATTGCCTGTCATCTCTGTCCAAAACATTATCTATGACCCTGTCATCATAACCGAAAATGTCAAGTACAAACATGGCATCTCTTTTTGCCTTTTCTATTCCCATACCGGTACTGTTAGATATGGCACTTGAAAGTTCATTATGAGTAATTATGTCGGTAACTTTTTTTGAATTATATTTTCTATTGTTTTGCCTTAACATTTTTTTGATTTCTTCCTTAGAAAAAAAATTATTTAGCTGACCATAATCAGAACTATACTGAAAACTAAACTCCGGTTTTAATTCATCATCTTTATCTTTAAGAAACTTTTCATTTACCATTTCTAAATAAGACACACCCAATTTACGGTCTTTATAATAAATAATAACTGCCATATAAAGATATCGCAGAAAAAGCCCCAAAATTCGACAAAACAACAACTTTCAGATAATTTTTATATAAAATATAATTTTTAGATAACTATATGAAAAAAATTTTAATATTGATAGTTTTGCTTCTTTTGTTACCGTCAGTAAAGGCAGAAGAGGAAATAAACCCAAGAGAAATTGGAAAAATAGAAACCAAAATAGAATTCAGTTCAATAATAAAATCTACAGGAAAACTAAACAAATTGAACCATTCCGTATACATAATACCGGAGAATTACCAAGAACTGGAGATAGATGCAAAGGGAGATTTTACATATTCAATAAAGAGAGATGAACACGGTAACAAAAAATTGGAAATCGTATGGATTGACTTCGAGTCACAGAATTATACTGTAAAAATGAAAATAGAAAATAGCGCTAAGTTTAATGGACCAAAAAAATCATCATTTCCGGAAGACACTCCAAGCAAAACTTTTAAGTATCTAGCAGAAAGCAAGTACGTAATAATAGATGATGATATAAGGGAAAAGGCAAGTCAAATTACACAGGGATGTGGCACCGGTTTTGAGGCTGTAAAAAAAATATCTTCTTGGATATACTCAAATTTAAATTATGATATTAAATATTCAAAAACTGTGTTGCCTTCAGACAAAGTTTACGAAAATAAAAAAGGAACATGCGATGAATTCACAAATCTTTTCTTGGCAATGTGCAGATCTGTAGGGATACCTGCAAGGTATGTAGCAGGAATAACATACAGCAAGGAAGGTTGGGGTTACCACGCGTGGGCAGAAGTATATCTAGATGACAGGTGGGTTCCTGTAGACCCGACATGGAATGAAATAGGATGGATTGATGGTACACATATTGAATTTGGAAAATTCATAGACGGAGAAGACGTGAAAGTTACAGCAAGTTACATATCTGAAGATGATGAAGAAGTAGAGATAATGCAACCAGAACCGAAAGTGAAAATAATATCAAGAAAACAGACAGAAAAAATATTTGATACTGAATTCGAATCCTACCCAGAAAAAATAGGAATAGGAGAATCTTCTGTATTGGTAATAAAAACAAAAACCGAGTCTGACGGCTGTCTTGCAACAAGCCTTAAAATAAATCCAAGAATAGATGAATCAAAAGAGCCGATAATATCTATTTCAGGAGAAAAAACCATATCAGTCTGTCCTGATGAAACAGAAACATCTCATTTTGTAATAAAAGCAGACGATTCACTTGATAAAAAATACGTTTACTATAAACTTGCAGACATATACACGTTTCTAGGAGAAAAAAAGACAATAGACCTAGAAATAGACCCTGCCAAAGATGATTATTCTAAAATAGACCTGATTCTAGAATCACAAACAGTAGAAGCAGGAGAGGATATAGAATTTTCAGTAAGTTCAGAATCCGATTACAGAGTTTACTCCAATCTTCCTTTTATAGGAAACAAAATAATAACATCAAAAAAAGGCTCTTTTTATATAATAGCTGTATCAGAAACTGGGCAAGTGATAAAAAAAGATATAGAAGTAAAAGAAGACCTTAAATTTAAAATAAAAAACATAAAAAAACCTTCCCTTGTTAGTTGTGGAGAAAAATTCAATGTTTCTTTTACAATAGAAAATATAAAAGAAAATAATTTTGAGATAGAAACAAAACAGAGCAGTGAACTTAGGTACATACCAAAAAAATACATAAGTTCGGATGAAGAAAATATAGAAATTTTTTTAGAGACAAAACTAAGTGATGAATGCACAGGAAAAGAACAATTCCTGAATATAATGATAAATGAACAGAGAGTATTTGAAAAAATAGAAACAGAAAAAGAAAAAAATGTTTTTGAAGAAATAATAAAAAAAATAAACTACATCATTAACCTAATACTTGAATCATTTAAAAATCAAGGCAAATAGAACTTGTTTATTAATGCTTTAGGAAATTTCTTTTCTCTCATTGACCTTAAAAGAGAATCAAGGTCATAATTAACTTTCTGAAAACTTATTTCCATATTATCTGTGTCAACAAAAACATAAGACGCCATTGAGGGATTTTCGCTTTTTTGACCCAAGGACCCAGGATTTACTATAAACTTTCTATTAAACTCCTTAACGAAAGGTCTGTTCCCCTGACCGCATATTATCATATCAGCATCCGTATTATCAAAGTAGTCCTGAAGCTTTTCAAGTTTAACCATCTTACTTATTTCTCCTTTTATATAATCATCTGGAGAACCATGAAGCAGTAATATATTAAGAGAACCTATTTTCAATGCATTATAACCATCAAGGTCAGAAAGGAACTCCATATTTTTCTTTGAAATTATTTTACTAGTCCAGTCTAAAGTCTCGGCGGTAAGTGAATCTAGACCATAAAAATCACCATCAACAACAGCCTGGTCGTAATCCCCCTTCACTGCAATAAGGTTTTTTATTCCTCTGAGCTTATCACAAACTTCATTGGGGTGGGGGCCTATACCTACAAAGTCTCCTGCACAAAGCAGGTAATCAGGAGTTCCGAAATTATCCGATACATGCTTGAATACCGCCCTTAAAGCAATCAAGTTTGAATAAATATTAGATATTACCATCAAACGCATAAGTTAATTTAAGTGAAGCCAATTTAAATTTTTTATTAAACCTAATTAATACTATAATAAAGACAATTTTGGATTATTAGTGATTTTTATGAACCTAAAAAACATTCTAAACAAAAAATTAAGTGAAAATGAATTAAATAAATTAAACACTTCTTTTGATATATTGGGCTCCAGAGAGAGAGCCATAGCAATAATAGAAATACCAGAAGAACTTGAAAAAAAAGAAAAAATAATAGGAGAAGCTCTGTTAAAAGTCCATAAAAATGTAGCATCAGTACTGAAAAAATCATCAAATAGGAAAGGAGAAATGAGACTAAGAGACTACAAGGTAATAGCAGGAGAAAAAAACACGGAAGTCATGCACAAAGAAAGCGGTTGCCGGTTCTTGGTTGACCCCAGAAAAACCTACTTTTCAGTCAGGGAAGGTACTGAAAGAGAAAGAATAGCGGAAGAAGTTAAAAGTAACGAAAAAATACTGGTAATGTTCGGGGGTGTGGCACCATTCCCGATAGTAATAGCAAAAAAGAAAGAAGTAAAAAAAATATACTCTGTGGAAATAAACCCTTCTTCACATAGATATGCAGAAGAAAATGTCCTGCTGAACAAAGTGGGGAACAAGGTAATACCTATACTGGGGGATGTCAGAGAAGTTTGCAAAGCAATTGGAGAGAAATTTGACAGGATAACAATGCATCTTCCCGAAAGAGCTTGGGAATTCTTGGATGTAGCCTTTTCCTGTTCCAGAAAGGGAACAATAATACATCTTTACGGTATAGAGGAAGAAGGCAGCAAAGAGCTTGAAAAAAAAGCAAGAGAAATTGCAGACAAATCAAAAAAGAAAATAGACATAATTGAGAAAAGAAAAGTGCTTCCATACAGCCCGAGAACATACAAATTTTGCCTGAAAATAAAAGTTATTTAATGTATATATTTTGAAGTTTGTTTTTCTCCCTTTAAATTCTTTTTTAATTCATCCAAGTGTTTAAGAAATTGCTCTTCCCCAATATTAGATTCATCATCTATCTTATCAAGACCTTTGTATATATTTTTCTTGGTTTCCTCGCCCCAATATTCCGTAAATTTGTCTAAAAAGAAATTTGCCGTTTTATCGGAATCCAAGTTATAAACAGAAGTCACGTTATTTGAAAGTGGGCAAAAAGAATCAATCTCTTTACAATAACTATCAGGTTTGACTTCATTTTCACCTACTAAATTAGAATAAAGACCGCTTGGAGACTTTCCTTCTGATGTAATATAACACACCCTACCTTCGCCTTCAAAAGAACATGCCATCAAACCAATTGGTTTATCGTGTTTTCCTTCTATAATATCTTTTTTTGTGTCATCTGTAGGATAAGAAGGGAAATAAACATAAGGACATTTTCCGTTAACAACCTGCTTTTTCCCAACAAATGGATCTCCTCCCATACATGTTGGATTCGCTTCTCCATGAACATGGAAATATCTATCCTCTATTAAATAACCAACCATATTATTTCCTATTAAATTACTTTTCTTTTCTTCGTTCAAATTACCCTCTTTTATTGACCTTACAGTATGAACACCCAAAACATCAAAAATAGAAACTCTGTTTTTTTGAGATAGTTCATGAATCTTACCAAGAACTTCCTTACTTTTCATAGCAAACTTTAAAGCAATTAAATCTTCTTCAGATACATTACCACCGAACATAAAAACCACTTTTAATTAACTAAAAATTAAACTATTTAAGTTTTACTGGACAGTGGAAAAAAAAACAAAAACTAAATCCTTGGCCTAAAACTATTTACATATTCAGCAATTCCATGAAACCCGCTGTAAATCATCTCACCGACTTTTAAGCCGAAATATGAAATATCTTCAGAATCCTGGGCCTGATAAGGTATCCCATTCTTAATCAAATAATCTTCCGCTAATAAAGCATCTTCGCTGTTGTTTGTCACAAAAATATTAACCATAGGAAATCACCTCATATTATCGGTAGAAAAACAAATATTTATACATTCAAATAGGCCCTAAAATCAACTATAAACCAACACAAAAATCCAAGACCCAGTGAAATTTTCTTGGGTTCCATGATTTTACACGGGATTTTCTCTTTAACTTACAACATTTGTTTAACCTGTTGCATTCCCATTCAAACTCTTTTATTAATTTATTTGGTTCTTTTGAGTCTATTCCGTGGTAGTGTACCATTCCACCTTTACTAACAGAATCCAAAGCCTTTTTGATATAATTTTTTGCGGAAGGAAGAAGTCCCATTAAAACCCTGTCTGCCTTTTCAGGTATTTCAACTTTTGAAGAATCGGAATTGATTGGTTTTACTTTTCTAGTTTTATTTAATTTTATGTTTTCGAGCAAATATGAAAAAGAAACAGGATTCAATTCAACGGAATAAATCTTTTTGGCCTTTGAATGAACTGCAAGTGGTATAGAAAAATAACCGATGCCTGCAAACATATCAAAAATTACTTCGCCTTTTTTTACCTTGTTTATGAGTCTAAGCCTTTCCCTGTGGTTTCCTTTTGACCACATTATCTTTTCAACATCTATCTTGAACTTACAGCCATGTTCCTTGTGCACAGTAACCGTACCGTTCCCTGTAATTTTTTTTATTCTCGGTTCTCTGAACTTTCCAAATATTGAGCCTGTACGGTACATTACTGTCTTGGTATTTGGCTGATAAGAAAGAAGGCGCTCTGCCGCATCCTCGTCTTTTTTGTTTAAAATTATAATATCCCCTATTTTCTGGTACTTCATAGAAATTAATGAGTAAAAGATAACATTTATTCTTTATCCATTTTCTTTAAATCCAAATACAAAGCAGCTGACCATGTCATCATAGGAGAACCTATTGGCTCTCCTGCAGAATAACCTCTTCCATCGCTAGAGACAAAATATTCATCAAATAGAAAAATATCAAACTCCTTTCCTAAAAAAGAATTTATCTTCTCAAGTCCTCTTTTATTTTTAATCTCAGAAATCCTTACATTTACTTTGTCCCAAATATCTGTTTCTCTTGGTTTTTCATCTACATTAACCCAACCAACTGCCGCAAAACAAGAATCCCAAAACCAGCCATGATGATACTGTGCCTTGGAAGGTGTTGTAAATTCTTCACCAAAAGAATTAAACTCCATTAAAGAAGAAGCAAGCTTTTTGCAAAAAATTATTGGAAATTTTTTATTGTACTCTACTATTTTTAATGTATTTTTTCTTAGTTTTTCTGCTTTAAACTTGTCATAATTTTTCATTCCCTCATAAATTAGCCAGTTTATTGGCGCAGGCCAAACAGGACCTCTCCAATACTTAAGATTGTTAAATTGTTTTGACTTTTTCGATGTGGTAGAAACCATTATATCAGGATTAAAATCTTTCTTACTGAAACACAAACTTATGAGTTTTTTTGCCTGCTTTTTTGTAGCACACCTTCCAAAAAGAGGAGCAATGCAATGAACGGTGGGAGATTTAAGAAAACACCGGTCGACAGTATCATAAGAATAAAAAACACCGTCATTCTGGTTAAAAAGTTTTTTTCTTATTGAATGTCTGACCTTCTCGTACAATTCTTTATTTTTCTCCGACTCTTTCCTGTAAAAATCAGATTTTTTACCTTCAATATTATTTGAAAAAATCATGCATAACTTTGAAAGAGAATCTAAAGAAGCTGCAAATATAGAATTAAAAAAAACATCCTGAACAACATAAGGTGAATTCTTTATTATTTTTTCTTGATTATAGTTGTGCTCAACAAAAAAACCAATTAATCTTCCAAAACATTCATAATCCTTATCGGTTGGTCTGTATTTCTTGCATATAATTTCTATATCCTTTCTTTTCTTTATTCTCTGTTCAAATCTTTTAACCCTAAGGTACATCTTGGTTTTTTCTATTGGTTTGTCCTGATAAGGTGTGTTATCCGTTCCAGTCTCCCAGGGATGAATTATAGAAACCAAGTACTCATCGAAAGGGTCTCTTTCTCTGAGAAGAAAATCATGATATTTTTTTACCCCTGAATAGAATTTTTCCAAATTCTTTAAGACTTCCTTTTTGTTTTTTGATTTTAAGTATATCTTATACATCGCGTAAGCAAGAACAGGAGGCTGAGTTATGCCGGATGTTTTGTTTTCTATTCCGGTTACAGATTTTCTTAGTCCCCATTCATTGTAATCTGGGCTGTAACCTTTTTCTCCTGAAACAAAACGTATGTGTGGAATCATTCCATTCTTCCACTGAGAATCAAGAACAGACTTTATCTCATTTATAGCCCTCTCTTCACCATAAGTCATCGGCATAAAAAAGAATTATATTTGTTTTATTTAAAAATTAACTAGAGTAATAACCTATTTAAGCCTGTTGCCCAATTAATTATTCTGGATAGGCCGGGCGTCTAGGGGTCGCCTGTAAGCTGAAGCCCTCTTTAATGCGGTCGAAAAGCCTGGAGAGGCTTGGCGGTAGCTCGGACCCGTAGTTCCAACTGCGAAACCTCGTCCTCTGGGATCACTTCTTTTATGAACCGGGTCAGGCCTTGACGGGAGCAGCCCTAAGTAAGAGTTAGTGATGTTCAGGGGGTGTCGAGGTGGAGAAGGAATTACGGATTAATCCGTGTTGTCGCTTAAGTCCATCCAGGTGAATCCACTAAAAACGGTGTTCTAATGAAAGAGGAAATTTTATTTGGAGTAACAATAACTGTTGTTTTTATGATGGGATTGGGTTTCGGCTTACTAATAGAAAAACCCAAAATAACTTTTGAAGAAAATACAAATACAATTGAAAATCAAATTGCTGATAGTTATGAAATAAAAAAAATATCTGAATCAAGCACAAAACTTGCCGCAGTCAACAGGAACGGGGAAGGAATTTTAACAGACCTTATGGTTGGGGCATATCCGGGCAAAGGAAGAGTTCTTGTAGATGTGGAAAATCTCGTATTCTGGATGGACACACAACAGTCCGTACAGAAAGCAAAAAAAATAGCAGAAGATTATATAGGAAAAAAGGCAGACAAGATAGACCTTATATATACTCTAAAATTAAAGAACGGTACTGCAGTTGGCGGAACTAGCGCTGGTGCGGCATTTACAATAGCAACTATAGCAGCCTTAGAAAACAGAACAATAAAAAACGATGCTATAATAACTGGGACTATAGAAGAAGATGGTAAAATAGGGAGAGTCGATGGCATAATTGCAAAAGGAAAAGCAGCAAAAGAAGGAGGATTTCAAAAGTTCTTGGTTCCGGAAGGCCAGAAAAAACTGACCGAATACAGAAAAGAAAAAGAATGCAAAAGCATAGACTCTATTAACTTATGCAACATAGAATATAGAAGTGTTGAGATAGACGTTGAAAAAGAAGTGGGTATAGAAGTAATAGAAACCAAGGATTTGAAAGAAGCACTTACATATCTTTTGTGATTAAATGATAATAATTATAGGAACTTCTCATATAGCAACTGAAATTACAAAATTAATCAAAAAAACAATAGAAAAAGAAGAACCGGACTGTGTGGCTGTTGAACTTGACGCGATGAGATTTATAGCTATGACAACAAAAAAAAGAGGCAAACCGCCCGGAATTTTCTTAAAATTTCTCTCATGGATGCAAAGAGAACTGGGCAAAATGACAGGCATAACACCAGGAAATGAAATGATTGAAACAGTTAATTTTTCAAGAAAGAAGAAAATAAAAACATATCTTATAGACCAGAACTTCTCTATTACAGCAAGGGATATACAAAAAATTCCAATTAAAGAAAAAATAAAGTTAGTATTATCTATTTTCTTAAGCGGTTTCGGAAGCAAAAAAATAGATATAAAAAAAGTGCCTTCAAGAAAAATAGTCAAAGAGGCGGTATCATATCTAAAAGAAAAATTTCCTGGGATATACAAAGTTCTTGTACTGAAGAGAGATATTTACATGTCTAGTGCTGTAAAGGAAATATCAAAAAGGCATGACAAGGTACTTGTAGTGGTGGGAGCAGGACATATAGAAGGTATGAAAAAGCTATTAAAAAAGGAAAAGATAAAAATAATCGGGTGAAACCATGCAAAAAGAAGAAATTAGGGACCTCTTTATTTCAGTTTTGGTTTTGACTGTCGTTTTCTCTATTTCCAACCTAACAGCAGAAAACATGATTTCATATTTTTTAATAATAGGCATGGCTTTTGTATTTCATGAAATAGCCCACATAAATATAGCTACAAGAATAGGGGCAAAATCCGTTTACAGAATATGGCCGACAGGTCTTTTAATATCTCTCGTGTTGGGAATTGTTAGCGGTGGTAGAATTATATTCGCGGCCCCGGGAGCCGTTTTTATAAGTTCAATAAAACATGCTAGATGGAAAACCGAGTATCCCAGCCTAAAAAACGAGGAATATGGATTAATATCATCAGCTGGCCCGGTAATAAACCTCACGATTTCAATAATTTTTATTTTATTAAATTATCTCCAACCATCAGAATTCTTTGTAAAAGCCGCTTCTATAAACATACTTTTAGGATTCTTTAACCTACTGCCAATACCTCCTTTGGATGGTTATAAAATAATTAGATGGTGCAGAAGAAGCTGGTTGGTACTATTTCTGGCTGCTTTTGTGGGCTGGATTGGTTTATGGTTTATATAATTTTTTTATTTCCGTGATTATAATAATAAACATGGAAATAATGTTCAATTTGTTAATTATTTTTATAGTATTTTTTATTGGCATTCTCTGGGAAGAAAACAAAGAATATTTCATTCTAATAACATTGTCACTTTTGGTGTTTGGAGTACTTGCCGGTCATTTTGTTGAATCAGAAATAATATACGGCATAATTTTTATAATTGGTGTTTTTGTTGAAAGGACTTACCTGACATACAAAGGAAGAAAAACAAAAAAACCAAAATCATCAGTATACGTTCCATACCAAGACTGGGTGATGAAAATAATATACGCGATAATTTTAATATTTGCAATAGATATCGTATCAGAAACTCAGATGTTGTATAACTTTCTTATTTTCATATTTGGTATACTAGTATCCTGGAGTATAAAAAAATTAGAGAAAAAAGGTAAGTGATATGTTCAGTATAAAGCTGCTTTTTTACAGCATAATATTTCTAGTTTTGGGTTTGTGGCTATTCTTTTACGGTCTAAAATCAATAAAGAAAAAAAGGCTAATAGAGAATATACCAACATCAAAAATAAGGTCACTTGCAATGGGACTTGTTGAAGTTTTTGGCTCAGTAATGCCTGCAGAAAAAAAAATACTAAAAAGCCCATTTACAAACAAAGACTGCGTCTACTACAAGTATACTGTAGAAGAATACAAAAGTTCAGGCAAGCATAGCAGTTGGGTTATGAGAAAAAAAGATGATGAAAGAGTTCCTTTCTACATAAAAGATGATACGGGTATGGTGCTTGTTGACCCGAAAGGTGCAAAAATGGATATTCCAATTGACAACGAATTTTATTCACGCTGGGGAACCGATCCGCCTGAACAAGTAAAAAAATTCTTAAAATCACAGAACCTAAAATACGAAGGAATGCTGCTTGGAATAAACAGAAAAATGAGATACAGGGAATATTTTGTAGAACCAAAAGACGACCTATACATAATAGGTACTGCAAAAGACAATCCGTTCACCGAAGAAGGTACTGCAAAAAAAGGAATGGAAGACGTAATGATAGGCAAGGGAAAGAACGAAAGAATATTTTTTATTTCAGACAAGCAAGAAAAAACTTTACTGACCGCCCTCAAGCTAAAGTCTGCAGGAGGATTGATAGGAGGAGGTCTTTTGTTTATAGGTTCTCTTACTTTAATATTATTTAACTTAAACTTAATGTAAACAAGGAGGTGAAAAAAATGGCCATGGGTATGGTAATAATATTGGGCGCAATATTTGGTATTTTTTTACTTGGTGTAATAATATATATTGTCTCAATATACAATGGTTTAGTCAGGCTAAAGAACAACATAAATAAATCTTGGTCTAACATAAACGTATTGCTCAAACAAAGGTCAGACGAATTACCCAAACTCATCAACACAGTAAAGGGTTACATGAAGCATGAAAGATCTCTTCTTAAAAAAGTCACGGAAGCGAGAACAAATTTCCTAAATGCAAAAACAGTGCCTCAAAAAGCAAAAGCAGACAACATGATATCAGGTGCTCTAAAAAGCCTTTTCGCTGTCGCGGAAAATTATCCTAATCTTAAAGCCAATGAAAATTTCATGCACCTGCAAAGCAGAATAAGTGGGCTAGAAAACGAAATTGCTGACAGGAGAGAATTTTACAACGATTCCGTAAATACTTACAACATAAGAATACAATCTTTTCCTGACATGTTTATTGCAAACATGATGAAGTTAAAGAAAAGGGATATGTTCAAAGTTGAAGAAGCAGATAAAAAAGATGTAAAAGTTGAATTTTAAAAATGGGAGTTCTTTCTCCCTATATTAATTTTTTCTGAAAATTCGTAATATTATTATTAACATATTTATAGCTCAAAAATTAAGTTGGAATTATGTGGGGTCTTGAAAGGTTTTCTATTAAAAAGAAAAATTCTGGTGAAATAAAGGAAGAAGAAACATGCAAGTATCCCATAGAAGAACTGGGAAAATACGTAGGTGAAGAGATTATAGTAAAAAGTATCAGCCTAGGGAAGTCAAAACCACCCGAGAAAGACGTATTAAAAAATGAGCCAAACAAGGATTTCTTTTATTTGGGAAATGAAGAGCAATACCACATAGTACACTGGTATATGGAAGACATATCAGGCAACTTAAGCGCAGTAAGGTCTATAGAAGACATAAATGGCAATCTGATTTATGAAAATCCTGAAATACCTTACGATGAAAACAACATAAAAAAATCAAAAGGTACGGGTATGAAAGTAGATGAAATCAAGAACGGTGAATAATGAAATATTCTTTTTATATTAAATTCTCAAATAATAATCATGCCTCTTAATGAAATTATCGTGGGAAGGAACGCCAAAGATGTGGCAAAATATGGTAACAAAGGAACAATATTTCTTGGAAGACATCTCGTTGGTGAAGGAGATAACGCAAACATGACAAATCCCATAATGATGGATGTGGCAAGACCGCATGTAATGCTTATTTGCGGAAAAAGGGGTTCGGGTAAGTCTTATTCCGGATGTATAATGGTTGAAGAAATACTCAAACTGCCGGAAGAAGTAAGGAAGAACTTATCAATACTTATGATAGATACTCAGGGTATATTTTGGTCAATGAAGAGCCCAAATGAGAGAGATGTGCTCCTTCTTAACAAATGGGACATAAAACCGATGGGATTTCCTGTAAAGGTTTTTGTACCCGAAGGCGTAAAAGAAAGATTCAAGAAAGAGGGAATACCTTTCGATAAAGTATTTACAATAAAGCCATCGGCATTTGGACCAGAGGACTGGTGCCTTTCATTTTCATTGTCTCTTATAGAGCCCCTAGGAATTCTTCTAGACAGATGTATAAGAAAAATAAGGGAACAAACAATGGATTATACACTGGACGATATAATAGATACAATAAAAGACGATGCTCTTTCAGAAGAGAAAGAAAAATTAGCACTAATAAACAGGTTCATGTCTGCGAAGGAGTGGGGAGTTTTCTCAAGGAAGGGTATGAATATAGACGAGTTAATAGAGCCGGGAGTCGCATCAATAATAGACGTGTCTTTCTTTAGCCAGATAAGTGGTTCATGGAGCATAAGAAACCTTCTGGTAGGATTGATATGCAGAAGGGTCCAGGAAGCAAGAACTATGGCAAGAAGAGAAGAAGAAATGGGCATTATGCAGGGGTTTAAAAAAATAAAGATGCCTATTACATGGATAATAATAGACGAGGCGCATAATTTTTTGCCTGCCGAAGGAAAGACAGCTTCTTCAGAACCGCTAATGACTATAATAAAAGAAGGAAGGCAGCCGGGAATATCATGCGCACTTATAACACAGAGACCAAACAAGCTTCATCCCGATGCAATATCGCAAGCGGACCTTGTTTTGTCACACAGGCTGACTGCCGAACCGGATTTGAAAGCTTTAAGAAGCATAATGCAGACTTACCTGCTGTACGATGTAACCAAATATATAGCAAATCTTCCAAGAAGGCCGGGTTCGGCTATAATAATGGATGATAACAGCGAGAGAATTTATCCGGTAGCTGTAAGGCCCAGACAAAGCTGGCATGCTGGTGGAACTCCGATAGCAATAACCGAGGAAGAAAGTTAAATTTTAATTTATTGTCTCTTTAAACGCAGAAAATTTAAAACTTTAATACACTTTTACTCTAATTATTAGTTATGTCTTTTGTGGATTATCCTCTTATTAAGAAAAATCTAATGGAGAAAAGGCTTTACCAGGAAACTATTCTGGACACCTGCGTAAAAGGAAACACAATGGTAGTGATACCTACGGGAATGGGTAAAACAGCTTGTGCAATACTTCTGGCAGCACAAAGAATGAACAAAGTAGGAGGTAAAATTATGGTTTTGGCTCCCACAAGACCTCTAGTGGAGCAACATAAAAAAACTTTCTCAAAGTTCATGGAAATAGAAAAAGAAGATATGAAAATATTTACAGGTAAAATAACCCCATCAAAAAGAGAAAAAGAATATAAAAGTGCTTTGATTGTATTTGCAACACCACAGGTAATACAAAATGACTTGATATCCGGAAAGGTAGATTTTTCAAATTACACCCTGCTGGTACTGGATGAATGTCACAGAGGAGTAAAAGACTATCCTTATCCTTTTATAGCGAGATTTTATATGAGGCAGTCACAAAATCCCAAAATACTTGGACTTACTGCATCTCCGGGAGGAACTAAGGAAAAGATAGACCGGGTATGCAAAAGCCTTTATTTCGATAGTGTTGAAATAAGAACAGAAAAAGACGAAGATGTGGGTCCTTACGTACAGAAAATAAATATGGATTGGAAAATGGTTGAACTTCCGGAGGAATTTAAGAAAGTACACGAGCTAATAACAAAAGCTTTGAAAGAAAGATACAAAAAATTGAAGGAAATGGAATTCACAGATACAATAGACTTAAGAAAAAGAGACCTATTAAACATTCAGGGAAGAATGAGAAGCATACTTTCAAAATGTTCCCAGCCCAATCCGGTAATATTCCAGGGTTTGTCGGTAACGGCTGAAGCTATGAAAATAGAGCACTGCCTAAATCTTTTAGAAACTCAGGGAAGCAAGTCTCTCCTCGAATACTTTAAGAGAATGAAGAAAGCTTCCGATAAGGGTAAAACAAAGGCAGTCAAAAGAGTAATGAAAGACCCAAAAATAGAGACCGCATTTCTAAATACTTACGATATGGTCGGCAGAAACTTAGAGCATCCCAAACTTGACGAGCTCTATAAGGTTGTAAAAAAACAACTCAATGAAAAAAAGGATTCAAAAATAATAGTATTTTCACACTACAGGGATACTGTAAACAAAATAGTTGAAATAATAAAAGAAATCAAAAATTGCAGGCCAATAGGTTTCTTTGGCCAGGCGGGAGAAAATGGTTTAAGCCAGAAAAGGCAGGTGAGAATACTAGAAAAATTTAGAGAACTTGAATATAATTGCATAGTTGCGACATCTGTGGGAGAGGAAGGTCTGGACATACCCTCAGTCGACCTGGTTGTGTTCTACGAACCAGTCTCATCAGAGATAAGAGCCATACAAAGAAGAGGAAGAACGGGTAGGCAGAAATCCGGAAAAGTCCTTGTACTGATAGCAAAAGATACGAGGGATGAGGCTTTTTTCTGGGTAGCTAAACACAGAGAAAAGAAAATGAAAATGATACTTCAAAACATGAAAAGAGGTTACGGAAACCAAAGAAAAATAGGTGACTATAAATGAAAAAATACTCTCTATGGATGGTGGCAATATGCGTATTCGTTTTCATACTTCAGATTATGTTCCCGTTTATAGAGGAAAATTTTGTGCTTTACAGTTCAAGAGTTATGGAAGAGCCATGGATGCTTATAACATCTATGTTTCTTCACGGGGGATTCTCACATTTATTCTTTAATATGTTCGCTTTAGGGCTTTTTGGATTTATACTTGAAGGCATAATAGGCTCAAAAAAATTCATAACAATATACATAGTATCGGGCACAATAGCAGGTATAGGAGCAGCAATTTTTTACCCGGCTGCCCTGGGAGCATCCGGAGCCATATACGGAATATTGGGAACTCTTGCGGTATTGAGACCAAGAATGAGGGTCTGGGTATGGATGGTTCCTATGCCAATGTATATTGCAGCAATATTCTGGGCCCTGATGGACCTTGCGGGCATGTTTGCACCATCAGGAACAGCAAACGCTGCACACTTGTTCGGTTTGGGTGCGGGAGTAATTGCAGGATTTTACCTAAAAGGAAGGTTCAGGTTGACGAGACGCTCAAGAGATCCTCTAACTGAAAGAGACAGGAGAAAAATAGAGGAATACTTTGAAAATCTTAGAGGTTATTAAATGAAAAATCAAAAAACACTAAAAACAGAAAAAATAACGATAATGGCGGATAACAGAGAGTTCTCATCAAAGGTAGTAAAGGAACTCGCGCTTATGAATTGCGTGGTTAAACCCAAGCAGCTTGAAGTAGGCGACTACATACTAAGCGAGAGGGTGTGTGCGGAGAGAAAAAGTGCAATGGATTTCGTATGTTCCGTATTGGACCAGAGAATATTTACGCAGTTAAAAGACCTTAAAGAAAGCTTTGAAAAACCAATATTAATTATAGAGGGGAATGACCTGTATACGCAGAGAAATGTACATCCAAATGCTATGAGGGGAGCTCTTGCCTCAGTCGCAATAGATTATGAAATCCCAATATTATGGACACAAAATCAGGAAGAAACCGCATCAATATTGTTTTGGATAGCAAAAAGGGAACAAGTGGTAGAAGAAAGAAGTCTGGCAATAAGAGGTCAGAGAAGCCTTCTATCGGAAAAAGAAAAACAAGAATTCCTTGTGGCGGGCCTCCCGGGAGTGAACACCAAAAGAGCAAAAAAACTGCTCGACAAATTCAAAACGCCTGAAAAAATATTCAAGGCCAGCGAAGAAAAACTTAAAAAGGTTGATGGAATAGGAGATATAATGGCCAAAAACATCAGGAAGGTTCTTACAGACAAATACGATTAAATATAATATCAATCTTTTATTTTTTTCTTACTTTAATATCATAGTGAGAAAATGAAAACAAAAAAAATGATAGTAGGAATAGATCCGGGTACAACATCGGCAGTAGCAGCACTAACGCTTAAAGGCAAATTCATTGATGTTTTCAGCCAAAAAAATTTTGGAAAAAATAAGATAATAAAACATATATCATCGCTTGGTTCTCCTACTATTATAGCAACTGACAAAGCAGTCCCGCCGTCAATGGTAATGAAAGTATCATCAAATTTCAACTCCATGTTGTTTACCCCTGAAGAAGACCTAAAAGCAAGAGAAAAAATAGATATTACAAAAAATATAAAAACAAAAAACTCTCATGAGAGAGATGCTCTGGCTTCAGCATTACATGCATACCAAAAAAACGAGCAATTAATAAAAAAAATTGAAAGGACTGTGGAGGGACTAAACCTTTGGAAACATGTCGAAGATGTAAAAGACATGGTACTAAGAGGAAGATGTAATAGTGTATCAGAAGCGATAGACATAATTCTTTCGTCAAAAAAAACAAAGGGAAAAAAGAAGAAGAAAGATAGTAGCGTAATAACAAAGAACGATGCAGATAGAATTCTTGGAAAGTTAAGAATCGGACTTAAGCAAAAAGAAAAATCCATATCAATACTCAAAAAATATTCAAAAAATCTAGAAAAAAGAATAGAAGAACTTGAGAAGGAAAACAAAAAAATAAAAAAAC
>CAZOZN010000002.1:0-2873 GCA_964584335.1 uncultured archaeon
GGCATCGCGCTGGCTCTGTTGGAGCAAGCAGGAAGCGGTGGGAAGAGCCTCAACATTGAAAAAGAAAAAATAAAAAAAAGGAAAGCAAAGAAAACTGCACCAGAAATCAAAAAAGATGAAAAGAAGAAAGAAAATAAAGAAGATGAATACAAAATACCTTCAAAATTATTTATAAGCATAGACAAATATGAGAAAGTTACAGAAAAAAGCGGAGAACTTAAAAATAAAATGCAAAATCTTACAAAACTAAATTCATTCAACGGAGGGCTTGATGAACTAAAGGAAGAAGCTTTTCTTAGAATAAAAAAAGAGGTATCATCGATAACAGAAAATCTAATAAAAATAGAAAATACTCTTGAAAACAATGAAACAGATGAAGAGGTCTACGATGAGGAAAAAAAGAAAAGCAAAGAAGAGATACAAATTATAGAATTGGGAGAAGAGTTAAGAAAACTTAAAAAAGAACTTGACGTTATGTGAGGGATTTTATGGCTAAAAAGAAGAAAAAAACAAAAAAGGAAAATAAGAAAAAAGAAGACGTCAAGCAGGAAATAACCTATTCTGGAGAAGACACAAAAGAAAACATAAGCTACGATGATAACGTAATAACGCCAAACGAATTTAAAAAAATAGACAAAGAGGAAGGCCTGAATAAAGAACCTGAAAAAATAGAAGAAAATAAAAGCAAAAAAGATGAAGAAAAACTCAGCCCTATAGACGAAATCACCATGAAGATTGAAAGACTGGAAGGTAAAATAGGCGCAATGGGTGAGATGAATAAGACAACTCAAGAAAGGGTATCGGGTCTTACTGAAGAAATAGGAGAACTGAGGTCCTCTATACTAGAAAAAGAAAGAAATATAAACAAAATGGAAACCCTAACAAAAAAAATAAACGATTCCTTTGAAGAAATAAAACCTGAGAAAATAGTAAAAGAAATGGAAAAAAAAGAGGAAGAGATGCTCAAAGATAGGGCAAAAATAGAGAGTATTTCCGTAAAACAAGATGAAATAAAAAAGAAATTCGAAAACATGAAAAAAATAATGGACAGGATAAAAAGCTTTGAAAATCTTGTAAACATGTCAGAAAAAATAAACGAAAAAATATCACAGATAGAAGAAAACAAACACTATACTTCAAGATTAGTTGCAAAAGTTGAAAATATATTCTCAGAACTGAACAGCAGAATGAAAGAATTCAAAAACTATACGGAAAAAATAGAGATGAACAACGAGACAATAAAAGAGTTAATGAAATCTGTAGATATGATGCAGGTAAAGATGGATAGTGTTGTCACAAAAGAAAAGGTAGGAGATATTAAAAATGAAATAAAAGAAGACACAAAAAACAGCATTATGGACCTTGAAGATAAGATATATGACTTAAAAGATTTCTTAGAGGATATAATAACAAAATCCGGCGGGGTTAAATTCCTGAAATCAAAAAAAATAGTGCCTTGGAGAGTTGAACTTGAGAAAAAGGTAAATGATATTGAAAACATAATAGGAAAAACAAGAGAAGACCAGATAAACATAGTCGATATGAGAAAAGACATAGAAAATATCAAAAATTTGATTGAAGATATAGAAGATTTTGGAAATGATATAGAATTTCTCAAGCATTCCGTTTCAGATATAGAAAAAATAAAAAACAAGGTGGATAATCTAAATAAAAATTCTACAGACATCACCAATTTCGAAAACGAATTAAGAGAACTCAAAAAAAGAATGAAAAGTATGGGTAACACAAACGCAATAAACAGAAACAACATGAGAGAAGACATAGAGCACATAAAGAACGAATTAAAAAACATCGACACTAAAAGCATATCAGACATAAAGACTTTGAGAAAGGAGATAGAGCATGTCAAAAACAATATCTCCGATATAGACAAAATAAAAGACAAGATAAATGAACTAAAGAAAAACTTAAAATTAGAAAGCAGCGAAAACGAAGCAAACATAAAAATATTTGAAGAAGAAACTCAAAAACTAAAAAACGAGCTCATAAAAATAGAGGAAATTGAAAACAAAATAAGTGACATTAAAATAGAAATCAAAAAAATGGAAAGAATAGATGAAAGAACAAAAGAACTCCAGCAAGACATAAGCTCATTAAAGGATTTTGACAAAAAAGTAAACTTCTTGAAAAGAGAAATAAAAAGACTAGATGAATCAGACATAATGAAAGTAGAAAACTTTAGAGACGAAATCAGAAAAATAAAAAGCGATATAAAGAGAATAGACGAATCAGACATAATGAAAGTAGAAAACTTTAGAGACGAAATAAAAAAACTAAAGAAAAAAATAAGAGAGCTTGACGAATCAAATATAATGAAAATAGGTGAATTTAGAGGCAGGCTTGAAAACATAAAAAGAAAAACAAGAAACATGGAAGAATTTGAAGAGGAAATAAGAAAAATAAGGAAAGAGATAAAAAGCAATAAAAAAGAGTATGATACCGATAATGACATATTGAAAAACAAAATAAGCAATATGGAAGAAGATATTGCAATGATAAAAAACATGGAAAATGAAATTGAAATTATTAAAAGTGATATAAAAGAAGTTGAAAGATTCGAAGATGAACTAAAAGAATCCAAGAAAAATTTAAAAAAAGAAGAAAAAAATAAAGAAGTCAAAGACAAAAAAGAAAAAAAAGAGGAATACAAAGAAATTCCAGATACAGTAAAAAAATGGATAGAAGAAAATTTGGAAAAAGGTTACTCCCCGGAGGACCTAAAAGAATCAATGAAGTCGGGTGAATACGACCCCTCTTTGGTTGACGAATTTATCAAAAGAAAAAATGACTAATTTGCGTAGCAAAGCTTTGCTATGCCCAGCTTTCTTATCTTTATCTTTCCAGAGCCCTCC